>NZ_CP012752.1:602272-903409 GCF_001302585.1 Kibdelosporangium phytohabitans | reverse complement strand
ACTGGTCGACTAGTGCTTGTGCCAAGGATTCTGTTGGCATAGCGGTGATCTGCACGATGTTGGTGATGCAGTCGCGCACGGCCCACACAGCGACGTGGTTGCCCATCGCGCCGAGGACTTGGAGAGCCGGCTGGAACAGGTCACGTCGCAGAATTCGCTGTGATGACCGTGTCGGGCGGGTGCGACACAGCTGGCAACAGAAGGCGATGCGATCGCTGAAGCGGAAGCCGATCTCGAACGTCGTACCCAGCACACGCAACTACCCGTGGCACGGTCGGCTCCGATGTCAACCGAGGCGATGCGACGGCCAGGGCCACGGTTCCCGGACAGCGAGCCCACTCCCGTCAGTTGTGCGTTATCTTGACGGAATCCTGACGCGTCGCACTGTCCAACAGGGATACCACCTGCGCACTGTCTTGGTGGTCCGATCTCACTGTTGACTTGCCAGCATCGACAAAAGGGGCCACGGCCGGCGTTCGTGCGGTGACGGTTCGAAACAATGCAGGCGGGATGCGGCATTGCTCCACGAGAGCCTCTTCACCGATATCTTCCTGTCCCAGAAGCTCAATCGCTCGCGGCAGCAACGACGGTTGCTCAATGATGTTGATCAGTCCGGGTTCGCTGCGTCGCCATCCCCGTGAGGAGATCGTCGTCATCGCATTGCGGTAGGAGACGTCACTCAGCTTCCCGAGCCAGCGGGCGCGGTACAGCAGAGCCTGCATGCTGACGCCCCACTGTTCCTTCAGCTGTGCCAGAGTTCGCCACACTCCCCCACCCATGACTGCTGGAAGGAGGCCTCGAAGTTCGCTGGCGGGCATCAACAGCTCGGCGGCGAACCGGTGCGCTTGATCTTCGACAACGTGGCCACCTGGTTCAGCATCTGCGTGCATGACCAGGTGGCCAAGTTCGTGCGCGACATCGAACCGCTGCCGGTAGTAGTCCAACTTGACCGGATTCAGCACCACCACAGGACGCAGCTTCGTATCAAACGAATAAGCGTCCACGGACGCGGCTTGCGGTGGGCTGAACACGACGAGCACGCCGCGGTTCTCCAGGAGCCGGACCAGATGACCAGCGGGTCCCGTTCCCATGCCCCACTCAGTCCGAACCAACCGCGCAGCGCGCTCGGGCCCGTCACCATCGCGGTCGTCGACATCTACAGGAAGGCTAGGGAGGTCTGGCTCCGGGAACTCGACGTGTCGCTCGAGACTCGCCGCGATGTCGACCGCGACTCTGCCATACGCGAACGCTTGATCCCGAGCGAGCTGACTGGTCGAGCGCAGCGACCGGAAGTGCGGAGCGGCACTGATCGCCCCTACATCGTCCGCGCGAACCACGAAGAACCCCGGGTCTACAGCCAGGCTCAAGGCCAGCTGCGCCACCGTGGGAGCCGTTGGCCGTTTGGCACCCGACTCCCAGGCCGCCACAGCGGTCGCACTTTTGCCGACAAGTCCCGCGAGATCACTTTTCCGCAGTCCCGCGAGTTGCCTGGCCAGCTTCAGGCGGTCTCCATCGAACAGGGCTGCCGCGTCCGCGGTGCGGTGGCCGGTCTGCGCACGAGAACTCACGTGTTACCACTAGCATGATCTCCACGGCGCTCGCTCGCTGGGCGGCGCAAACGCACAGAAGCATCTGGCTCCGTGTTCGGCCCAGGCGGCAGCGGAGTGCTACTCCCGCGTCGGCCGCCGCCAGCGAGTTGCCCGTCGAGAAGGTTGTGCCGCCAGCGCCACGGCGGGCCGCCGTCGCCGTTCATTTGAGGGCTTCCGAGCACGAGTTCGTACTGCTGCGTCAGCGCAGACAGGCTATGACCGACGACATAGGTGGGCACGTCAAGCTGCCTGGAAGCGGCGAGCACTGCTTCCAAACCACCCAACTCCTCGGGAGGGCACCCTTCGAACAGGGTCGACTGCAGCGGGTACGGACCGCGTTGCTTGGCCACCTGCTGCTTGATGAAGCTTTTCCGATCCCAACGCAGTTTGTCGATCTTGCCGTAATCACAGGAAGCGAGCAGGAACCGCAGCCCGTCGTGCACCCAGCCCGGGCTACCGCTCAGATCCGATCGAATTACCAACGACGGATCGAGCCTCGGCATGGTGTCGATGTCGCGATCGGACAGTTTGTCGTACAGCTGATCAAGGTCCGCGTCGACATCACCGGCACGAACGGCGTATCGCTCGCACGAGAACACGCGGTCGAGCCGGTCTCGGAACAGCGTGTACCGGATGTTGCCGAGCAGAGCGTTGTCGTGACCGTCAGCCTCGGAGAACTCCTGCAGGGAACGGTCGACAGCAGACTGAAACGCCCACCGAACACCAGTCAGGACACCCGCTCGACCAAGTGACCCGATCACCACATCCTGTTCGATCACAGCCCAGAACATACACCATGACCAGTAAATGATGCGTCGAACTGAACCAGCATGGTGTGTCTTGCCGCCAAACGCACCCGTAGCGGCGAGTAGCGCCCGCGCGCGGGCTGCGCCCGTGGACGTGATAGATGGATCGCCGAGCACAATGGGCTGGAGTGCCGTGGAGGGTGACCGCTGGGTCCGGGTGTGGTGTGCGTGGGCCACGGGAGGTGTTCCCGTGGCCCCGGCGGGTCGTCTCGTCCCCGATGGCAGTGGGCTGGGCTCATGTCGAGCGTGGCGCATCGGGGGCGAGGCGGTGGTGATGCCTCCGGGCTGTCGATCCGGACGTCCGCGTCGAGGTTGGCCTCGACAATGTCATCGACGACGGTTGGCTGTGGGAGGTCCGGCCGCTGGACACGGTCAGAGGCCCATCTAGGTGGTTTGACCAGGCCCGTCGGCGGGCACGGCCGTCGGACGGGGTCACACTCGGCACACGTCGCCGTCGCGTCGTCACCTGCGAGCAGGATGATTCTTTGCGGGGTTGCCCTCGTTTCTCAGGCCGCCCATGCTTAAGCCACGTGATGCGGCCCAGTGCGGAAGGGTCAAGTGCCGGAAGGATTGGTGCACCGACGGTTTTCGGTTCGGCCGCACACGATCGCCCCGTGACATGGCCGACTGCGGGCGACTAGGCCAGTCCGGGCGCTTTGCAAGTAAGGACTCACGCCTGAGTATCGCGACCTGATCAATCTACTAAGGACGGACGACGGTGCCCACTTTGACGCGTTTCCGAGCAGGTCTGGTTGCCACTGCGGCGACGTTTGCCGTGTTGGGTGGCGGCGGGATCGCCAATGCTTCCAGTCAGCTTGAAGCCACCATCAGCCCCGCGACCGACGTGATCCAGCAGGATGATGGCCAGCTCGACCCCAGGATCGAAAAAATACTGAATCACAACGAGACGGTCGCAGCTCACGTCGCGTACAAGGCCGGCGAGGCATCTGCGTGCGACTTCCTCAAGAAGAAGTACGGCACCCTCGCGAAGGCAGCCTGCAAGAAACTCTATGAGGCCGCTGCCGTGCTCAAGGACGCGCCCGCGAAGAACCAGTGCCTGCGCGGATCCAGCACCAGTCACGAGCCATACGTGAAATTCCAGTATGTGCAGTGCAAGTGAGCCGTCAGTCGGACTCGCCCCGCACGGCACACCGCTCCTGATCTCCCCTGCCCCGCAGCCTTGACGGGGTGGAGGACCTTGGGTGCGCGGACGGGAACTCCTGGCAGGCCCGAGGCTGCTACAAGCGCTGCTCTGCCAGGAGTTCGCGTTGGTCAGGAACAGACCGACATGAGGACGCGCCGGTCAGGGGCATTCGTTGACGGCGAAACCTGGTGACCTTCAAGCACATATCGGGGGACCAAGACGAAAGGCGTGACGATGTTGCGACAGGTAATGCGAGTAGGGGTCACGATGACGGCTGTGTTGGCGGTCGTGGTGCCTGCGGTCGTGGTGCCTGCGGCCGGGGTGGCGGCGGCAGGCTCGACGGCGGACGCGCCAGCGGCGGTGGGCTCGCAACGGCTAGTAGCGGGGTTTCCCGTTCCAGTGGACAAGAAAACGGCAAAGACCTATCTGGGCAAGCTCAAGGTCGACGCGCTGAACACTGGCGCTGGTTACGACCGGAAGGACTTCGCGTGGACCACACCGAAGGGGTCGAAGTGTTCCACCCGCAACACCATCCTCAAGCGAGACGGCAAAGGTGTCACCACCGACGCCAACTGCAAGATCACCAAGGGAAAGTGGATCTCGCGCTACGACTCGGACACGTCGTGGATCGACCAACCATCCAAGATCGATGTTGACCATGTGGTGCCCGCCAAGCACGCCTACATGTCCGGCGCCAACAAGTGGCTGCCATCCCGGCGCAGTGCGTTCGCCAACGACACCGCTCGGCCGCAGTTGATCGCGGTGGACCAGTACACCAACCGGTCCAAAGGTGACAAATCCCCGGACCAATGGATGCCGCTCAACCAGCGGTTCCACTGCATGTACGTGCGGGCATGGATCCAGGTGAAATACAGCTACGCCCTGACCGTCACTCCCGCCGAAAGCACGAAACTGACCAGCGTGCTGGACAACGACTGTGGGCGCTGACCCACGCCGTGTGACGGTCACCGAACCACACCCGCACCTGTCCTGCCGTGGCGTCGATCACGACGTCCCCGACGGGCGGTGGCAGCCACGCCGCCGGACGGGACAATGGGGCGGTGCGGTCGCAGAGAACTCGGGAGATCTCTTCCGACCTTCGTCGGAGATACATCCGTTGAGTCCGGTCGCGATGGTGGGTTACGCGCTGGTCAGTGTATGAGTCCTGACTGGCGTGTCGGCTGGCCGGGTGAGCACTTGAACGTCGTCTTCGTAGAGGACTGTGCCGGGCGGCGTTCGACCCAGCCAATGCCGTAGCGGTCGAGCAGATCGAGGTAGCCGGGGGACTCAGTCGAGCACATGGGTTGCGGCTTGTTTGAACCAGCAAATCACGATGGGTTTGTGGTCTTGTTGAACAGGGTTGGGTCCATGGTCGCAGGGTCGGCGCACGGCGGGAAGGGGGTGCGGGTGTCGGTGGGTGAGGCGCATCAGCGGTGGCCGATGTTCGCCGATGCGGCCAGTCGGCGCGGCGTGTCCAGTTACTTGTCGGCTCCGCTGTTCATCGATCGGGAGTACCACGGCTCGCTCAACTTTACGGGCACGACCTCCACGAGTTCCGTGAGCTCGACGCTGCGCTGCTGGAGATGTACCACCGCGGCAGTGACCGCGCTGCGCACCGCGCGCCATTATCTGCGAGCCGGGAGCACATCGCTCACCTGCGGGAGGCACTGACGTGCCGGGCGGTGATCGACCAGGCCAAGGGCATCATCATGGCCGCCCACCGGTTCCCCGCCGACGAGGCGTTCGCGGTGCTGGTCGAACGGTCCCAATGCGTCAACATCAAGCTGCGGGAACTGGCCACACGGTTCGTCGCCGACGTGATCGGTGCTGAAGTGCGCCAATCGCAGCAGCGTGCCGATCACCCTGCCGTGCTGATCACGGGCCATGGGGTCGAGTGAAGTGGTGTTTGACCAACCAGTGCTTGACTGAGACGAACGGGGTTCCGGCAAGCGCGATGACGCGTCGGGGTCAGCCTGCGTTGGTGCGCAGGGCTTCGAGGTAGCGGTTCATGACGTGGTCGCGGACGCCGTCGCTTGCGGGGGCGAAAGGGTCGGCAGTCAGGCCCTTGGCGCGGTCGGCGAGACCGCCGAGAACGGTCATGCTGTCGCGGATCTTGCCGTTGGCGTCGATGTAATGCACTGCCTCGGTGTGGTGGAACGCAGGCTCGGGCGGTACCTGGGGGACGATGTCGTTGTTGTTGACGAACCGGTGTGTGCGGTCGCGGAACGCTTCGTCGTGGGCCTTGGCGAGGGTGCGGTCGCATACGCGGGGTTGGCCGAAGGTGTAGACGCCGTCGGCGAGCAGTCGTGGTTCTTCGAAATGCAGGCGCATGGCGGCTAGGGCGGCCAGGGCGCCGCCGAGGCTGTGGCCGGTGAACCAGATCGTCTGGTCGTTGTCGCGCAACTCGCTGATCGCGTCGCGCACCTGCGGGTAGATCGACTGGAGGGCTTCGCCGAAGCCGAAGTGGACGAAGCCGGTTCCGGCGGGTCCGGGCCAGGGCGGGGTGGTGCTGTCGGAGAGCCAGTCCTGGATCTTCTTGGGTTCGGTGCCGCGGAACGCGGTGACGACCATGCGGTCGCAGGCCGCGGTGAATGCCTGGGTGTCCTCCAGCGGGAACGGCGGTCGGAACGTCGTCTCGTGGTGGCGGAACCGGTCGAATCCCCACTTCCGTGCCGTCTGCTCGATGGTCTCCGGTGGCTGGTAGGCGAGTTGGGCGGCCTCGGCCATCCAGTACGCCTGCCGCAGGCTGTATCCGGTGGCACTGTGGTCGAGTGTCGGGACGGGCATCGCGAACCTCCCTGCCTGGTAGGAAAGAAATCGTCGTTTCAGTTCTAGCCGCAGGGGTCTACGCCGTGCTTGTCGAACGGGCCGGTGCCACCCGGAGGTGCGGCGACCGCACTCGTCCGTGTCATCCATTGCTCCGATCAACCGGATACTCATGACGGTCTGCCGGGAGCGATCACGCCGTCGAGGGTGGCGATGCCGACCGTCAAGGGTCAAGCGTGACCTACCGCGTTGGGCTCGTCTTCTGGTATAGCTGGGTCAGCACACCGGCGGTTTCCGTGCGTCGCCGAAACCGTTCGGCTATGTCGGGATCATCCAGCCGATCTCGTGAGCAAGTCCGCGGTGACCGGTACGGTCCCTCGCCGTCCGTCCGATCGACCAGCGCCGCCGCCAGCAAACTCGCGGTGGCGGGCGGTGCGTCGCTGGCCCACCTCTCCGGTTTACACACGCTCCGGCCGCAGGTGTACACGGCGACGAGCCGGGTGGGGCGTGGGAAGCTCCGATGAGGACCGGGGTTTTCGTGCCGCGGAGTGGTGGGAGTTACCCGATCGTGTTGCCCCAGACGGCGTCGGGGCTCGGCCGTTCGGTGTGCGGTGGCAACGATGTCGTCGACCAGTTTCGGCCACCGGACTTCGGGCAGGTCGTGGCCCATGGCGGTGTGCGGGGTGTACTCGGAGCCGGGGATGGCCTTGTGGGTGGGCCTGTCCGCCGGTGATGTTGATGACGCTGTCCTCGACGCCGCGGATGACCAGGGTGGGCGTGGTCAGCCTGCCCAGGTCGGCGGTGCGGGTGCGGGCGTGGAGGATGGCGGCGAACTGGTTCTTGGTGCCCTGGGGTAGAAGCTGCAGTCGTAGGAGGTTTCGGCGAACTGGCGGCGCCGTGCCTCTTCGGCGTCGGCGCGGGTCTTGGCGCCGATGACACACGGAAGATGTCGATGATGTGCTCGATGGCCTCGTCGCGGTCATCGGGTGTGGGCGCCAGCAACTTCTCCCGGGCTTCCTCGGACGGCTGCCACGAGGGGGTTGCCGGTGGTGCTCATGATTGAGCACAGGGTGCGGACGCTTCCGGGGTGGTCCAGCAGGCCGACGGTGTCCTCGCCATCTCGGCCAAGTGGTAGAGCGGTGGGCGGTCGCCGGTGTCTTGATCCTGCTCGACAGGCGTAGTGCATTCGCCGGTTTACCCCGGGCAGTTCGGGTCACGGCCGCCACAGCGATGTGGCTTGATGACACTGATTGGCATCATGTCAAGGTAATCGGCCAGCGATCAGTGGACAGATAGACGACATTCGTTGGTCAACCTGTTGTGTGCCAACGGTTTGCCTGGTTCACGACGGCCTGGCGTGCGGTGACGCGTATCGGTGCCAGGACCTGGTGTGCCAGCGCGTCACGCGCTGACGCTGTCGGAGGGCCACACTCTCCGCTGTCGGACACGAAAAGACCGTACTTCGCAATGTTGAGCGTCATGACCATCCGACGCGGCCTGGTCGGTGTCATCACCGTCCTCACGATCAGCGGGGTCGGCACCGCGGCAGCGGGTGTCCATGTCCAGCCGGAACCGCCCGGAAGGGGTGACGTGGGTCCGGACAAGGGGGCGGAGGTTCTTCACCCGCCGACGAACCCGAACGAGACAGGGCCGGGAAGTGGCTCCACGCCGCGCCCACCGCCGCAATGGCGGTGGGCGCGGCCGAAGATGTGCGAAGCACGACCGATGAAGTCCAGCCGCATGATGGTGACGCACAGTGGTACCGGGCAGATAAGGTCACGACTGCATTACTTGGGGCGTGATCGATGACATCGCAATCAACGCACAGGGGCTACTTGCGGGTGATGTGCCATTCCACCACGTAAGAGTTCGTCTCTGCCCCGTTGTGGCCCAAGCGAACAACTTTCCACTTGTCGGAGTCGCTCCGTTCGACGCCGCTACGGTTCGGGTCGTGAGCGTCACAAATAGCCCAGACTTCGAAGACATGATCGTTCCCGTAGTTGTATCCGACGAGGAAACTGACGCCGTAGTAGGTACTGTCGTAACCGGCCACGAAGTTGGCGGTTTCTCCGGACTTGAGTTCGCTCGGAGGCTCTGAATTCTTGTTCCAGGTACCGTAGGAGACCTCCTTCTCGTGAAGACGGAGGGTGACGCCGGTGTCGTTGGTAACGATCCCCCTCACGGTACGCCAGGTGCGAGGTTCGGACATGCCGGTTTCGTTCTTCGTGGCAGCCGAGGCAACGCCGACAGGAACCACGAGGCAGAACGTCGCCACCGCGACCATGATGAGAGACCAGAATCGCTTGACGGACAATCTATATTGGCCCATGACTTTCTTTCCTTTCCTGTGCTGGAAGGGCAATTTCCCAACGTCGTCGACGTCGCGAATCTTCTCTGAACCCAATTAGTAGAACTACGCAACCCGCGCCGCTCCTCGTCCTGCCGTTTGGCGGACATGGCATCAGCTGGCGGGGCGGGCCGAATGCGACCGATCCGACTGGGCGCCTTGAGCTTAGAAAAACACGGAATTGCGGTCAAACGCTGACTGACGGTTCATCCCCGCTTCACCGTGCACTTCACCCCTGACCTCAAACTCCTGGCTCAACCTCATCGAACGCTGGTTCTCCGAACTCACCACCAAGAAACTCCAACACGGCAGCCACCAGTGTCCACGCACTCAACCACGACATCCGCACATGGATCCAGACCTGGAACGACGAACCACGGCCCGATGTCTGGACCAAGACCCCTGCCCAGATCCTCGACTCCCTCGCACGCTACTGCGCACGAATTAGAAACTCAGGACACTAGTCAGAGGCGGGTAGCGCGACCACGGCGACCTTGAGTAGGTCAGCACAGGTCGTGACCGGCCTGCGCTGGCACGCCCCACCCTCACAGGTGCACACACCCACGCCGACTACGCAGTGGTCATGAACGGGATGTCTCGTGCGGACGGGCGTGCTGCGCGGGCTTATTTGGAGTATCCGCGATGGACACACACGATCTGCTTGTTGGTGCCGCCGCCCTCCAGGCGGTAAGAGCCGAACGTCACGGCCGGTGTCACGGAGCTGGAGTGGTGAGGGAGTTGCTGCGGCGCGTTCCACTCGCGAACCCGGTAGTTGGTGAAATCCTGCACGTCGGCGGTGACCAAAGACAGGCTGTTGTCACCACTGTGGGTCACGAACGCGAGATTCACTTCGTTGTGGGTCTCGGCGCAGTAGGCGATAGCCGGTCCCCGGTTCGTTGTCGCACCGGGCACCTCCTGAGGGACACTCCAGGCGTTGGCGTCAGGTTTCTTGATGATCCACTTCACCTTGCCAAGTTCTTCCCACGCGCACACGAGCACCCCGTCGGTCGCGGCGGTCAACGCCGGCGCGTGTTGGCTCATCATGCCGTCGTGAACCTCTTGTGGTTTCGTCCACGTCCACGGTTGATGGGACAGGTCCATCTCCATCCACGTCACGGGATACCTCCCCTGGATCCCGACCGTCGTGTCGGTGTAGACGCACACCAGCTTGTCGCCCGTCACACACAAGGCCGGGCGCCACAGGCTGTACGCGTCGCCGGCCGGGCGGGCCTGGTCCCAGGTACCGGAGATACCATCGCCGGACCGTCTGGTCCAATGCAATGGGTAGCTGACGACTTTCCTGCCATAGATGGCGAACAGGCCATGCTGAGGATGCCAGGCCATGCCCGGACCGGCCGGGGAACAGTGCTCCTCCGGTAGCTTCTCGTCCTTGGACCACGCACCGTCCTTGAACACCGTCAAGTACAGGTGCTCGTCATCATGGCCGCCGCGGTGCAGGCACAGGAACGTGTTGTTGTTCGTTACCGAGAACGCGGGCGCGGCGACACTGTGATGGCTGGGGAAGCGCATGTCTGTGCCCCACCCCTTGCCGTTCTCCCACGCAGCCCACCACAGCGCCGTGTCCCCAGGAGGAGGCGTTGGCGGCGGCTGTGCCTCACCGTCGTGCCAGACGGTCGGCACCAGTGCACCGGGAACCAGCCACGGCGAGCTGAACCGGATCCCTGTCCCCTGGTCGATGAGCTTGACCCACCACTTCCGCAGCTCAATGTAGAGCTGGACGATGCTGCCGACCCTGGGGTTTTTCTTGTGCAACTTCTTCAACATCGGCTTCAGCTCGTCGATGTTGTTCATCAGGAACTTGACCGCATGCCTGTTGAGCGAGACGTGAAAGCCCCACCACACCGGATCGAAGCTGACAGCAGCCTCGCCCGCCAGCACCTCGCAAGCGACCGCGTCCGGACATGCCACACCGGCCGAAATCGACTCGACAACATCAGTCGAGGAAACATCAACGTCACTCGTCACGAGGCACCCCCGCTCGAGGCGACACCCTGCTCGTGTCGCGTGCCCGGACGATCGACCACACGACTGGCGCCCGTGCCGACGGCCCGTACCGGCGTGGCTGTCGTTTCGGCGTCTGTCACGGAGGACGTCGATGTCCTCCACGGGATATCTGCAACGCCAGTGGCGTCGGTAAGCACGATGTCGCCCGGCTCAAGCAGGCTTGCTGACGGGTAAGACATGAAATTTCACCTTCCTAGCTGAACGGCGAGTTCATTGGTAACGGGGAGATGTGGCGAAGCCGAGCTCGAAGCGTGAGTTGACAGCGTTGGTCGGCGAACAGCGTGCCGTCCTTACCGGACTGAAGAAGGGTTTGCCCGTCTGTTGTCCTCTATCCCTGCACACGAGCGCTTCACTCGTGCTGGTGGATGCCTCCACGACTGCGTGACAGGCCATCAGCGCGCGACATCACTGAGCGCATTCAGCTGTTCAGGCCCTGCGAAACGCGTCCCGCCACCACACGTATTCACGGCACCTGCACTGAGGATGGCCTGGGTGCCGGCAACGTCTCGGGTGGTGCGCGGAGTTTGTACCTGCGCCTCGAGTTGGCGGCACCGGAACTCACGATCAGGTCGTCGTCCGAGCTCGTGCCCGGCAAGGTTTGGGCCGGACTTGGCGCGGTGGCGGGTCACCAGTCGGCGGCCGATGTCGTGGCGGGCTGGGCTGCGTCGACTGGTTCGGCGAAAAAAAAGGGGGTGGGTGTGGGTAGGACGACGAGGTGGGTCGTGGCACGCAACTGCTGGCTGCGGTGGCGGGCGCAGTGCCCCCGGCCACCGCTTGAGCCAGCGCGACCGGACGCGGTTGCTATGGGGATTGGCACGCGCAGGAACGGTGCAGCTTAGGTCCGGACACCTCGCCAGCCAGTTGTCCGGAGTTAGCTGGCGGACCGTAGGTCAGCGGTTCCCTCGGGAAGTTTTGTTTGATCTAGATATTCTGGCTGGTCAATGGCCTTCTGATGGTGCACTACAGGTGTTGCTCACGAGGATGGTTGTTGCGCACGGCTGTTGATGAGCGTCATCAGATCGCGGTTGGCTGCGCGGGCTGCTGAGAGCTCGTCGTCGCGATCTTGAAGGTTCTGGCGGCAGTCGAGGAGCTGCTGTTCGAGTTCCGCGACACGCGTGCGCAGCTTGTCGGACTCGTCGGTCCGTGTCAGGCCGGCGTCATCGAAGACCTTGTCGCCGAAGACTTCGGAGAGCCTTTCAGCGAGCTTGGCCTTCTGATGTCGGAGGCGTTCATTCTGGGCTCGGAGGTTGGCGATGTCGGCCAGCAATGATCGATGGCTGGCCCGGGTGCTGGACTGTGGAGGATCGGGTTCGGCGGCCAGTGCGAGGATCTGGGCGCGCAGATCGTCGTGCCTGTAGAGAAAAGAGCGGTCCACTCCTGCCTGACGTGCGACGGCGGAGACGGTGATTTCCTCACCATTGACGCGGAGTCGGGCGAGGGTGTCGATGACCTTCTGCCGACGGCGGGTGCTGTCCGTGCGGCGGCTGGCGATGAGGCTCTCGGTGGATTTCGACGTCATGGCTGACTGGTTTTCAGCTCCGGATCGGGCGCGGGCGGCGAGATGGTGGGAAGCCCGAGGTGCACGGTTTGACGAGTGCGGCGGACGACCCGGACGGCTTCTTCGATCTGCTGACGGTCGCCGTCGCTAAGGCCGTCCAGGTCCTGCTCGACGCGACGGATCAGCTGCCGCAGCCGGGTGATCTCGTGCTCGGAGGGCATCGCCTCGGCGCGGGCCCACTCGTCCAGCTCGGTCGCGGACCGGATGCGTTCGCGGTCGCGCAGCAGCGTGTCGAGATAGTCCTTCAGCTCGGGCAGGTAGGAAGGGTCAGAGCGGAAGTGGCCGCAGCCCAAGCATCGGAAACGGAACGGACACCCGCCTCCACCGGCCTGGACGTTAGAGGGCTCGGTGCAGCTGCCGAAAGGAACGGCGACCTGGCCCACGACGAGGCGCTGGTGTTCGCTTTCCAGTAGCGCGCGTGCCTGACTCCAGACGTGCTGGCCGCGGCCGTCGAACTGGTGCGCCGCGAGCGCGTCGACCGCCTTGCGGACCCGGGTGGCGGTCACTGAGTAATAGCCTTGGGTGGTGACCAGGGAACGATGACCCATGAGTTCCCGCAGGACATCGACCGGGGTTCCGGCGTCGGCGTGCCGCTGCGCGTAACTGTGCCGGTAGGCGTAGAGGAAGACGGCCGCCTTGTCGAACTCGGTGCCGTCTGGCCGTCGCAGTGCTCCCAGCCCATCCACCCAGCTGCGGTGTGCCGAGGCGAGGACGTCGTCGGAGATCGAGCACGTGCCGTCTGGATTACGGGTCGCTCGGGGCACCAGCACCAGCTCCGACAGTGATGTGTCGCCGAAGCGTGCCCGGACGTGCTGTTTGTGTTCGATGATCAGAGCGGCGGTGGCGTCAGCGATCGCCAGACGGCGTCCCACGCGGTTGTTCTTGAAGTCGGTGTAGATCAATGCGTACTTGCCGTCGCGGTCCTGATCGAGGCAATCCCAGGGGAGTTTGCAGATCTCGTTCGGACGACGACCGGTATCGATCAGCAGCTGAACAGCCACTCGTGCGTCTCGGCCAGCTGCGGCTTCCAGTTGGCCCAGGGACGCGATCAGGGGGTTGAGCACGGAGTCGGGCAGCGCCCGACCTGGCCGGTCGTCCTTGGGAACCGCTGGCAGGTCATTGCGCCGGAATGCGAACTCCTGACTGAGTCCGGCCATGGGTCGTCCCGCTCGATCCAGACCTTGAGCGCGGCACTCGCGCAGGACCAAGGCTGCGTGCTGGGCGGTCTTGCGGCGTTGGTGAGCGGAGATCTGGCTCGTGCTCTCCTGGTGCTTAAGCCGGTTGAGGAAGGCAACGATGTCCGCGCGGCCCAGATCCGCCGGGATCATGCCGTGATCGTCGCGGTGTAGTCGGAGGCTGTTGCCCAGCGCGGCAATGCTGTTGACGTGGTCGCGCAGAACAGCGACGACGTTCTCACCGCGGCGTAGCGGCAACTCCTCGGATACCCAGTGCTTTGCGGCGTCGCGCAGCCATGGCTGGGTGATCACGGTGAAGTCCAGGCGCTTGCGACCGTGGCCGAACAGATGCATCTGCCATACGTCTTTGGCTTGTTCGTCGTCGGGGTTGGCAGTCTGCCGACTGACCGCTCGTTGCATGTCGGTGAGAGGACTCCGCTGGTGCCTGGGAAGTGGGGCGGCGTCGAAGTCCAGGATGCTGCTGCTGGTGGCCAGCCGTCGCAGCAAGCAGCGCAGGATGAACGGTTCCGTGCGCATTCCGAGCCGTGACCGTTCTTGTAGGCCGTAAAGCACTTGGAGCTGCACGAGAGATGGCAATCCTCGCAGGACCACTTCGTTCTTCTCGGTGACCGGGTAGGTCGAACGGCACCAGGTGTCGAAGTCGTGCGCCTCGCCCTGGCGCTGTAGTTGCCACCAACGGTTGTCGTGAGCGCGGCATAGACCTCGTCGGCCGTGTGCTTGCCGTGCGCAGACGTGAACTTGGCACCGGCCGAAGCTCGGCAGCGGCTGCGCCTCGGGTGCTCCACGAACGCAGCGGGCGACAGCTGCAGCTGTTTGCGTTGGTGTTCATGGGTGACACACAGCTTGGTTTGGTTGGTGCGGGTCGGACGCGGGCATCCGTTGACCGCGCAGATCATCTCGCCGGACTGCTTCTTGCGGACAGGAGCCGCAGCAACGAACTCCTCCATCCCCATAGCGCTTGCCTGGAATGCCTTGCGGCAGGTCACACATAGGCCGTCGGGCAACTGCCGCTGTTCTCGGCAGTCACGGACCGAGCAAGGCCTGCCCACCAACAACGGATGGTCCTGCGGCGGGGCGAGGACCTGCCTGTTCGAATCCCATCCCGCCTCGGTCAAGAACTGGTCGTCCAGCAATGATCGCAGCCGTTCGACCTCCGTAATCCCACGCCGAGCCGGTTCAGCGCCCCCGACAACAGCCAAAGGTGCGTTCACCGGCGTTCACCGGCCGGTGTGTGGGACACGGCGACGCGTTCGACGGCGGCCCGCAGCCGCTCGGGTGAGGGATGCAGATAAACCTGTGTCGAGCTCACCTGGGCGTGACCGAGCAGGCTTTGGGCCTCATCAACGGCTCCGCCCGCCTCCAGGACGTTGGAGGCAAACCCGTGTCGTAGCTGATGCGGATGCACCAGCCGGTCAAGACCCGCCCGCCGCGACAGACCTTCCAGCAGTTCGTTGACCGCGCCCGGTCGCATAGGCATCCCCAGCGGCGGGTGGAAGAGGTTGACCAGTACGAAATCGCAATCACGAGCCTGGCGGCATCGATCACGCTCGAAGGAGTAGGTGTCGTGCGCCAGCACGACCAGATCGTCAACCGGGACTGCGCGGGACCTGCGGGACTTCGCCCATGCCCCGTTCACGTTGTCCCTGCGGCGCACGTGCAGGTGCGGACCGGTCATCGCGCAGCCCAGACCGGAGGCGTCGGCGACGAAGTGGATGTCCTCGCGGCGCAGCCCGCACAACTCACCCCGGCGCAGCCCCGCCCGCGACATCGCCATCACAATGAACCTGTCGCGAGCCGAGCGACAGGCGCCCAGCAACGCAATGACTTCCTCGTCGCTGGCCCGATCCACCTGAGTCTCGGGCTCCGAGAGGCGATGGCGTGGACGAGCGACATAGTTCAGCGTGCTGTCCTCGCCGCGAGCCTCCACCGGCAGATGGCGATCATCGCTGATCTCGAACAGCATCGCCAGCACAGCGGGCGGCACGATTCCCAGCGCGACGCCGTGCCGCAGGAAACCACGCACCGCCGCGAGTACCCGATTGATCCGCCCCGGGCCACGTACCTCGGGCAATCCCGGCCCCGACACAGGGGAATCCGGGTCGCTGGGCGTGTGTCTGAGCCAGGTCACGAACGAACCAAGCCGGTCAGCGCTCGTCCGCCAGTCTCGTCCGCCTTGCTCGCACCAGCGCAGGTACAACGCCAGAGACTCCGCGTACGCCTTCGTGGTGCTCTCAGCCGCGTCCTGTCCCAACCGCAGGTGCTGAAGGTACTCGTCGGCAACGCCCACGACCTGGTAGTCCTCGTCGACCACAGTCCAGTACCGCTCCGACGACGGCAGCTTAACCGGAAACGCCCGCACACGCACCCTCCACGTTGGACAGCGCGGCGGAAGCTACCGATCGACCACCCCGTGCACCACAACCCGAACGAACGTGTCGTGCACGATCACCCCATCGTGCGAACTACCACAGTGCCCGACACTTCAAAGCTCCCGAGAGAACAGCGGCTTGCCATCCGCAAGGTTCAGCCGAACAGGACAGCGTCGGTGTCCGGGGCTAGTTGTCGGTGTGCGGAGATACATCGTCGGGGCATCGCCCCGAGCCCGCGAAGACGGCGCTTCGCGCCGCACACGAGCGCCGGACCATCGCGGTGTAGCCCTCGGCGGGCGGTGTCCCGTTGCCAGTCTCCCGAACGGGTGTTGTGGATCACCCGTCCGGGGACGGCAAAACCGGCCGCGGTGCCGAAGGAGTAGGGAAGTTGTGCGGCGCATCCTCCACGCCACAACGGGGTCAGCCGATGAAGAAATCGCCGCTGACGGTGGCTTCGGTGGCGCCCTGGGGCGAAAGGCACTTCACCGCGCCGTTGATGATGCTGACGTTGATGTCGGAGCGGAACGCCGCGCCCTTGAACCGGCCGCTCACGACCGTGCCCCGCAGTTCCGCCTCGGCCAGGCTCGTGCCCGCCGCCCGGAAGTCGACGACGCTGGTCGAGGTGCTCCCATCCACCAGTTTCCAGGTGATCTTGCCCTTGCCCTCGTTGCCGCCAGGACTGCGGTGGCACGACATGCTGCCCTGGGTGGCGCCGTGGAAGGTGGCAGACAACACACCGCCTGTGTTGCCGACGCACCCGCGGTCGTCGGACTTGAATTTCAGAGTGACCTGCTGGAACTCCGTGCGGATACCGGGGTCGAACCTGGCCGGCCCGTTGACGCCGCATTCCACCGTCACGGCGGCCGGGTGGTCCCGGAACGGCGTGGCCTGCGCCGGGACGGCGGCAGTCGTGACCGCGGCACCGGCGACCAGGGCGATGAGCAACTTGCGCGCGAAACGCATGGCAACTCCCATGGAGTAATTGTGCGGCTTGGACCGAAGCGTCACTCCCGGTCTCACGGCCATGACGCGGTGATCACCTCAAGGGCCGACAACCACCACGGCCCGGTCGGGTCGGTGTGTCAGCCGGGTAGCCAGCCGAAGATGGCGATCTCCTTGGTGGGCCTGGGGAGCCTCGACCGGGGTACACCCACGCGGTACCGTTCGACAGGCTTTAGGTGTCGTTCGGCTCCAGAGCCAACTCCGCCCTCCCGCGGCGGTGCCAGCAACGAAGGCCGGTCCATCGTCCCGGCAGACAGCATCGTCATCATGCAGCTCTCTCGGCGGGCGTTCCGCTTCCACTCTCGTGCTCCCGACCGCCTGCCCACCGGGACAACCAAGTATTCAGTTGATTCCCGCGACACGACCGAGGCCCCCCACGTTCTCCTGCCCAGCTCAGTCACTATGTGAACTTCGGAGTTTCATGGCGCCGATTCCGCACCCGCCTACCGACTACCATGAAAAGACAGAGCTCAGGACACACCGGGGATGGGGAACTTCTTCGGATCCGCTTTGTTGCCGTCCTTGTACTGGCTGACCAGCCTATCAACGGAACCCTTGTCGATCAGTTCGGCGAGAGCAACAGCTCCTTTCTCCTTCTTGTCGAGATCGTCCGTGCTGGCTCCGCCTGCAAGCTTGGACACGGCGCTCAGCAGGGCCTTCGATATGCCGGAGACCACGTTTCCCAGCTCAGCGATCTTGGCCTCGTTCGCCACCGATTCGGTGACAGCTGTGGGGGATACGCTTTCGCCTAGTTTTTTCGTGTCCATGGTCAACTCCTCTTCATGTGATCAGAAGATTTGCGATCTAGATGCACATCCTATATTCATGTCCCACCTATTATTGACAAAGCGTGGGATGCCTGTCCATCCCCGGATGGAATGAACGACATTCACGATGCAGTCAATATTCGCGAAAATGGTCACACACCGTGTTCAGCGTGATGGATAAGCATTGCTCTATTGTGATGGAATTCGTGAACTCGCCGGGTTTAGATGGATGTTTTTTGGGGATTGTCAGGCCACTGTGGTGCGCAGCAGCGCCAGCCTGTCCAACCTCACCCGCGAGTCAGCAGTCCAAGCTGTCGTGGACGGCACCGAGGGCATTACTCGCCAGATCATGGATTCGATCCCTCTGGACCTGGACGCTGAGACCACTACCGGAAGTTCCAGAAGGAGCACGTCGGCCCCGCACGTCCCACTGACGGGACGCGCTTCAACAAGATTCATAGGACCGGGACCGTTCGGAGAACGGTCGATGTCCGAACACCGAGGCAGCTTGGTGTTGACCTCTTCGGCGGGCCCAGCATCCGCAAACCAGCCAAGGGCAGCGACATCAAACGCCGTGTCGCCGCATCCTGGTTCGTCAGGAAACACCGCTGCGGCGGCAACACCCTGCTGTACCGCCGCCTGCTCAACTCCGTCATCCTCCGCGACTGGGCCACCAAAATGGAGATCTTTACCGGCGTCTTGGCCCTCACCATGAACACCACCATCACCCACAAACCACGCACCACCGCCGAAGACACCAACCTCGCCACCACCCGATGGAGCCGACCCTGACCCGCCCCGTACCACCTCGACACCGCCACCGAGCCCCTCGCCTGGTCCACACGAAGCCGCCGTCACGCTCAGGACCCGCCGCTTGACCCACCACCCGCCGAGGTCGACCACGACCGGGATGTGTTCTTCGTTATGGTCGTCCAGGACAGTCCGAGAAGTTCGTTCAACACATGGAGAATAGATGCACTCGACCTGGCTCTCCATGAAGGACAAGGCTTTGTGACAGAGAACCATCTCTCGATGACTGCCAAGCCGTCCGGTTGTCGGGCTCGGCTGTCAGTACTGACGACCGACCGAGCCCATCCATCTCGACACACCGGGGGCAGGTATTCCCGCTGACTACGGGGTCAGCCGTTGCCTGTTGCCGACTTGATCTTGCTGGCCTGGTCGACCATGCCTTGCGTGACGGTCCCGCCGGAACCTGCGGAGATCACGCTGTTGACAAGACCGGAAATGCCGGAGCTGGCGTCGCCGACGGTATCGCCGAGGTCGCCGGGGAGCTTGGACGTGTCGTTGAGGCTGGGCTGGTCGGTCATAAGATCATCCCTTTCGCGGTGCTGGTGCGTGCTGCTTCTCATGAAGCGACACGATTGGTCCCTTATGGCCTACCCCGCAGACCATCGCGCTGAACTGTCAAGCGCGATTGCCACTCGCGCGAGTGGCAATCGCGCGAGTGGCAATCGCGTGCGCAGCAGGAGGTGCTGACGTGACGTGGCTGGGCCGTAACTCACTACCGCCCACAGTAGACATAAAGTGGACAGATACAGCAGTCGTGATGCACTGTGTTCTGGTCAATCGCATCGGCGCTTCCTCCACTCGCGCCGTACTCCCTCTGCATCCAGTACTTCGTCACAGCACCGCGGTCGAGAAGGTGCTGGCAGCATCGTGGCCCGACGGTTGAGCAGGTAGAGCGTTCCCGTCGCCCGACGGGAACACCGGACCGGGGTCCTGTCGCACGTGTTCGGATTGCAGCCGAGACTGAGGCAATCGCGCTGGTCGGTAATGGGTGCGGTGATAGATGCGACGGTTCGGATCCGAGGCACAAAGGCGGGTAGAAACGGAAGCGCTGCGGGGTAACCGTTTTGTTTGTTTCTACTCGTTCTGTCGCGTGATCTATCAGGTGACACCTTCCCTCTGGAAGGCAGCTTCACTTGTGGCGACCGGTTACGGACAGGATCTGTTGGTCGCTGGTTCTGGGCAACGCCCCGCACGGAAGCGTGACCGCGTCATGTGACTGGTCAGTACGGCTGGTCTCCGTGCAACAGTGGGGTTTCCGGTGTTTCGAGTGAAAGGAACGAACCATGCAGACGAAGTCGGCAGAGTACGTCAAACCGGTTCTGCGTCAGGTTGGTGGTTTCGCCACGCTGACCCGCGGACTCCTCGGGAGGCGCAGGGATTCCCGTAACCGCTTGCGCCCTCAGGCCTGAAGCCCCTGACGAGCAGCGAAGGCGGCGGTTGTGAGCAGTGGACTGTCGCCCGGCGTTGAGGGTCACGGCGAGGAGTGGTTCGTCGTCCTTCCGGACTGCGCATCCGCACTCGCCGTGGCCTCGGCGTTGGGAGCAGGGCTGGGTCCGTACACAGTGGCCCAACGCGTCGAGCACCCGTCTGGTCGGCCGTGGCTGATCGGACGGTGGGATCCGGCGGACCTGGTGTTGGGGCCCGCGGGTCGCGTCGCGGTGGCGGTGCTGGGTTGTTGTCCCGTGTCGGCCCAAGAAGTCACGCGGATCGCCGAGCGGACGACCGACACCGTGAGGCTCGATCGCGCGGCGGCTGCGCTCGTGGGTAGTTTCCACGTCGCGGCGAGCGTGGATGGGGCAGTCCGGGTGCAGGGCGGCGTATCGGGCCTGCGGCGGGTGTTCCACGCCCGTGTGGGTGGCGTCGAGGTGGCCGCCGATCGGGCTGACGTGCTGGCCGCGTTGACCGGCGCTTGTATCGACGAGCAGCGACTGGTCGGGTGCCTGATGTTCCCCACGCCGCCACCGGCGTTGACGCGCGATCCGCTGTGGACAAGCGTGAGCGCGGTGCCCGAAGACCACTGCCTGTTGCTCGACCGGGACGGCCGGGCACGGACCAGGCGTTGGTGGTGGCCCCCGGAGCCCGTTCTGCCGCTGGAACAGGGAGCGCCGTTGCTGCGTGAGGCGTTGATCGCGGCCGTCCGGGCACGGACCCGGTCGGGACGCACGGTCAGCGCCGACTTGTCCGGGGGCCTGGATTCCACCACGATGTGCGCTCTGGCGGCCGCCGATGTCGACCCGCTGGTGGCGTTCACCGTCGCCAGCCTCGACCCCGCTGATGACGATGGCGTATGGGCGGACATCGCCGCCGCCGAACTGTCCACCATGCACCGTCTGGTAGTGACCGACGAGGACCTGCCGACGCCCTACGAAGACATCCTGCGTCCCGATGTGGCCAGAGAAGACCCCCACCCCGGCAGTCACGTGCGGGCCGAGGATAAGGCCAAAGCACGCTTGTTGGCCGCGCACGGATCGCGACTGCACCTGACCGGTGACGGCGGCGACGAGGTCCTGCAGGCCGCCACGTTCAGCTACCTGCCGGAACTGCTGCGGTCCCAGCCACGGACGGGATACCGGCACCTGCGGGGAATGCGTGCCCTGCACCGCTGGTCCTGGCCGACAACGTGGCGGCTGCTGAACGCACCGCGCGACGAGCGAAGCGAACTGCTCGCCTGCGCACGGGCCCTGACCGCACCTGACCGGTGCCTTCCCAGTGCGGTGTGGCTTCCACCGTGGGCGACAGCCACCGCCGTGGACGCCGCCCGTGATCTGCTGATCCGTACCGCGCACGACACACCACCGCACACGGCGAGCAAAGCCCGGCGCGACATCGTGCAGGTCGTGCGCCACAGTGGACGAATGATCCGCCGCTCCGCACTGGCCGCAGCCGCGGATGGCCTGCCCATGGCCGCGCCCTTCCTGGACGACCGCGTTGTCGAGGCATGCCTGGCCGTGCGCATCCACGAGCGCACCACCCCGTGGCGATACAAACCTCTGTTGGTGGAGGCGATGCGCGGGATCGTCCCGGCACGTTGCCTGACCCGCACGACCAAAGGCGGCACCACGCCGGAGTACGAGGCCCTGCCGCGCTACCGCAGCACCCTGCAGACGTTCTGGCACGAGGCAAGGCTCGCCGAACTCGGGCTGATCGACCTGGACCGTCTGCGCTCAGGACTGACCGGCGGGTGGGCCACCGATGAGGTACCGATCATGCTGGAATCGACTGTCGGCTGTGAACGTTGGCTGCGCGACCTGCAGTGCCCGGTCCTTCCCACCACCCCTTTGACGACAGGAGCGCCACGGTGACTCTTCGACTCGCCGAACACGTATCCCTGACCAGCACGGCGGATGGCGCGGTCCTCCTGGACGAACGCACCAGTCGCTTCTGGCAGCTCAACCCCACCGGTTACACAGTCCTGCGGACCCTGCTCGACGGTGGTGACCACGACCAGGTGGTGGGCCTGCTGCAGACCAGCAGCGACGTCGACCCATCCCAGATCAGCGCCGACATCGCTGATGTGGTCGACCAGCTATGCGCGGCCCAACTGGTGGTGCGGCGATGAGTGATTCCATGGCGCTGCCGCACCAACCGGGCGAGGCCACGGCCGGTCAGTGGCTTGTCGGTTGGCCGATCACAGTGACCGCACGAGCCCTGGCCACGCTTCCGCCGCGCCACATCCGTACGGTACTCACGCTCGTCAGTCGCCGCGCGCGTCCCGCGACCTACGCCGAGGCGAAGGCCGCGCGGACCACGATCACGTCGGTCAGCCCGCAGTGCGCGGGACCAAGATGCCTGCCGCGCTCCATCGCCACCGCGTTGCTGTGCCGGTTGCGCGGCTCGTGGCCAGCCTGGTGTGTCGGGGTCCGCACAGCGCCATTCGCCGCTCACGCGTGGGTCGAAGCCGAGAACCTGCCGGTCGATGAACCGCCCGGCACCGACAGTTTCCGTGTCCTGATGACCGTGGCGCCACGTCCCACCCCGGCGAGCGTGACCCGAGCCGCGATGCCAGGTGGCACACTCCCATGACCGTTACCGCGCCATCCGTGCCGGTATCGCCGCCCGACCACGAGCAGCCGCACACCCGCGTCGGGCTACGACATCTCATCGCCGCCACCCGCGGCCACCGCACGTCGATCACCGTCGCAGTGCTGCTGACGATGCTGGGCGCCGGCCTTGGACTCATACAGCCGCTGATGGTCATGCTCACTATCGACACCGTCACCCACGGCAACACCATCGGCTGGCTGCTGGCTTTGCTCGCGGTCATGTTCGTCGCCGAAGCGGTAGTCGACACGGTAGGCCGGTACTGGCTACAACGCGCCGGTGAGAGCGTCGTACTGGGCCTGCGGCTCCGCCTGATCGACCGCCTGCTGCGGCTGCCCATGCGCCTGTACGACAGACACCGCATCGGTGACCTGCTCTCCCGCACCACCACCGACACCACCATGCTGCGCGACGCGATCGCCTACGACGTGGTCGACATGTGCTCCGGTGTCTTCATCGTCGCAGGCGGACTGGCAGCCATGGCGTGGCTGGACCTCCACCTGTTCACCATCGTCGCCGCCCTCGTCAGCGCCGTGGGCACGACAACCCTGTTCGCGCTACGCGGCATCCGCAACGCCACCCAGGGGGCGCAAGGCAACCTCGGCACCATGTCCGCCGAACTCGAACGCGCCCTCACCGCTATCCGCACCGTGCGCGCCATGCGCGCCGAAGACCGCGAACACACACGCATCGCCGACCGCGCCCGCGCGACGTACCAAGACAACCTCCGCGCCGCCCGACTGGAGTCCATCGCCGGACCCGCGGTCACCCTAGCGGCGCACGGCTCGCTCATCATCGTCCTGATCCTCGGCGGCCTGCGAGTAGCCGACGGTCAGCTCACTCTGGCCGAACTGGTGGCGTTCTTGCTCTACGTCTCCTACGTCGCCATGCCCATGGCCGGCCTGTTCGACCTCGCCGCCACTCTCCAAAGAGGACTCGTCGCGCTACAGCGCGTGCACGACATGACCAACCTTCCCCAAGAACCCAGCAAAGCCAGGCCCTGCCCGACACACACGAGGAAGGCTGCGACCACGAGCGTGGCACCGAACACCCCGACGACCGACCCATCACCGCCACCGCCCGCGCTCGAACTACGCGACGTCTGGTTCGGCTACCACCCCAACCGCCCCGTGCTGCGCGGCGTGTCCTTCACCATCCCGCAGCACGGCCACATGGCCCTCGTCGGCCGATCCGGAGCGGGCAAATCCACCATCCTCGCCCTCATCGAACGCTTCTACGACCCCGACCAGGGCACCATCCTGCTCAACGGCCAGAATCTGCACACCGACCTGACCATCGCCCAAGCACGACAACGCATCGGCCTGGTGGAGCAGACAACCCCCATCCTGCACGGCACCCTGCGCGACAACATCACCTACGCCACACCCCACGCCACAGACGACGAAATCCACCACACCCTTGCTTTGACCAACCTCACCGACATGGTCAACCGGCTCCCCGACGGCCTGGAAACACCGGTCGGCGACCACGGCACCCTGCTCTCCGGCGGAGAACGCCAACGACTGGCCATCGCCCGCGCCCTGCTCCCGCGCCCCACCCTCCTGCTACTCGACGAACCCACCTCCCACCTCGACCCCGCCAACGAAACCGCCTTCAGCCACGCCATCCAACACATCACCAACCACAGTGCACTGCTCGTCATCGCCCACCGCGACAGCACCATCCACCTCGCCGACACCGTCATCACCCTCGAACACGGACACACCACCACCCTCGCTTCCCGGTAAACCAGACCAGGTCTCTCTCCCAATTGGACTGCCAAACGAATGGCTCGGGACTGTAACGCGAAGGTTAGCGGCGGCGACCTACCACCGCACCGATGGTGTCAGGTACTTCCATGGTTGCTACTCGGTCGGCGACGACACCTTGTGGGGCGTGAACCATCAGCGCAAAGGCACGGCCAACACCTGGCGGCGTTGAAGTCGATCCGCGCTGCCCGCCCAGGCGACGCTCCGATCTACGTGATCCTGGACAACCTGTCCGCCCACAAAGGACCGGTGATTCGGCGATGGGCCGAGCGTAACAAGGTCCGGTTGTGCTTCACTCCGACCAACGCGTCCTGACCCAATCCGATTGAGGCCCATTTCGGGCCGTTCCGGCAGTTCACCCTGGCGAACTCCCAGCACCCGAACCACACCGTGCAAACTCGCGTGTTGCACGCCTACCTGCGCTGGCAACACCAACGCCCGACATCCTGAGGTGCTGGCCGCGCAACGCCGCGAACGAGCCCGCATCCGCAGCGAGAAAGGCATCCGCTGGGGCGGCCGACCCATCACCGCAGCGGCCTGACACCTCGGCGAACGTATCCGGTCACAGCAGTAGCAGTCAAAGAGTCGCGTTTGCTTCCCGTCGCTGTTTCGCCAGCCATACCTGGAACTCTCGGTGGCGAAACCGCAGGTATTCGCCGTTGGTCGTCAGGAACCCCGCCTCCTGCGCCCATCGCAGGAAGTACGCGGGCCGGCTGGCAAACCGCTTAGAGAAGCGAAACAACAGGCACCCCATCCAGTAGTGCGGCCACGGCGACACGCTCAGCGTGAGTGCTCCGACTGAGTAGCCCAGCAGCATGAAGGATGATGATCTGGCGAGCAGCAGCATCGAGCCCACCAGCATCAATACGGTTGCGGTGGAAGCCATCCCGGCGCGGATGTAGCGGACCGGGTCGCTACTGTAGATCGGCTTGACCCAGTTTAGTTCCAGAGTATCGTCGTCGCCCCGCAACCAGCCCGCCCGGTTTCTCGATCATCGAGTGTTCACCGGCCATCAGCACCGCGATGAATGCGACTGCCAGAAACGCGGTGCTCACTTTGGCCAGGATCTCATCACCGGAGAGGCGGCAGTACGCCGCGTAGCCCACCAGCAGGACAGCGGGAACCAGTCTGAGAGGCGGGATCGTCAGGATGTGCCCCGCGTGGAACTGGTACGGCGCTACATCAGTGAAAGCCGCGAGCCGAGACACCGCGGCCACTTGTGCCAGGACGGCGAACGCCACGACCAGCCAGAGATCTACCTGAAAGCTGACGACTGTGACGACGACCGAGATTCCGATCGCGAGGCCAGCAGTCAGGAAACGCGTCCGATCGACACCGGCGAGACGCCACACCGCGTACGCCCGGATCTCGACTGGATCTAGCGAATTCCTGTCGGTGAGCATCATCCCTGCCAAGTCACCTAGCCACCGAAGTACCGCGTTCGGTGTCCAGGATCTCGTCCGCCGCTCGGGGGCGGTCCGCTCAATGCTGACACCCACGAATAGACGGAACAGCTCATCCCGCAGGCTGTCGGCGGTCTGGAACTCCAGGAGCTGTCGGGGCTCGGTGTTGGGTAGGGCGAAGGCCGTGGCGACGAGGAACAGGTTCAACGGCACGGCGAGAACCTGCCGCAACGGCTCGCCGGTCGGTGCCGACAACGCGTCCAGCAGATGTTTCCAGCGTTGTTCTGCCCTCCTGGGATCACTCGGTGACGGGAACCTGCGCGTGAGGTACGCGTCAACATTCTTGACGTCCAGCGGTAACAGGTGCACCACGGTGGCGACCTCGAGCGGCGTTGGTCCAACGACCTTCATCGGACTCTCGCCGATTGCGGCCAGCAGCTCGTTGACAGCGGCTTCCTGTTCGGCGTCGGTGCGCTCGACCAGAGTCTGGTAGGTGTGTTCGCGCGAGACCAGGACGACCGGCATCAGGGTGCCGCGTACCGGGTGGTTGAGGGCTCGCACGAGCTCGCGGGCCCGGACTGGGTTGGCTTTGCCGTCCAGTTCGTCGAGACCGTCGAGCACCGGGAGGATCCGCCCGGTGTCGAAGAGGCGGTCGACGAGGCGGCGGTCGAGCCGCCAGGTTGTGGCGACGCCGGCGCGTAACCACTCGTGAAGCTTGGCTGACCCACGCTCGGCGGTGGACTCGAACGGGTACCCGGCCATGTTGAAGGTCAGCAGGTCCATCCGCAGTGGGATGACGGCGGTGGCGACGTCCGCCATGCCTGCTTGCGCTAAGTCGGCGGTGAGCATGGCGGCGAGCACGGTTTTCCCGCCACCCGGATCGCCGAGGAGCACCAGCCGCAGCGATCTGCACGGCCCCGACGCCGCAGCAACCGCCACCTCGGCCCTGTTCGACCTCGACGAGCCGCCGACGGCCCTGTTCACCGGGCAGAACCTCGTCACCGTCGGCGCGATGCGTGCCCTGCGCGACCGCGGCCTGCACCACCAGGTCGCACTCATCGGCTTCGACGACTTTCCCCTGGCCGACATGCTCGAACCCGGCGTCACAGTCCTGCGCCAGGACGTCCCCGCCCTCGGCCGTAAAGCGGCGGAACTGATCTTCACCCGCATCACGGACGAGCAGCCCCACCCACGCACGCCGTCATCCCGGCCACCCTCATCCAGCGCGGTTCGGGAGAAATCCCCCCGCCACCGGACACGGACGCGTAAGTCGCCCGCCGCAGGCCCGGTGGCGATCCGGGTGGGTCTGACGACCGGGGAGACTCTGTCCAGTGTTCGGTGTACGTCGGGTCGAAAACGTGGGTTTTACTCGCGTCCGGCGGTGAGGCGGCCGTCGAAGGCGATCTCGAACGCGTTCAGGGCGGGTTTCGTGTGCCGTGAGGCGCTGGTGCACCGTGAAGCGGCCTGAACCGAGGGAGGTGGAAGTCCTTCTCGCCGGGCTGTCGTAGCAGCACCGAAAATGATCACCCATCGTGCCGCAGAAAACCCTCCACATCAAACTGATGATCTTCCAGGCGGCGTCGTGCGGCATCCTGCTCGGTGTCGGTAAACAGTGACCGGTACTTCGGGCGCAACACGGACGCCTCGACGCTGTGCTGCAGCATGTTCTCTTCCCATAGCCGAGCGAAGCCTTCGGAGGTTCGTGGACCTTGCAGGAGGAGTTGAGCCGTGCGGACTCCGCCGTACATGGTCAGCATCTCGTTGAAGGCTTTGGCTCGGTAGTTGATGGCCTTGACGAGGTACCGGTAGCCCTCTCGGAGATGATCTTCAAAATCCCGTGCGAGTTGGGCATGCGCCCCAGCCTCATTGTCTATCGGATGCATCTCGCCTCCCCTGGCGGTGGACGTGCCTGGTTGTCGACACATCGCGAGGCAGCGTTACTACGATCAGACGGCACATCATGACAGCGACGGCTCGGACGACACCTACGCCTACCTGGCCGTACTACTTAACTCGGTCGCCACATCTTCCTCATGGAGCAAATCGAGGCGTTCTCACAGTCATTCAGAAGAGCCAGCAACACGGCTGGTCAACCAGGGATCTATGCTCGTGCACATGTCGGCCGCCGAATCCGTGCAAAAGGATGGTATGGATGGTGTGGACTTGGCGAAGCGGTGGCTCGAAAGTACGACATGGGTCGAGCTGCCCTTCGACGTCTACAACAACGCCCCGGTCTGCACGCTTCAGCGACTCGACAACCAGAAGAAGCGATACGACCTGTTCGGGTACATCCACACTGATCCGCCAACCCTCTTGTACGTCGAGGTCAAGGACTATGACTCGGTAGGCGGGAAGCAAGGCGCCGAGTATTGGGCCTTCTTGGCCAACGCCTACAGCATTACGGCACGGGACCTGAAGGATGGCGAGGACGCGCGTCGCCAGTTCATGTGGATCACTCGCCACCCCTTCAACCAGACCGATTGGGTGAAGCTGACATCCGCCGAACGGGTTAAGACCGCACTGGAAGTGCACCATCCTGAGGCTCTCAACGGTGAGACAATCGACACGAACCTGTTGGCCACGGTCTCCGACCGCCTTTGGCTGCTGGTACTTCACAAGCGTCAGGAGGAACTCATGCTCACAGCGGAAGAGTTGGCGCTGGTGGAGAGCAAGCTGAACCGCAAGGGCAAGAAGTGAACGCCCGCAGCGACGCTGTGACGGAGCAGATCCGCTCCGCTATGCAGTCCAGCAACCCACGCGACATCGTGACCGGTGTGAAGGAGGCCGTGGCACAAGAGGTCAATGCCTTGAGCCCGGATGCCAAGATCGTGGTCACGGACTACTTCAACCACTCGTACATGCCTGACCTGGTGGTGCATTGGAACGAGGCCGGCAAACCTGACGAGCGGCCCATCTTCCTGCGGAACTCGCTACGGCCAGCGGTCGTCGAGCATGAGCTACAGACGCTTGCCATGCGTGAGCCAGTGGTGCTCTCACTCACCCGGCCGGTCGAATCGGATCGCAGTCTTGACACCTTGCGTGCGCGTGCGCGTCTAACCAACCGGTCACTGGTAACCGATGTCGGTTCGCTGGCCGATGTTGCGGAGCCTTCCACACTTCCAGACCGAGCAGGCGCACCAGAAAGCGTCGGCGCCCCGCTACTGCGCCTGGTGCGAGCTAACCTGCTGAAAGGCGGCCGCGGCCTGTTCACGTCGGACGACGCCGAACGTCTGACGCGGAGTGCTGCTCCCAGCGACGACAGCCTCTCTGAGGAGTTCCTCGCCTCTTTCGAGGAGTCCGCCGACGAGTTGTTCGTGCCTGACGCCGCTCTGCGGCTTCGACGTGCAGCTGAATTGCTTCGTTTCGGGTTGTCCCGCGACGTAGTAGAGATTCTGCCGCTCGCCAGTGGTCAGTTGTCCGATGTAGAGCTTCGCGTCCTGTTGCCATACTTGCTGTCTGATCCAACTGCCAGCACGAGGCGCAATCTCTGGTCCTACATCGGCTCGATGATGAACCTTGAGCGCCTTGAGGACATCGGAGAGCTACTTGCTGACGTCGATGTGACCGCCCTCGTAGTTCCCAACGTCGAAGCGTGGACTGCCAAGCGGTCTCAGCTCGTCTTGAACAATGAAGACGAGGAAACTGTCACTGAGGCTGACCCGCCGTCTTGGCACGTACGGAACCGGATGTTGACTGCCGATGTGGGGCGCTGGCGGCTGTTCATCACCACGGATAAGCGGCGGCTCCGCGGACGTACCGACAGCGTAGCCGCCCATTGGGATGACATTTCATCCTTGCTGACTGAGTTCGCGCTCGACGCCGTCGACCTTCGTGGTGTGTCTCGCCGGATTCGCGTGAGCGCAGAGGAGAGCGGGGACGTCCGGGGGGACGTGGCACTGATT
Source organism: Kibdelosporangium phytohabitans (assembly GCF_001302585.1). Taxonomy (GTDB): domain Bacteria; phylum Actinomycetota; class Actinomycetes; order Mycobacteriales; family Pseudonocardiaceae; genus Kibdelosporangium; species Kibdelosporangium phytohabitans. The sequence continues at coordinate 873,915 of NZ_CP012752.1, read as the reverse complement.
CGCGAGTCGATTGAGGACAGCTTCCACGTCACCGACGTCAACGTTCGCCGGCTCGGCGACTCCGACGCCGCGACCAGCATGAAAGTCGACTTCACCGAGATGACTGTCACGGCCGAAGCAGCACCGGTCGCTTCCTTCGTCGCGGCTGCCGGCCTACTTGGGCATCGGTGGCCGACGGACTTTTCGGCCCTGGTTGACCAAGACCCTGGCCGTAACTGACAGCCGGCTCGGAGGTGCGTGAAGATCCGAGTCGTGGCGTTCGGTCAGCCGGTAAGAGGAGCCGCATGAGCGGATGAGCTGCTGGCCACTGCCACGGGAGTTGTCCGGCGTGAGACGGGGAGCGCCGGTGCCCCAGCAGTTGCCCGCGCCGCCGGGTGTCTTCGTCGGCCGTTGTGACGCGTTGGTGTCGGATAATGGGGCCTGGTGAAGGATCAGTGGGGTCGGTGCGGGTCGTGTCCTCGCCGGTGATGGGCCTGTCGCGATCGCGGAAGCACACTGTCCAGGTCTCCCGGGGTACCAGCGAAGTCGCCCTGGGCCCGGGTCGCGCCCAGGGCGTGCCAGCGAACCGCGTCCGGTGCGCTCGCCACGTCGTCGAGGCCGACCGCGACGTCTGCGTGGCGCAACGCCTGGATCATCGAGACGGTCAGCGTGACCAGTGAGTCGGGTTGGTGTGGATCCAGTCGCTGGCTGGTCAGTGATCGCGTGCGGATCACCGAGGCAACTCGCTCGGTTTCGGCAAGCGCGACTTCGGTGGGGCTGCCGGAGAATTCGTGCAGTCCGATCACCACGCCGTTGTCTCGGAGTACGCGGAGGTTCGACCGTGCCGCGCTGTGGTCGGCGATCACCGCGCGGGTGTCGAGTGTGATCTCCAGCCGTTCGGGTGGCAGGCCGGCGCGGCGAGCAGGCTGTTGATCACTCCGGGCAGAGTGCCGTCAGATGACTGCGACTGGGTCAGTCGCAGACGCAGCGTCACCGTGCTGGCACCGGCGGTGTGATCGGTGGCCTCCTGGCAGGCGCGCATCGCGACCCACGGGCCGATCGTCAGCGACATGCCGGTTCTGTCCGCCATGTCGCGGCAGCGGGCTGATCAAGCTCTCGGTCGGGTGGTTCCAGCGCAGCACGATTTCGAGGGCGGCGAGCCGGTTGTCCAGCAGGTGGAGCACGGGCTGGTACGCCCAGTCGATCTCGCCCATCTCCCACGCGCCGGGCATCGCCGCGGCCAGCGCGTCGTGTTTCCGGTGTTCATGATCGTGCTGGACGTGGAGGGCCTGCCACTGGCGCTTGCCGGCTGCCTTGGCGCGGCGCATCGTGGAGTGCGCGCTGACAACAGGTCGAGGTGGCCATCGGCATGGCCGGTGTGCTGTGCGACTCCGATGCTCACCGACACTGCGACGCCCGGTGTCACCGATGATCGTCAGCCCGGCCAGGTGTTCGTTGATGGTGTCGATCAGTGTTGGGTAGTCCGGGGTGTCCGGGGTGTTCTCCAGCATTGTGTCCAACTCGGACTGGAAATGCTGGCGGTTGGCGACGCCGGTGCGGGTGTCGTGTACCGCCTGCTGGCTCAGATGGCTCTGCAGGGCGTGCAGTTCACTGTGGTTCTCAACCGTCGTGAGTGGTAAGTGGGTTCGCTGTTCGCGTCGCGGAGCACGGAGATCACGAGTTCGCCCCACGCCGGACCAGTCGATGTTGGGTTCGTCTGTCGGATCCACCGCGCTTGTCCGCGACAACCGACCGCACGTGGGTCGGTGGGAAGCTTGTGCTCGTGCCCGCACCAGCTTCCCGGCTCGCGCGGTGGAGACGCTCCGCCCTTTTCGGACTTCACCACGGTCATCCGACTTACCGGCGCCACCGACGACGCCGTCAGAAAGCACCCGTAACAGTCGCCGCTAAACAACAGACCGCTACGCTGCTCGCCGCCTCACCACGCCTTCGCGGCGCTGGCGATCACTGGCTCGACTGATCGCCAGGCCGTCACCAGCCTGGCGCCACCCCCGACGCCACCGTCACCAACCTGGCGCCAGCCCACACCATCACCCCCATGCGTTCCGCACGAGGAGCAGAAGTCGGACACCGCAGCTGGCGACGACACTGGTGCTAGTCCACCAGGTGCCCACCAGGATGGCGCCAGAGCTCACCAGCCCACTCCGAACAATCACCAGCACACCGAGTCGGGCACGACGACGACCAGCCAACCCGCAGCTGGTGCAAGTCGGTTCACCAGCCACCAGCGCCAGACCACCAGGACGGCAGCAGTCGCCACCAGGCCCTGGCGCCAGCAAGCGGCAAACTCACCGCCTGGAGTAGGTTCGTCGTCGCCTTCGTCGTCCCCATTGCCGGCAACGCCCTCGTCTCTCGAATCCCACCCGCAACCGCGTCAACCGAGTGGCGGCACAGCCTGTTCGCCCAGGGCCGGATCCGCAGGGGCCCACCGACGATGCTGCTCACCGTCGAAGCACTCGCCCGAACCCAACTTCACGGCGATGTACGGCGGCGAGCCCGCCTCAGTGTCCCGGTGATCTTGTCCACCAGCGGCCTGACTGCGGCCTGCGGGATTGACACGCTTGAATCATCGGTCAGCCCCGTTCGCGACAAAAAGATCAAACTCCCTTTCACCCTGCATACCTTCCACGCGTGCCCCTGTGCAAAGCAGGCGGCGCTCCACTCTCGTCACAACGGTGGGGCTTCCATTCGTATCACGTGCTGTCACCGCCAGTGATCCGTCGACGCCTGACGACAGCACGGTTCCGTCTGCGACGGTCACCGCCGTACCAGCTCCGCTATGGACTGCGAGCGTGCACTCTGGCTTGCCGAGGCTGTTCAGAGACAGCCATGTTTCGCGCCCGTCGTCGGTAGCGAGGATGACTTGGTCCTCGTGAACACAGACTGCGGTCGCAGGTGCCTCATGGTCACGCGGCCCCATCGTTCCTGACCTGTCGTCTCGGAGCAGAAGCAGCAGCTCCTCTGCAGCAATGAGGATTCCGTTTGTCAACCAACTACATACCCCACCCCGAACACGAACGGGAACACGCCACCGAACCTCACTCGTTGCGATGTCGATCAAAAGTGCCTCGCTGTCGCCATACTCAGGCTCGTTGAGGAGACCAAGCGCCTGGTCGACAACAGCGGCACTCCGCAGTTCGCTTAGGACACGAAAATACGCGATTTCTGTCGTCGTTCCCTCACTGATGTCGACGATGAGAAACTCCGAATGAGCGGTCACCAGGACAAGGTCTTCCTTCAACAAGTGCACGTTGTCTGGCCACCGCAGTGTGCGCGGAAGCTGGATGATCGAGAACTTGAGTGAACCATCAGCCTGGAAGCTGATCCTGCCAAGCTTGCAGTCTTTCGTCAGGCTGAAGAACGCGCGGGGTGACGCGTCCGGGGCGAGACTGATGACGCTGCTGCCCACGTCGAGGTTGGCGCCGGTGAGGTCCGCGGACCTGAAGTCGGCGCCGGTGAGATCGGTTGACGAAAGGTCAGCACCACGTAGTGTGCTACCCTGAAAATCGCACCCTGAGAGGTCGGCACCGACGAGGACAGCGCCGTCCAGCTGCAAAGATCTCCACTCGAGGCCGGCAAGTTGACCGCCGGCAGCGTGATAGAGCGAGATAGCACCACCGCCGAGAAGACCGTGCCCAAAGCCGACCCGCGCGGAATGCGTCAGGCTTGCCAGCACAGTGGCGGCATCCTGGTTGTGGCCGACGAGTAGGCGGAAAAACCCAAGAATCTCAGGCTGGACAGGGACTTGGAGCAGAAGTCTCCTGGTTTCGGCGAACGGGTCGGCTGAGCGCAGAGCTCGATGGAGCGCCTTGGCGATGAAGTATTCTTTCATGCTCCGGTGGAAGAAGTCCACGAGCCAGCGGTCGTCGTCCGACCCGACCCGCCGCAGGAGCGACCGGCTACCGATTCGCGCGCTGGCGTCGGCGTCGCTGTCCTGGTGTATCGAGTCTAGCCGCGACGCGTGCCACAGTATTCGTGCGGCGCCGCCCGAGGAGCCTACGAACTCTTGCAGATCGACGTTGCCTTCACCGCTTTCGTGGATTCTGATCGCTATCATCTCCAGCAGCTTCTCCAGATTAGCGATCAGATCACTGTCTTGCATGGCAGAGGCAGGATCACGGAGTAGTTCCTTTTTTCGGGTTAGCGATCCCTGTACATAAGTGTTATAGAGAATCAATTCATCGAAATGGTCTTCCGGGAGCTCAGGGAGGGTCTTCTTGATCATCTCAAGGAATAGGACCTTACCCGCTAGGCCGATCGGGTCGTAGAGTTCCTTGATCTTGTTCAGCTTCTGCCCTAGATTCAAAGAGTCTGCATACGCCCGGAGATGATCCACGGTGACGCGTCGATCAGGCTGCCCCATCCGAAAGACGTGAGGCCTCCGTAGCCGGTCGTAGAACAACTCTCGCTCTGCGCTCGAAGCGAAGAAGTGTGGCCTGCTCGTGACAAGTACCGGAAAGCCTTCAAGAAGCTCTAGAAGAGAAGCCACCTTGTTAAGGTTGTCTCGAATAGTGGCCGGATCCTGCCGAACAGACATTTCATCCAAGCCATCCAGAATCACCAGGACGTTTCGGCGCCGCAAGTCTGCCCAGTCCGTCGTTTCCAGCCCCGCGTTTCCTAGTTGGTTGGCGAGAAAATCAGCTGGAGAAGATACAAATCGGTAGCCTCGCAAGTGCAGCCGAATGGGGATTGGCACGTCCGATCGCGGCTCTCGTAGGTACCGCTCTTGCAAGTGGACACATAGCGATACGGTGAAGAAACTTTTACCTTCACCGAACTCGGCCAGAAGAAGCGCCACATTGGACCCTATCGGCGAGTCTACCAGCACGGAAAGGATTTCGACTTCAAGGGGACGACCAAGGCGGGCGCCTCTTTCGTTGAACCCAAAGCGCTCTATCTGCCTGTTGAGCTGATCTAGCCACCCGCGCTCATTTTGCTCAACGAACGAAACCTTATTCTGCAGATAGTGCGACAGCCGTTGTGGCAGTCTGACCGGAGGGTGAAGACGCTCTGCAAACTCCGCGAGAACGTCACTTGCGTTACGCTGAGGCCTAGGAGGTTCATGGCCGTACAGATCGCGATAGATGCCCGGTTCGGCAGCAAAAAGTTCCTTGACGCCGGTCTGCGGGGACCAGATTTGTATGGCGAACGGGAAGCGGCGCGTTGCGTTCCAACGTTCCACCAGCCTGTCGAGCTCGTTGTTCGGATCCAGATCGGGCGATACGAGGATCCAGTGGTCAACGGGCTCAGCGTCGAAGTTAGCTTCGGCTTGCAGTACCTTGTCCGCAACGGTGCTTACCGTTAACCCACCTGGGTTGGCCGAGTAATTTTTGCATTCAACGAGGCAGGTGGATGAAGCATCTAGCGCGGCCCCTTTGAAACGAATCACTATGTCCGCTCCATACTGGGTTCCCGAACGCTGCCGGCGCATCTGCGCCCGAGTTCTACCCAGATCTCTCGCCGTTGCATGCCACGTGTCAATGCGGAAGAGGCTTCCAAAAATTTTCAGCATGCCCTGTTCTAGTCGAGCACCTTCCAAATGTGGGCGAGAGCGACGTCGACGTTCGACAAATGGGTCTACCGAAGACTCGGGCGCCTTCGGCCTTTCCTCGGAAATCTTCGGAGCCGCAGGGTCTGATGTGGGAGTGTAGTCTGCCCTGTTGCCAGAACGGAAAAGCTGCTGACATATCGGCGAATTAGGGCTGGTTACGACCCAAATCTGTGCCGCTATCCGCGCAAGATCAGGCAACTGCGCGGCGATCTCAGACGGAAACGGTAGACGCCCCGCGTCTACCGCAGCATCAAGTTCCGCCCTGTCAACATCAAACTCACGTACATAGCTTTCCAGATCACCAGATGCGAGATGACTATACGCTGACGACGATCGCCGTTCCTTGATGATGAGCCGGTCAGCGTTTTGCTGTACCCATACACGCAAGGCTCGACGCCATGCCGGATCATACGAGGCGGCGATCAATGCGAATGGATACCCATTCATCAAGAACGCCCACTCTTCGTCGACGTTCCGTCGACACTCGTCGAACGCTACTTGCGCGTAATTTTGGAGTACATCCCAACTGCCGTCAATTACACGGTCACCATCTGGTCCGAAAAGATCGAAATTGAGTCCGCCGACCGCGTTAGTTCCTGCCTCATAAGCGCGACTTTGAAGCATCTCCCGAGCCGCGAAGCGCAAAAGATGTACAGCAGCGGTGACAGAATTCTGATCCAGTTCATACAGGTGACCAAGGATAACGCGAGTGACGGCTTGGTCATCCGCGAAAGGATCAAGTACCCATTCGTGCCGAGCAGCGGCATCAGCAAGTTCCGCTCTAACGTACCGACCTTGTTCGTTGCCCGCCATAGTTGCAGGAACGACGATACCGAGGATTTCGGCCACGCGGGCGATGTCTTCTGGCGAGTTCTTTGCCATGCCTGTACTGTCTTCTGACACGCGAAGATCCTTCTCGTTCTCGAAGCTCACGCATCGATCATGCGCCCAGGCATGCAGGATATCAGCGGAAGTCCTGATCATACGTCACTGTTCGATTAACCTCAGGAGCGCAGGAACTCGTCGACCACTCACGCACTCGCGCAGCTTGTTCTCCAGTAAGAACTAGAGCAGAGGCTATGTAGTAGTAACCATGGCCTATGTTACTGGGTGAAACACGTACTGCTGGGCCGGTCTCGCAACCCGATGATCCACTGGCAACCGCGTATTTTGATCATGGTGAATGTACATGAGGTGGCATCCCGGTCAGAATGCGTCACGACGAGAACTGCGCTGCCGTGCTCTCATCACGTGGCCTCCGCTGCAGCAGGGTGTTGATGTCGATCAACAGACCGGTGTGGTCAAGGTCGTGCCCGGTAATGGTGGCGGTCAGAAGGCTCTCGGAACATCGAGCCGACTGTCGCAGTCATGCCTACAGTGAGCGAAAGCTGGTCATGACTCGGTTCCATGTCCGTCCAGCCAGGGCGGCGGCCAGGCAAAGTACTCGTGCACAAGCACGTGGTCAGCGCCGCCGGGACGGCGTTCCTTCACGGCAACGATGGTCGCGTCAAACAGAAGATTGGCGAGGGTAAACCGGACAGAAGCACGGCGGAACCTCGACGTCGACGATTGCCCTCACCTACACGCCTCGACACGTCCGGCCTGGTGGGCGATCACTCCAATGATCCCCCGCCAGACGAGCCAGACTGCGGCCTGACGTCAGCGGCTCAAGTTGGTGCGTGATTGTGCCGCGATGCCTCGGTCAAGACGACGCTCTTGGACTCGCGGGACTTGCCATAGTCCATCTGTTGCGGGCGGGCAACTTGTCGGGAGGGGAAGCGCTCGAGGGTTCATATCGGCGCATGCTCCATCCTCGCCGCGGCACGAAACCCTGGACACCCCGAAGCCGAAGGTTCGACACAACAAGTCCCCGTAACAGCAGCCCCTTGTACGTCGTGGCCGAACTGGCCAAACTGGACCATCGGAGTCCAGCGTCGCAGCATCGGTCCAGCGTGGCCAGCGACCCTTCCAGCGGCCGCACTGGCCACACTCTCCACAGCACAATGGTCAGCACAGAACCACGCAGGTGGGCACCATGTGGTCCGTCGTCTCCGCGGGGCCACACTGCTGTGTGTCTACATTGGCTCGGCTTGCGCACGGACCGGTCACGGTTCGGCCGCACATTGAAGGACCTGCGGATACATCGCCGCTGCGGCGTACATTGTGGACATGCGTGCCAGTACTCGTGGCACGACCTCAGGTGGCCGTGCCCACACCCGCGCTCCTCGTCCCCGCGGCAGCATCGACACGCTGCCCAGCGGATCGCTACGAGTACGCGTCTACGCGGGCACCGACCCACTCACACACCGTGAACACTATTTAACCCAGACCGTCCCTCCAGGCCCCACCGCCGCACGAGACGCCGAAGCCGCACGCCGACGACTGGTCGTCCAAGTCGACGAACATCGCCATCCACAAACCAACGCCACACTGGCCCTCTTGCTCGAGCGTCACCTCGCAACCATGCGGGCCGGCACCCACACCCATTCCAACTACAGCGGCTACCTCCGCAACCACATCACGCCACTGATCGGCCATCTCCGAGTCAACGCAGTCACACCCGAAACCCTCGACGGGTTCTACGCCGAACTCGCCCGCTGCCGCGACCACTGCGGCACCCCCGCCCACCGCCCGATCACCAACAGGCCCACCACCACCAGGGCCGAACCCCAAGACAAGTCACCCCGACACGCATGCCGACCGCTGTCCGACACCACCATCCGCAAAATCCACTTCCTGATCAGCGCCGCCTACACACGAGCCCGACGCTGGGGATGGATCCACACCAGCCCCACACCACTGGCAAGCCCTCCACCCGTCCCGTCACCCAACCCACAACCACCCACACCGGACGAGGTCACCCGCATCCTCACCCACGCGTGGCCGAACCCCGATCTCGGCGTCCTGATCTGGATCGCCATCATCACCGGAGCCCGCCGCGGCGAACTCTGCGCCCTGCGCTGGACCGACTTCCACCCCGACCGACCCGTCCTCTACATCGTCAGAAACATCGCCCAACACAACCGACACACAGTGGAAAAAGACACCAAGAACCATCAACACCGCCACATCGCCCTCGACCCCGACACCACCGCGCTCCTCCTCGCCTACCGCCGATACCGCGAACTACACGCCGACCGCCACGGCGACACACTGCGATCGGACGCGTTCATCTTCTCCCCAGCACCCGACGGAACGCGACGCCTCAAACCGTCCACGTTCAGCCAGCGCTACCGCCGACTCGTCGTCCGCCTCGGCATTCACACCACACTGCACAAACTGCGCCACTTCTCCGCCACAGAACTCATCCTCGCCAGAGTCGACCTCCGCACCGTGGCCAGCCGACTCGGCCACACCAACGCCAGCCTGACCCTCAACACCTACACCGCCTGGATCAGCGAAGCCGACCAACACGCCACCACCACCCTCACCCAACGCATCCCCGTCCGCCTCACCCCACCACCCCGCCATCAACCAATCCCCCAACCCTCCGGCCTCTACCAGCCGATCGCCGCCGACCTCCGAAACGCCATCACCAACGGCACCTACCCCGTGGGCAGTCCACTGCCCACCAACAACGAACTCGCCACCCACTATCACGTTTCCCGCGGAACTATCCATCGCGCCATAACGCAACTGGCCGAACAGAAACTCATCACCGTCAGCCGAGGCCGCCGCGCAATTGTCCTAGCCGCCGCACCGACCTCGCTCCGCACACCAACACCAACACCGCCACCCAACAAGATCCCATTCCCCGTTCCCACCCCACAACCTCAACCACGACCACGAGCCGCTCACAGACACCGCACTGCGCGACAAATATCGCATCGACACGTCGCAGGCATCCGCAATTCACAAGCTAACCAGCGCAACATATCAACTTCACCCAAGCACGACACACTCCCCAACAATCAACACATCAAGCTTGTCGACAACCAGGCTCTCCGCACCACCAATGACGCGACGCCCTCCGGGGCAAACTCAGTACAAATAGCGATTACCTCAGCCCAACCGTTCACGATCGTACTGACAAGCACCCCACAATGAGCACCAGCCACTTCTGCGTTCTCACTCTCAGATGGATATCTCGACACAAGACCAACGGTCGCGGGTCAGCCTCATGACATCAACCAGGCCGAACAAGGCCGTCCTTCACGGTGCAGGTCCTCTAGGCTGTCCACATGTCCCACCCGATGGCGGCCACAAGCCACGCGGCCTATACGCAGCTCGTTGGAGGTGACACTGCGACTCACACGGACGCATCTCGTGCCACCTCCGCACCCGTCGCGCCCCTCCCGTGTGACAGGGACCGTGACGGGAAACCGCGGCTAACAGGGTGGCCATTGGGTACTATTGGGACTGAAGACGAGACCATTGATGCTGGTAGAGGCCATATAGACGCTGGAATCTGGGATTCCTAAACCGTGTGTCGCAGGTTCGATTCCTGCCGGGGGCACCGCCTTCACCGGGCGAGACTCAGGGCCGCTGACCTGCACATACGGTCGGCGGCCCTGAGTCATAGACAGCGTCTGACGGCCTCTGTCAGCGATCTTGCAGGGTCGCGTGACATGAGATGTGGTGCAAGTGCGTCTGGAGCGATTCCGCCAGGCGGCCGCACACGAGGGACACACGGGCCGACCGCACACTCCCGGGCCATCGAAGGCTGGCATGGAAACAGGTCTGGAACAGGCAAAACAGATCGGCCAGGCCGCGCCCAGTCACAGCACGACGTGACGAGAGGCTGCGCGCAGTCGAACACTCTGCCGCGCTCCCCGGGCAAGCCATCTACCAGCACGGATGCTCGCCAAGCCTGCCCGTAAGCAGCGGTGAAGGACCGTGTCACGCGACGTCCAAGAGATGTCATCACTCCTCGAACGCCAATCGCAACGACTGCCATCAGCAGCAGCGTCAACAGCCACAGTAGACGCCGCGCGGCCAGTCATGCCATGAGCGGTCGATGTCTGCAACCGCCCATCGCTTGGTGATCCGCGCACATTCGACAGGACACCGCCATGCAACCAGCCACCCGACCCCGCCCACATTCCCGCAGGACCCGCCCCGCGGCCACATCGACACCCTGCCCAGCGGATCACTACGCGTACGCATCTACTCCGGAATCGACCCCATCACCCCACTATCTGTCGAACACGATCCCCGCAAGCCTGACCGCCGAACACCAAGCACAACGAGTTCTCCAGCGACTCATCGACCAGATCGACCAACACCGCCAGCGCCGCGCCAGCGCGACCCTCACCGAACTGATCAACGACACATCGACAAGCTCCACGCGGCGTCACCACCAAAGCCGGATACCGCGGATCGCACCGCAACCACATCAGGCCATTAATCGGTGACCGCACCATCGACGCGATCACGCCCAAGACACTCGACGCGCTCTACGCCACCCTCGCCCGCTGCTGCCAGCACTGCTACCCCACAGCCACCACAAACCACAGCACATGGCACGCAGAAACCTCGCGATCCAGAACACCACTGCCGGCCACTGTCCGCCGCGAGCATCCGCAAAGTCCACTACCTCATCAGCGGCGCCTACCGAACCGCCCGACGCTGGCAGTGGACCACCAACCCAACAGCACTGGCCAACCCACCCTCCAAACCACGCCCCCACCCACAACCACCCCACCCCGCCGAAGTCACCCGCATCCTCACCCACCTCTGGACCGAACCCGACCCACTCCTCGGCGTCCTCACCTGGACCGCCATCACCACCGGCACCCGCCGCGGCGAACTCTCCGCCTACGCGAGAACGACTTCGACGCCGACCGCCACGTCCTACACATCCACGCCAGCATCGCCCACGACGGCCCCAACCTCATCGAGAAAGACACCAAACTGCACCAACACCGCCGCATCGGCCTCGACCCCGACACCACCAACCTCCTCACGGCCTACCTCAACCACCGCCGCCACCACGCCGCCACCCACGGCATCACCCTCGTTCCCAACGCTTTTCTGTTCTCCTCCTCACGTGATGGATCAACCTGCATCGCACCGAACACCCTCAGCCAACGCTTCCGCCGACTCACCACCCGCCTGGGAATCCGCACCACACTGCACAAACTCCGCCACTACAACGCCACCGAACTCATCCTCGCCGGCGTCAACCTCCGCACCGTCGCCAGCCGACTCGGCCACGCCGACGCCGCCATGACCCTCAACACCTACACCGCCTGGATCAACGAAGCCGACCAACGCGCCAGCACACTTCTCGTCAACCGCCTGCCACTGCGCCTCACCGTCGCGCCACAACCACTCCCACCCACACCACCCACCAGCCCATACCAAGCAATCGCCAACGACCTACGCACCGCCATCATCAACGGCACCTACCCACCCGGAACCCACCTACCCAACCTCCACACCCTCGCCGCCCAGTACCACGTCGCCCCCAGCACCGCCCACCGCGCCATCACCCAACTCACCCACGACAACCTCGTCCACACCACACCCGGACACCCCACCACCATCACCAACAACCCACCCACCACACTGCCACCAACACCCATCCCCTAACTCGTACCAACCCACATCCGCCCAAACACCGGCCCACAAGCCACTCCCCCGCCCTACACCACCCCGACGCCGACCACCGCGCCACATCGCCGGCCACCCCCACAAAGGACACACTGGACACCAGAAACGGCACATGATCCATTAAGGACTATCCACATCCCGCTATCTGATCCCGAACCGCTCAGCGAGAACTTCAACAACGTCTAGCTGTTGCGGGTCACGAGGTTAGTAAGGCTGGCGAGGGCCTGACGATGGGGACGGGTCTTTCAGCGGCAGGGTGAGAAGTACCACCACTCGCCCGCCGAGCACCCGTTTGTGCTCCACCGTAACGCCCCGCTGTCTGTTGAAGGCCGCCGCGGTCTGGTCGAACGCTGCCAGACCCGTCCGTTCGCCCATGTCGCCGCGGAGATGGGCATCTCGTGGCACTGGCGCCTCGAAATGGGTCAACCGCTACCGCAAACCCGGCGAGGCCGGGTTGCTCGACGGGTCCAGCGTCCCGCACCACCAGCCCACCACCACCCCAGCCACGGGTCGTGTGGATCGAACAGCTCCGCCGCCGTCACAAGCATTCCGCCCGCCGGATCGTGCTCGAACTCGCGACCGTGGACATCACGGTGTCGGTGCGACCCCGGCTTCCACTCGGCGATCCGTCGCTGCGCGGCCATCAGTCGGTGTTGTCGGCACTGCTGGTCCCGGGTAGCTTCCCTGTGTCGATCAGTGCTTGGCGGCGCCAGCTGTAGATCGTCTGGTCGCTGATGTCGCGATCAGCTTCGACCTGGGCGACCCGACGGCCGGATGCGATCAGATCGAGGACCTTGCGCCGAAACTCAGGTGGGTACCGCTTGGGCAACGTGAGCCGTCCTCCGGGCGACTGAGATGAGTGATCATCCAACAACCCGACTCCGCATAACCGGAGGAGGACCGCACGTCACCGTCCAATATGGACAGTATGCGGCGGCGAAGCTCATGGTTCACAACGCCTGAGTTACCACGACCTGTTGCCGCGACCACTGACACCCCTACTCGGCGCGTTCTGTGCCACTGGACGGAACAGACGGTTGGGTGTGCGTAGCTACGTCCGTAGCGTCGACGATCGACATGTCCCGCATTGAGGAGCCGAACATGGTCGATGACGTCGCCGGATCAAGTCATGAGGTATGGCTCAAGGGTGGCCCACCGGGCATCTCATCCACTCGACATATCGATGACGGTGATATCAGCCATGTGAAGGTGAGTTATAGGGCCGGTCTGGAGCACTTCGAGTTCTCCGGTGAGTACCGGGAGGTTGAGAGTCAGCGCCTCCCAGTGTGCCGATGGATATACACAACGAAAGTCGCAGAATGAGCGTCTCAGGCAGAATGGGGCAGAAGTCCCGAATGCCGGAGTTGCCGGTGAATGGGCAACCATCCCATCTCACATCTGCGACCCAGGAGCGAGTGGTACTCATCGGTGATACATGCGCCTTCGGATCTGTTTATTTCAGTAAATTCATCGACTGGCAGGGTGAAATTCGCGAGAGATTTGGTTACGAACAATGTCCGAATTACTCGGCCGGTCTGTCTGGTGACGTAACCGCGGTCACCCAGTCTTGTTCATGCCGGCTCCTCCGTGAGCTCTGGCCCGGCGATCGCGTTGTTACTCGAATGGTCCTACCCTGGGTGCGCCTGGAGTATGCGCAGGCCTTGTTTTCCTATTCTCGTTTGACTGGTGATTCCGAGGAGATCGTCGCGACGGGCGAACAGGTGTGGATGAGCGCCCGTCGGACGGGAAACGTGTTCAGCCCAGGCCCCTGGCCGCAGGAGTTTCTCAACGCGGTGCAACGCATGGGCGGCGATGTGTCCCGCGCTCTCGTCGCCTAACTAAGTGCCGTCGAGGAGGAGTGCGCAATGGTGTCAAGAAACTGTTTTTTGTTTCCGGGATGTGGGGGATATTTCCCGGGAGCGCTCGCCCGGCTGGCTGCTGAACATCCCGCCGTGACTGCAGCGCTGGCACCGGTCGACCAGGCGGCCATGGAATACGGCCACCCGTCGGTGACTGCGCTGTTGACCGACCGCAACGCACCCGAACTGGAGGAGTTGGCTAGGACACCGATACGGCTGCACCTGGCAACCTTCGGTATCGGCGTCAGTATGCACGCGGTGTTCGCCACTGAGAAGATTTGCCCCGACGTGGTCTTGGGGCACAGCACGGGTGAGCTAGTTGCACTCGTCGCCGCAGGCTGCCTGTCGGCTTACGACGCCGCGCGGGTGCTGTGCGAACGGGAGGCGGCTCTTGACGAGCTCGATCCCGGTGGTGGCCTGGTGGCCGTGCACGCTCCCGCCGAACGGGTTGTGCACCTGTGTGGGGCGGCTGATGACTGGACCCTGAGCCCCACTCTGTACAACTCGCCTCGACAGAATGTCGTCGCTGGCCGCGTGCCTGGATTGACCATCCTGGAGGACATCGCTCGTGTGGCGGGAGTCTCCGTCAGTAGGCTGGCCCTGTCCTATCCGCATCACAGTCCGCTGCTGACTGGTCCGGCGACGCGACTGGCGGAGGTCACGAGTGACTATCGGACGAGCACGCCACAGTGTCGTGTGTATTCACCCGTTCTGAGGGGCTACGTCACCGGCGGCGCTGATGTACGGAGCATCATTAACGTCCATCTCATCAGTCCAGTGCATTTTTCCGAGGCACTTCAGCACCTGTATGGCGCCGGTGAGGTCGAGTGGTTCGTCGAAGCCGGGGCCCGGTCGATCCTCACCGATCTCGCCAGCGATACGCTGCCAGCCACAATTAAGACCAGTGCTCCGTTGCGCACGCCAGTTGGTGTGGATGAAGTCTTGCTGACATTGGGAAGGCCGAGAGCCGCCACCGCGACCCGGACCACACTGCCGGCAACATCTGGTTCGGCTGGTGCCAGTCAGGGCCGGACGACGGCGGTCGTGCGACCGGACGAGCCGGACCGTCAAGCGGTGACCGTCGAAAGCCCGGGATCGGTAACCCGACCGACCTCGTCCGCATCGGACGCTTTGCCCTCACGGCCCGAACTTCACGCAGAGTTGCGCCACCTGTTCGCCGAGGCCCTGGGATATCCAGAAGACGTGTTCGAAGACGACGCCCACCTCGAAGCCGATCTTGGCATCGCCTCGGTCCGCAAGACTGAACTGCTCGTGAAGATCCTTGATCGCTACGGTCTGCCAACACCAACGTCGGAGATGAGGGTCAGAGATTTCAACACCATCCCTAAACTTGCCGACTTGATATTCCGACTCGCGGAGCGGTCGAAGGCTGTGCTCACCTGACCCGACAGTAGGGTCCCGCCACTACCGAGGGAGCTGTCGGATCGTGAAAGATTTCTCCGGAAGGATAGTTCTCGTCACCGGCGGAGGCCGAGGTATCGGCTGTGCGATCGCCAAGGCTTTCGCTCGTCGAGGCGCGCATGTGATCGTAAACTACTTTCATTCTCGGCTGGAAGCTCACGAGACCGCCAGCGAGATCACCTCCGCAGGGGGTTCAGCAGAGCTGATACGCGCCTCCGTCGGTCGCCGTGACAGTGTGGCGACAATGTTCGCCGCCATCCGCGAACGCCACGACTACCTGGACGTTCTTGTCAATAATGCTGCTTACGGGGTTCTTGGCGGACTCGAAGAACTCTCTGACGACGACTGGAACAGAGGCCTTGGGGTCAACCTCCATGGCACTCGATGGTGCGTCGAGAACGCCGTTCCCCTGATGCAAAACCGCCCCTCTCCGGCGATCGTCACCATGTCCGCGCTCAACTTCCCGATCGGGCGGTATGCGGCGGTCGGTTCCTCCAGGGCGGCACAGGAGACACTCACCCGATATTTCGCGGCCGAATTGGGGGGTGCAGGTATCAGGGCCAACGTGGTTGTACCTGGCATGGTCGACAACTACGCCTTCACCTACTGGGACGACCCTGATCAACTCCGTGAGTACTGTCGAACCGGGACACTGTTGAATGTCCTGCCTACCGAACGAGATGTCGCGGAGACGGTGGTATTCCTGGCCTCGGACAACGCAAAGGGAATCACCGGGCAGTCCATTGCTGTAGACTGCGGTGCCTCTCTGATACTCGCCGGGCAGCCACCACACCGAGAATCGACACCGTGGACCACGATCCGAGGTCAATCGAACGGCGCGACACCGGAACTTCGGCCACGGCCGGTCACCACGACGCGACCACAGGTACCGGTGAGCACGGATACCGATACCGCGATTGCTGTGGTGGGGATGGGGATCGTCGTCCCTGGTGCTAGTGGTCCGGCCGAGTTCTGGCGCGTCCTCAACCAGGACGACAACACCTTTATCGAGCCCGAGAACGTCGACCTGACCTCCTGGTACGCGGCTGACCCCGACGCCGAGAACAAGACCTACATCCGACGTGCCGGGTTCATCCGCGGTTTTCGTCCACATCCAGTTCTGGCCGAGGAGGTGGCCCGAGGTCGTTGGCACGGGTGCGACAACACCACGGTGTTTCTGCGGCACTGCCTGCTTCAGGCCCGAGAAACGGTGGTCTATACCGGCACTGACCGCTTCGGGTGTTACCTGGCAACGTGTTCGGGCGGGAGCCTAGCTCTGGAAGACACTATTCTCGCCGATGTCGCGATCCGTACCGGCGGTGATCCCGAGGCGGTTGCCCGGCACTTCCGGCATGCCGCGGGCGATCCTCGTGCGCTTTTGCCGGACATGACGGTCCGCAATGCGTTCACCGGTCTGCTTCCCGAAGATACCGACTGGCTCACTCCTGATACAGCGTGCTCATCCTCGCTGTACGCGATTGATCTGGGCGTCAAGAGCCTGCTCGCCGGGGACTGCGACATCGCCTTCTGCGGCGGCGGCAACACTTCCGCTCGTCGTGACCTCGTTCTGTTCGCCAAGCTCAAAGGGCTTTCGCCCACCGGACAGGTTCGTGCCTTCGACACCGACACCGACGGTGTGCTGTTCTCCGAAGGTGCTGCGGTGGTCGCGCTCAAGAGGCTCGACCGCGCGATCGCCGATGGTGACCAAGTGCTGGGAATGCTGGGTGGGTTCGGTGGGTCCACCGACGGTCAGGGCAGCGTGGTCGCCCCTGCCCCTATTGGCCAGCGACTGGCCGTTCAACGTGCGCGAGCAGTCAACGACATCGATTCGTCGAGTGTGGACTGGGTGGTCGGTCACGGCACGGGTACGCGTGCCGGCGACCTCGTCGAACTGGAGACCTTGGCCGAGCTGGCCGGGCCCCACACACAGCTGTGCACATCGAACAAACCGCTCGTCGGACACACCGGATGGGCTGCTGGTGCGGTATCGGTCATCCACGCTTTGCTGGCGATGCGACACCATGCCATCCCGGCCGAGCGTTACTTCATCGCGCCACCGCCGCACACGCGGATCGGGTCGATCACCGTCCCGGTGGTCGACACCGCGTGGTCGGCCGCCCCACAGCGCCCGCGAACCGCCGGCGTGTCCGCGTTCGGATTCGGTGGTACCAATGCCCACCTGCTCCTGACCGAGTACTCCGACGAACGGACGTCGCCGTCCGCAGCCCTGAGTCGTCGCTGTGAGGACAACGACAGTGACATGGTGCTGGTCGGTTGGTCCACGCACCTACCAGGGGCACCGGGTAAAGCGGATGTGCGGCGCTGGTTGCGCACCGGCCTCACCGGCCCGCCGCGCTCGTTCGGCGAGCACTATCCCCTGCCACCGTTTCGCGAGCTACGCATGCCACCGGTGGTCGCACATTCCATCGATCGTACCCAGCTGATGGCCACTGCGGTGGTGGCCCAGTTTACCAGCGAGCACGGCCCCTTGTGGGAGCGTCACCGCGAGACGACGGGCGTCATTACCGGACACATGGGTCCTACTCGTGCCATGGTGGAGTACACCGTCCGAGCCGGGGCGGACGACGTGACCGCCGTATTGGCCGGCAATTCCACCGCCGTGGACGCGCTGGCGCTCCACCTCGACAAGCTGACCGTGCCCGCGGCGAACGATTCCGCGATGCCAGGTCAACTGGCCAATGTCATCGGTTCCAGACTGGCCGATCGGCTGCGGCTCAACGGTGTCACCGTGGCCGTAGACAGTGGGCGCGCCTCCACCCAAGCCGCCCTGCACGTGGCCGGTCGATACCTGGCCACCGGCGAGCTGGACGTCGCCCTGGTGCTGGGTATCAACGGCAACAGCACGCCCATCATGGCGAAGTTGGCCGGGATATCCGCGGATCGGCTCGCGGAGGGCGGGGTGCTGCTGATGCTCACCCGACCTTCGTTGGCGGCCGATCAGGGCTGGCCCGTACTTGCCCGCATTCGCACCGATGCCGGATGCACAACCACGGCCGACGACGGAGTCCGTATCGGTTGGGGCGACAAGGAGCCGAGCTACCTGGGCGCGGACGGGGCGCTGGCGCTGCTGCGGGCGGTGGAGCTCGATCTGTCCGAAGTGGAGATCGCCAATGCCGATCCCGGTCCGCGCGTCCGCGTCCGCCCCGCCACGGAGGGCCCCGGCACTACCGCTGTGCCGCCCGTTCCGAGAGTCCCCCAAACGGACATGACCCGGCGCTCAGTCGTGGTCACCCGCCGCCGGGACACCGTGCCGGCGAACGATCGACTGGCGGCCATCCCGCCGGGCGCGGTGCTGCTGGTCGACTCGATCGAGTCGGCCGAGATGCTGTCGGACACCGCGGCGCGGGCCCGCGCCACGCTGCTGTGTGCGGCCTCTGACCGAAACGAACTCGCTGACCTGGATCCCGTACTCGCCTCCCTGAGCAAGCACGCCGCGCCACATCTGCGGATCGTCGCCTCAAGCCGCCCGAGTTCACACCACTCCGCGCCACCACCAGCGCGGCTGCTCCGGCTACAGGAGTGGATGCTGCGGACCTGCGGGCATCTGTTCGACAGGCTGGTCTCAATGCCGTCCGGTTCGGTCGCCGCGTTGTTGCTCGACCGGCTAGTGGGATGCGCTGTTCATCCGCACCTGACCTTGATTACCGGGTTCCTGCGCAGCCTGGCCAACGAGGTCGCTTGTCCCACCTTTGCCGTGGTCACCGACGCGGCGCTGGCTGTCGGGCTCGACCAACTCAACAGCGAGTCGGCCGCAGCCCGCGACCGGGTGGTCGTGCTGTATCGCGGAGGTTTGCGCTACGTCGAGCAGATCTGTCCAGCACCACTTCCGGCTGTCGACACGCGCCGCCTGCCAGTCCATGACGGTTCGGTGGTGGTGGCAACAGGTGGTGCACGGGGTATCACAGCGGTCGCAGTCACCGCCCTGGCCGAGAGAGCTCGGATAAAGGTATGGCTGCTGGGCACGACGCCTCCGGACGCGTTTCCCGACGGGCTGGTGGAACGTCAGGAGGACGACTTGGGGGCGGCTCGCGCGGAGTTCATCGCCGCCCGACGCGCAGACGACCACCGCGCCAGTGTCGTGGAGTTGAACCGACGGTTCAGCCACATGCTGCGTTCCCGGGAGGTCGCGCTGACTCTGCGGCAGCTGCGCAAGCTGTGCGGCGCGGAGAGCGTGCGCTATCTGCTGTGCGATGTGACCGAAACCGACGCCACACACCGGGCCGCACGTACGATCCTCGACGAGGACGGACATGTCGACCTGCTGCTGCATGGCGCCGGTCGACTCAGCTCCGCGACAGTCGACAACAAAACACTGTCTGACTTCCGGACCGTGGTGGCTACCAAGGTCCACGGCTACGCCAACCTCAAGTCGGCCTTCGCGGCCGCACCACCGCGGCTGTGGTGCAACTTCGCCTCGGCGAGCGGAATCAACGCACCCCCTGGTGACACCGACTACGCACCCGCCAACGAATATCTTCTCGCCGCCGCACGCTCCGCGCACGAGCCTGGCACCGCTGAGGTCAGTATCGCCTGGGCACTCTGGGCACAGACCGGCATGGTCGACGAACACCTACAACGGCACCTGCACCGAACCTACGGCGTGACCGGAATGGACAACGCGACGGGGGCAGCCGCATTCCTGAACGAGATGCTCGTCCCGCGGCCACCCGACCCGGCGCCCATCTATGGAGCGGAAAGATGGTCCCAACTCCAGTCTCGAGACCATCAGGCCGACGCTGCCACCCCGTGTACGGCCTTGCCACTACTCGGCACCCCTGACCACCATGAGGACGGCGCGGCGACGTGGACCTGGCGCCCAGAACCACAACGAGATGCCTATCTGCATGAGCACTTGATCGACGGCAGACCCGTGCTCCCCACAGTCATCATGTTGGCGATAGCGGCTGACGCTGCCGCGCAGCTCACAGCGAAGACAGCTCCGAACGCGGTCATCACCGGGTTCCGCGACACCAGGATCGAGGAACCCTGCTACGTCGACCCGGATAGAACCCCCTCCCTGCACTGCAGCGTCCACGCCCACCGACATGGCTCAGACGCCGTGCGCGTGCACATTGTCTCCGACATTCATGCCCCCAACGGCCGAGTGCTGCGTCGAGGCCGCGTCCATTGCCGCACTGACGTCCTTCTTGGCTCACCGCGTGAGCCCATGCGGTGGCAGGGACGCACTCAACCACATCGAGTACAGGTGGCAGAGGATGTCTTCGCACGCTCCGATGTCTCAGTACGGTTGGTGGGCACCTGGTCCGTCCTGTCCGACATCACTGTCGATGATGCGGGCGGTCACGCTCGCTGCCTCTCCCGTCTCGAGCGGGGATCGGTATTCGAGAACGTACGCGCGCCTCTGCTGATGATCGATTCACTTTTCCGGCTGAATATCTGGGATTCACCCGGCCAGCTACACACCTTCGTCCCCCTCGGCATTGAACGTGTGGACCTGTTTACCAATGGTTCGGATGCCGATGTGGTCCGCCGTCACCCCCTGGGAGTCGATCTCTACTACGACGCTGCAACTGATCAATACTGTGTGGTCAGTCCCGAAGGAATGGTCCTCGTGCGTGCTGCCGGTCTTGAGTCCCACGTCATGGACGTCGTCCCAGCGGAGAGCGATTATCCGGAGTGGCGGCCGTGATAGGCGTCGAGCAGTACGACGCACGAGGTCAGAAGCTGACAGCACTCAACCCGCGTGATGCCGCAGCAGCTGCGGCACGAACGGCCACAGCGACCGCAGCCAGCCGATCCGCTGTGAGATTTTCTGTCACGGCCAACGCGGCGATAGGCGCTCCTTGCCCATCCAGTACTGGCGCGGAGACCGTCCGCACCTCGAGCACGGTCTTCTCTCGTCTCGTCGCCCATCCCGCTCGTCGCACACGGTCGAGATCAAGGTACAAGTTCACCACTTCGAACTCGGCCGACGACCGCGGCGTTTCGTCCACCAACTTCTCCTGCAACTCGCGCGGCAAGAATGCCAAGATGGCCTGTCCACCGGCCGTCTCACGAGCGAGTATCGGGTTCTGCAGGGCAGTCGCGACAGACAACGATTGACGTCCACATGCCATACCGATACATACTTCGAACCGACCACAGAGGATCGTCGCGCGGGCGATCGCATGAGTGGCGTTGTGCAACTCCTGCAACCAAGGCTGCAGGTACGCGCGGAGCAGACGAGGCGATTGTCCACATGCGAGTTCACCCAATTCGAGCATACGCCCGGTCAGGGCATACTTGCCACTCCACCGTTCGACCAGACGAAACGCACACAGAATCCGCAGGAGCCGGTGAATTGTAGATTTTGGAAGCCCGGTGCGTTGTGACAGCTCGGTCACACCCGCAGGCATCCCCGCCTCGGCAAGGAACGACTCCAGAATGACAAGTGCCTTCTCCGCCGACCCCAATCCGTCATCGCCCATCTTGCACCTTTCCAGTACGAGGTCACCGACCGGTCGAGAGTCGGGACCGTCCCACAAGGCCCTGGGCCAGCAACCACGATATTAACAATCATGGAGTGAACGAGAAGATCGACTTCCGGGGTTCGACCCTTTGCGATGCGCCGTCACCGTTTCAGCCGCACATCAATCACCCAATGTCACGGTCGCTGCGTACACCTCATTGGACACAGCAGACATGATCGCGATCGTCCGTCAACACGTTCAACATTCTCTCATTTCCACGAAGTTGTGAGTGTCTCAGCGCGATTGTTGTAATTGATCGATGTCGGCCCGGATCGTCACACTGGGAGGGTGAGCGCCCTTGTTCGCCACGACAGACACCGTCCACGGCAAGAGCGAACGAGTCGACTCCAGAAGCGAGGGTGGGCGAGCGCGGCTACTGGCTTCCATCGCACACAACATCGCGATCGACAGGATGTCTGCGTCGGGCCGTCCGGATGACGAGAAGACCCGACGGCGCGCGAGAGCCGTACGTGTCGCATTCGAACGCTTGGGACCGTTCTACATCAAGCTGGGACAAATCCTGTCCACGCGGCCCGACCTCGTCTCCGACGGGATGATCGAGGAACTGGAGAACCTGCACGACAATGTGAAGGCCAGTCCATTCGCGGAGTTCGCCGAGATCCTCGACGGGGACCTGCCGGCGTGGCGGCAGCGATTCCGGTCGATCGACGTCGTGCGACCGTTGGGCTCGGCGTCCCTCGCGCAGGTGTACAAGGTGGTGCTCAACGACGGCCGACCAGCCGTGGTAAAGATACAGCGCCCCCGGATCCAGCAGCGCGTGCTGCAGGACATGAAACAGCTGCGTCGGGTGGGCCGGCTGATCGGACACCTGGCGCCCCGGTTCAACGAGCTGATCGACATCGACGCCATGCTGCAGGTGCTCTTCAACGGGATGCAACCGGAACTCGACTTCATCCTCGAGGCACAGAACATGGTCAACGCGAGGCGCGTGGCGAAGCAGTTCCAACACCTCACTGTCCCGAGAGTGATCGACGCGACGCAGCGAGTCTTGATACAGACACTTGCACCCGGCGTGTCCATAGGGGCCGCCAACCCCGCCGACTTCACCGTCAAGGAACGCAAGAAGATCGGTCGGGACCTACTGAGATTCATGTACCAGGGCTACTTTTCCGAGCACGTCTTCCACGCCGACCCGCACCCCGGGAACATCTTCGTACATCCAGGCAAGAAGGCCAACATCATCGACTGGGGCATGGTCGGCCGAATCGACCGAAACCTGGGCACACTACTGTTTGTGACCTTGATGAGCATCGCTCGAAACGACGCCGCGGCTGCCGCACGCGCGTGGGTGGAGATGGGGCACGCCACGTCTCGGGCGGACCTCAACGGGTTCGCCACCGACCTGTCGATGTTGATTCCCAAGATGTCGACAGCGTCCCTCGAAGAGCTCAACTTCGGAGTCACCCTCAGCACCGTCCTCATGTACTCGACGAGGCGGGGCATCTACACCAGCCCGCACGTCTCCATGGTGGGCAAGTCGTTTGCGAACGTCGAGGGGTCAGTGCGCAACCTAGCACCAGAGCTATCCATGGTGGACGTGTTCGAGGATGCCATGGTCGATACCGTCACAGACCTCCTCAGCGAGTTCATGTCCAAGCCTCAGCTCACCCGTCTCGCGTTGGATCTCATGATCGGCAGCGACGTCGCGTTCGACTACCTACGCAACCTGCTGCATGACATCAACAACCGGGACCTCACGCTTCGAGTCGGCCTGCTTGCCGGACCCGGGAACCAGAAAATGAACAGGAAACAACAGCTGCTGCATCTGGGGCTCGGAGCGCTCCTCGCCTGGGCGTGGACACAACGCGAACGACGCCGCAGGTAAACGAGTTTACCAAACCGGTTCATGTCACCATCTCGCTGGCCTGATGCAGTACACGTTGGACGATCGCGTTGTCCCGATGCTTCTGCAGACTGGCTCTGAACCTGGTGAACAGGACGCTGATCCGCGCGGAGGAGATGTACGGATACTCACTCAGGAAGCGTTGCCATGTCACACATGCCTGTTCCATGTGAGAGCGACCAAGCTGCACTTCGGCAAGTTGATAGGTTGTCAGCATCCTTGATCGGCGCTGGACCTCCGGTCGGCGCCGCAACGAGTCGGCCAGCGCAGTCTCGGCATGGCGGAAGTGCCGGAGATACGCCATCACCAAGCCGGTGCGATGTTCCAAGTCCGCCAACCCACTGCTGTCGCCTGACTGCCCTCCAGGGTCACACTGCAGCAAGCTCTTCTCGGCGTTGGTCAGGGCCCTGAACGCCTGTCTCCTATTGGCGAGCGCGGCGTGGCACACAGCGGCTTGTCCGAGCAACGCGGCACGAACACAGGGTGGCGTGGGTGCACACGTTTGCGGGATTGCCGCCTCGGCCAGTTGAGCGGCGTACTGGTAATGGCCGAGGAAGTGCGCCTGCACGCTCATGTCGTGCAGGATGACGACTCGCCTCGAGACGTCGTTAGCTTCCTGTGCCAGTTGCAGCGCGGCACGGTAATAGCGCTGAGCCAGGTTGTGGTGGAGGTTGTCGAAACTCATAAAGCCGATCAGCTGTGTCAGCGCTGCGGCGGCACTGACACGTGCTCGGCTGCCGCAGTTCGTCGCGCCTGGGAAGGGTTGGGCAAGAACATCACTGGCCAGGTAGGCGACCACGGCGAAGCGGGTGTTGCCGCCCCCGAGCATCTGGTCGGCCACGGCGAACGCGGATGTCATGCTGGTCAGCACCCTCACATTGGCGGCCTCACCCTGGTCAATCACAGTGGGACTCGTCAGCGGAACCCCGCCGGGCCATCCCGGAGCAACTGCCAACGCAGCCCGAAAGGGCAATTCACGCAGTGCCGACCGCCGCGGGTCCAGATCCGCCATCACCAGGTCACGCAGGGTGTGAACACCGGAGGTTTTCTCGACCGGCAACTCGCCGTCGGTCGAGACGTCGGTCAAACCGGCTTCGGCCGGAGATATGAAGCGGCCGAGTCGGCGAGACAGTGCCTCGGCCACGAACTGGGGCACCGGGGGTCGCGGTCGACTCCCCGCCAGCCAGTGTGAGACAGCAGTCCGGTCATAGTGCAGCGCGACATCTGCTTCGGCCCCGACGCCGTTGACGGCTGCCGCCAAGCTGTGATTTGTCCAGCGGGCTGCCTTCAACAGATGACGAAGCGCGTCGTTTCGCACCTGATTGCGCACGGTCTCAACTCCCGAGATCGCGTTCCCACCGGTGTCACTTGATTGTCGTGCCTACGGTGCCAGGGCGTACGACCCCTCACCAGATTCGGCAAGTTCCATGCGACCTTGGCGAAATCCACACTGCATCATCTGGTCGCGGTTGACCACGCCGGGGCGGTCATCCGGTTCAGAGGCGGTCAGGTC
Organism: Kibdelosporangium phytohabitans; assembly: GCF_001302585.1. Classification (GTDB taxonomy): domain Bacteria; phylum Actinomycetota; class Actinomycetes; order Mycobacteriales; family Pseudonocardiaceae; genus Kibdelosporangium; species Kibdelosporangium phytohabitans. Next base: position 848,660 of record NZ_CP012752.1, on the reverse strand, counting down.
GTGTGAACCCGCTTGTTTTCGAGAACAGCTGGGAGGACAGGGTTCGTACCCGATGCGTCGATATCTGCACCCCCTCGGCATACTCGATCATCGATCGATATCATTCAGTGAAGATGACGAGACCTCGTCGAGCAACCCGGCGACCGGGTGAAACGTGACCCACACGAATAGCGTAGAGCCGTCGGACGTAAGGTGACGAACCACGCACTTTCGACCCGAGGACTTGACCCTCCCAAGATCGATATTCCATTTACCGCCTCTTGAGATTCACCTTGTTCAACAACGTAACAACAGTGGAACCTTTACCGCCGAGAGCGGGCGCGGTCTACTGGGGTATAAGCACAGTTGAACCTCGGGAGGACAGAATGGCTAAGCGGAAGAGAACCCTCTTCGACGACCTGTTCGACCGGATCGACGACACCAGTCAGGATCTCCGGAAAGCCAGCAGGCGAGCATTTCGGGCCAAGAAAAAGAAGAAGGACAGCTCACGCAAGTGGGCCAAACGCAACAACCGACACCTGGAAGCGTTGACCGAGCAGGTCGGCCTGCTGGTCCAACACCTGAAGACCCAGCAGCCCAACAACACGAGCAAGGGGGCCCCTTCCTGACCGAACCACGAGCGCCCCACATGGCACAACCGCCGATACCTTCGCTGCACCCGATGTTCTTTCTGGCTCGATGCTTTTGACGAACAGGCGACGCCCTGCCCCTTGCATGCGCGCGCTGAACTCTGCCAGTTCGTCGTGGTTGGCATTGGCTCGCCGGAGGGCGAGTTCGAGGCGCTTGGCGTGCGGGCTGCCCATCGTGATGATGCCGAGGGTGTCCTCGGGATTGCTGCGAGCGTGCGTCAGCACCAGCTCGATGACCTTGTCCACCTCGGCGTCGGCAGACCCGTCACGCCCGGGCGCCACTCGGCCGTCGACCTGGTGCAACGACAGAGGGCTCACTGCCTGGCAACCGGGGAAGGTGATGAGCTTGCCCCGGTAGAAAGCCTTGTTGGAGAAGGCGATCAGCCGCTCGTCCTGACTGCGGTAGTGCCACTCCAGCATCCGGGTGTTCGGGATGAAGGCACTCAGGCAGGCGAGGATGGACTCGAAATCTCGGACTTGAGGGGTATCGGCGCCCTCGCCGTCCTCGTCGTCTGAATCGCCACCGCTGAGAGCGGTGCGCAACCAGGCACTGGGCGGCAGTTGGCGCTCGTCTCCCGCGACGACGAGTTGCGTGCCGCGCATGATGGAGGTCATCGAGTCCTGTGGTTCCACCTGGCTTGCCTCGTCGAAGACAACCAGGTCGAACAGCTGTTGTGCGGGCAGGAGCCTGCTGACCACGATCGGGGACATCGCCCAGCACGGGCGGGCGGCGAGCAGGACGTCCGGTGCCTTGGCGACCAGCTTCCGCAGGGGATGTGGCCCCGCTTGCGCTTCGCCTCGGCACGGACCACCTCGTTCTGGTCCGGATGCGCGTCACGTGCTGCACGCAATCTCTCGGCGACTCGCCTGCGCACGCGCTGGGCGTTGAGCTGGAAGTGCGCGGTGTCGAACTCCCGGAACTCGGAGACCAGGTGGGACTGGTGCAGCCCGGCGAACTGACCCAGGTGCGGAATGCGCACCCGGTACTCGTCAAGCAGGGAGCTGTACCAGGAGTGGTGGAACATGGTGCGTGCGAGTTCGGCGTCCGCGTCCCGTTCCACCAGCACGTCCAGGAAGCGCCGCAGGCCCATCCCGACGAGTCGATCGGTCAACTCGTTGAGCAGGGGGACCTGGAGGAGGAAGTCCCGCTCCTCATGCAGCCGGCCGACGTGCGCTGTCACCTCCTCTTCCGACCATTGGTCGGGTTCGGTCAGCTGCGCTCCCATCGCCACAGCGGCCAGTTGGTCGCGGGCCTTGGCGATCTCCTCGAGAGCCTCGGCGAGACCGATGACTTCCTGCGGTGCGCCCCTCCCGCCGCCATCTCCTGCCACCGGTTGCGCTGGACGAGCGTTGCGCTCAGCTCCGCGTGCAGCGTGCGCCGACTGCACTTCCCGGCCTTGCGGAGCTCTGTCGCCTGCTTCCGCGCCTTGCGCTGCTGCCACCAGTTCAGCGGCCGTGGGTGAGCGGACCGCCACCTGCGGTCCCCGGTGGCGAAGCAGTAGTCCTCGAGTTTGTCGCCGAACACGTCTTTCTCGAAGAGAACCAACGTGTCTTCGACGTGGCGTGTGCTCGCGAACTGCCGCTCCTCGAACTCGGCGGCGCGGCCGTGCCCGGCCACGACATCGCTCAGCGCCGCGTATACGAGACCCGCGTGCGTCGAGCGGTCATCGTTCTCCTCGATCATCGCGTTCAGCTCGTCGGTGAGCTCTTCGACGTCGAGATCGATGCCATGCTGGCGGTTGAGGGCATACAGCAGCACTGGGTTGACCTCAGGAACTCCGACCAACTCGAGCACATAGTCCGTCTCCGCGGCGGCGCGCGGTGTGACCGTGAGCGGTTGAAGCACGAGAGGCGCACGCAGTGGCTTGACGGGCGTCGTGCCTTTGGTCGACGTCGGTTGCAGCAGAAACAGGCCATGGGCACACTTGCCCACGTCGTCGACTCCTTGTTCCTCCTGGAAGGTGAGCATCCTGCGGCGCAGGTTTCGCGCGCGCTGGCAGGCAGCCGCGTGCGCCTTCCAACGCTGCGATCGGCGCGTCAACACCGAGCCCGCACAGCACAAGCGAGCCGACCAGTATGCCGAGGAAAGACACAGCAGGTCAGCATCCGATCAGGGCATATGAAGGCGCACGATCGGGGCGAGTGCCACCGAGAATGCGAATGTCACGCGCGGCGCAGAGCAGCCGCCGTGCTTGGCGGCACACCTCACGCGGCCCACAGCTGCGCCTCGCTATCGGCTCTCGCGACGAATGGACACGCCTCGCCCACTGTGCCGCCACTTCCTGGGCAACACAATGGTCGCCAACCGTTGGGCGAGTATCGCTGGTATTCAGGCGGACTCGGGAGCGGCCGGTGGCCCGCTCGATCAACAACAGGGCCACGGTGTAGTTGGTGTTGGAGTAGCTCTGGTCGGTTCCCCGGTTCGAACCGCGCCGACTTGGTCAACGCGAACCGCACCAGTTCCTCGGGCTGGTAGGTGTGCAACCGGTTGTCCACCCATTCCTTGCTCTGCGACGGAAGCCCCATCACGAACCTGCCGTCGGCCCCGAGCTCGCCGGCGTCGTTTCGCAGGGAGTGTCAGGCGCGATCACCACAGCCATACCCAAGCAACTCGTCGGCGGACACTGTGCTGGCACGGTGAGCTTGGCGCTCCGCCGGTTCGTGCGCCCACCCGTCGAATCGAAGGACCAGTAACGGACATGACCTGTTGCGGGTCATGAGGTTGGTGACGCTGGCGAGGGCCTGAAGTAGGGGGCGGGGTCCTTTCAGCGGCAGGATGAGAAGTACCACCGACTCATTCGCCGAGCAGAAAGACCCGTTCTTGCTCCACCGTAACGCCCCGCTATCAAGGCCACCTACAGCTACACGACCAGCACCGGCGCGGACAGCGACCAACTGCAGGATCCGCAGGATCAGCACTCCGCGCGGCACGGTGCATTGCCGACCACCCAGCTGGGGTATCTCGTACGAGTGAAGCCTGTCTTGACGTTGGTAGCGTCCGTGTTGTTCGTCGTTGTTGGTGTGTTGATGGTGGTGTACGGCGAAGTGGCTGTGGGATCGGCCGGGGCCTTGCTTGGCCTCGGCGGGGTCGGCGCGTACGTGCTCGATCGCGCACGGCGTCGAGGTGACCCGCGAGCGGGCGGTGTGCATGAACCGCACACCCGAGGTCCGTACCTGCTGCTCGGAGGGGCGCTCGGGGGCATGTTCGCCGCTATCGGCGTGATCTGTCTGGTGTTCACGCCCGTGACCAAGTACCGCGGCTGGGTCCGGACACCGACTGACGCACGAGTGTTAGGTGCGATCGCCCTCGTGTTCGGTCTTGTCATCATCGCCGTGGCGATCACCCGCTGGGTTCGAACACGTCGCTCACAGCCGATAGACCAGCGATGACACCTCGACTATGACAAGCACGACCCAGCCGGCCGCACCACCGGCAACAGCGACGAGCGGGGGCAGGGCGGTGAAGTCCTGCCCCGGCCCGTCGGATAATGGGGCCCGGTGAAGGATCAGCGGGGTCGGTGCGGGTCGTGTCCTCGCCGGTGATGGGCCTGTCGCGATCGCGGAAGCACACTGTCCAGGTCTCCCGGGGTACCAGCGAAGTCGCCCTGGGCCCGGGTCGCGCCCAGGGCGTGCCAGCGAACCGCGTCCGGTGCGCTCGCCACGTCGTCGAGGCCGACCGCGACGTCTGCGTGGCGCAACGCCTGGATCATCGAGACGGTCAGCGTGACCAGTGAGTCGGGTTGGTGTGGATCCAGTCGCTGGCTGGTCAGTGATCGCGTGCGGATCACCGAGGCAACTCGCTCGGTTTCGGCAAGCGCGACTTCGGTGGGGCTGCCGGAGAATTCGTGCAGTCCGATCACCACGCCGTTGTCTCGGAGTACGCGGAGGTTCGACCGTGCCGCGCTGTGGTCGGCGATCACCGCGCGGGTGTCGAGTGTGATCTCCAGCCGTTCGGGTGGCAGGCCGGCGCGGCGAGCAGGCTGTTGATCACTCCGGGCAGAGTGTCGTCGGATGACTGCGACTGGGTCAGTCGCAGACGCGGCGTCACGTGCTCTCATCACGTGGCCTCCGCTGCCGCAGGGTGTTGATGTCGATCAACAGACCGGTGTGGTCAAGGTCTTGCCCGGTGATGGTGGCGGTCAGAAGGCTCCTCGGAACATCGAGCCGACTGTCGCAGTCATGCCTACAGTGAACGAAAGCTGGTCATGACTCGGTTCCATGTCCGTCCGGCCAGGGCGGCGGCCAGGCAAAGTACTCGTGCACAAGCACGTGGTCAGCGCCACCGGGACGGCGTTCCTTCACGGCAACGATGGTCGCGTCAAACAGAAGATTGGCGAGGGTAAACCGGACAGAAGCACGGCGGAACCTCGACGTCGACGATTGCCCTCACCTGCACGCCTCAACACGTCCGGCCTGTGGGCGATCACTCCAATGATCCCCCGCCAGACGAGCCAGACTGCGGCCTGACGTCAGCGGCTCAAGTTGGTGCGTGATTGTGCCGCGATGCCTCGGTCAAGACGACGCTCTTGGACTCGCGGGACTTGCCATAGTCCATTTGTAGCGGGCGGCCAACTTGTCGGGAGGGGAAGCGCTCGAGGGTTCATATCGGCGCATGCTCCATCCTCGCCGCGGCACGAAACCCTGGACACCCCGAAGCCGAAGGTTCGACACAACAAGTCCCCGTAACAGCAGCCCCTTGTACGTCGTGGCCGAACTGGCCAAACTGGACATCGGTGTCCGGCGTCGCAGCATCGGTCCAGCGTGGCCAACGACCCATCCAGTGGCCGCGCTGGCCCACTCTCCACAGCACAATGGTTAGCACGCAGAACCACGCAGGTGGGTATCACGTGGTCCGTCGTCTTCACGGGGTCACACCGCTGTGTGTCTACATCGGCTCGGTTTGCGCACGGACCGGTCACGGTTCGGCCGCACAGTGAATGAACTGCGAATGCACCACTGCTGTGGCGTACATTGTGGACATGCGTGCCAGCACTCGTGGCACTACCTCAGGCGGCCGTGCCCCCACCACCCGCGCTCCTCGTCCCCGCGGCATCGACACGCTGCCCAGCGGATCGCTACGAGTCCGCGTCTACGCAGGCACCGACCTGATCACTCATCGTGAGCACTATCTGACCCAAACCATCCCGCGAGGCCCTACCGCCGCACGAGATACCGAAGCCGCGCGCCGATGTCTGATCGTCCAAGTCGACGAACATCGCCATCCACAGATCAACACCACATTGTCCCTCTTGCTCGAGCGTCACCTCGCGACCATGCGGGCCGGCACCCACACCCATTCCATCTACTGCGGTTATCTCCGCAACCACATCACGCCGGTGATCGGGCACCACAATGAGCATCAGTCCACCTGCGCGTTCTCGCTCACAGGTGGGTATCTCGATACAAGATCAACAGTCGCAGGTCAGCCTCATGACATCAACCGGGCCGAACAAGGCCGACCTTCACGGTGTAGGTCCTCCAGGCTGTTCATATGTTCCACCGGGGGCGGCCAAAATCCACGCGGCCAATGCGCAGCTCGTTGGAGGTGACGCTGCGACTCACACGGACGGATCCCGTGCCACCTCCGCACCCGCCGCGTCCTCCCGTGTGACAGGGACCGTGACGGAAAACTGTGGATAGGAGGGTGGTCATTGGGTACTATCGGGGCTGAAGACGAAACTATTGTTGCTGGTAGAGGCCATATAGATGCTGGATTTCGGGATTCCCAAACCGTGTGTCGCAGGTTCGATTCCTGCCGGGGCACTCGTCTTTCACCGGGCGAAGAGCGGCTCCTGACCAGTGCAAACAGGTCAGGAGCCGTTTTCTATGACGCTCGGAGTTGCCCAGTGAGTGAACCGGCTCCTGACAGCCCGCGCCCACCAGTCGCGGCAGCGGTCATCGTGAAGAACGGCGCACTACTACTGGTCCGGCGGCGCGTGAAAGAAGGCAGCCTCTCATGGCAGTTCCCAGCCGGCGAGGTCGAACCCGGCGAACCAGCCAGCGAAGCAGCCGTCCGTGAAACCTTCGAGGAAACCGGCCTGACCGTCTCCGCCGACAGGGTGCTGGGCCAACGCGTCCACCCAGCGACAGGCCGCACGGTGGTCTACGCCGCGTGCAGCGTCGTTTCCGGCGATGCGCATGTGAAAGACAATGAGGAACTCGTAGAGCTTGCTTGGGTCAAGCACGACGAACTGGCCGAGTATGTCCCGTACCCGTTTTACGATCCCGTGCAGCACTATCTCGACGACGTCCTTACCTCATAAGTACACACGCGAATTATTCCGTCTACGCAGCTGCCCTCTTGTGTGTGGGAAACCCGGGCTCGAACGTTGCTTCTGCTACAACCCGAAGCGGCTTCCGTTGGGAATCGGGCCCTGATCGAGCTCCCATCGCACTCCGTATGCGAGGCCGGGCAGGAGGCGGCTGAATCGTTGGTGGATCTCGCCTGCTCGGTCCACTGGGTGCCGGTGCTCGCGGTGGGGCGGGTTGGCGACGGCGTTCTGGTGGACTTCGCGCAATATCCACACGTGGGGCGGTGCCCAGTCACGTCCGAACCGCACGCGCAGGTCGAACAGGTCGTACGCCCGCTTGGGAACGCGCACCACGTAGGACCGCAGTGCCTGTGGACTGGACAGGCGGAACCGTACGGCGAAGTCGTGTGATTCCCCCTTGGACAAGGGGCCTGGGAGGGTGAGACCGAGGCTGTCATCGGGCAACGTTCCGCCGTAGAGGACGTCGACCTCGATGTGCCGTCTTTCCGCCGCCAGTGGCGATGTGAATTCCAGTTCGTGCAGGCCGTCCTCGTCGGCCACGATTCGATGTCGTTCGAGCACTTCTGGTTGCGGTCGATCCAGTGCGATCGCCACATGCAGTTCCGCTGTGTGCCATATGCCTGACGGTGTGCGCGGGGTTGTCGTGATCAGTTCGGCGAGTTGGTCGATGGCTTCGTCCACCCGGCGGCGGACCGTGCGCGGGCCACGATCGATCCTGATCGCCGCCCAGTGGATCCGGTCCTGGTACAGCGGCAGGCGGATCTCGTTGCTGAGGGCGAACGCCGCCACGCTTGCCAAACGCATGTCCTCCGGCAGTTGCTCGGCGAGTTCGATCAACCGGGCAACGATCTTCTTCCGGACGGTCACCGGTCCGTCATGACTGGTGACCCCGCACATCGTGCGCAGGTGCGGTCCTATCCGTTCGCTGATTCGGCCGGAGAACACGCCTCGCCCTTTGCGAAGCGTCCTCAGCTCGCGGACCAACTCACAGTGGGTGCTCATCAGTTCGACTCCCCTCGCATCCGACTGTTCGCCGGGCAGCATGCGACGCACGAGTGGACCAGAAGTGGACATGTGGTGGATGCCGCGGACCACGCCACGTCGACTTCGACACGTGCGTTCTCATCAGTCGCCCGGGATATGACAGATCGGCACTACCCATTTGGATCAGATACGCAAGGAATTCGCTCCCACCCGACACACGATCGGCCGCTTGCGCGACTTATGCACAGAGATCAGGCTCTCGGATCGGGAGGCGGAGTGGAATTTCGGATGCTGGGACCCCTCGAGGCATGGCACGACAGCGCACCCGTACCTCTTGGAGATCAACAGCAACGGTTCATCCTGGTCGTGCTGCTGTTGCACGCGAACCGGCCGGTGTCCGCCGAGCGGCTGACCGAAATCGTCTGGCAGGACAATCCGGAGCGCCGCTCCCTTGTCCGCGGCTACATCAACAAATTGCGCAACGCGTTCCGCGACGCCGGCGACGTGGCGATCGAGACCACCGCCACCGGCTATCTGCTGCGGGTCTCCGAGGAACAGATCGACACCGCCCGGTTCGACCGGCTGCGCACCGAGGCACTGCAGGAGGAAGATCCACGCCGGGCCATCGAGTTGTTGCACGCCGCCGTCGACCTCTGGCGAGGTTTGTTCCTTGAGGACATCGACATCGACCGAGTGGGCGGCTCGGAGGTGATCTCACCCAACGACAGCTACCTCGATGCGGTCGGTGACCTCGCCGAGCTTGAGCTGTCCGCTGGTCATCACCGGTCGGCGCGGGACCGCCTGCGCCGGGTCGTGCGGAAGGACCCAGCCCGCCAGAAACACGCTGAGCTGCTCATGCGTGCCTTGATCGCGAACGGCGACCGCGTGGAGGCCATCCGGGTCTTCCAGAGCGCCAGTGAAGCGCTCGCCGAGTTCGGCGTGGAGCCGGACGCGGCGCTGCGCAACCTCGCCGCGCGGGCCGAGCGCGGCGAACCGGTCAGCTCCCTGTCGTCGAGACCTGGTGGTTTCACCGGCCGCACGACGGAACTCGGCGAGATCACAACAGTGGCTGCCGACGGGCGTCGTGCTGTCTGGGTGAGCGGTGCACCAGGTGTCGGCAAGACAGGCTTGGCCATCGAGGCCGCGCACCGGCTGCGGGATCGGTTCCCTGACGGGCAACTCCTCGTACGGCTGAACGGGTTCACCCCGCACACGGCCGCCGTGACTGTCGGGGACGCGCTGTCCCAGGTGCTGTCGGAACTCGGCGTACCCGCGGAACAGATCCCGGCATCGATTGGCCGGAAGGCGACGCTGTACCGGCGCCAGCTGGACGGCACCAGAACGCTGATCGTGCTGGACAACGCGGCGTCGTCGGACCAAGTCCGTCCGCTGCTGCCGGAGGCTCCGGGCTGTTTCGCGATCGTCACCAGCCGACGTGTGGGCGAGCCGGACACAGGTGAGCAGATCCGCCTCACGCCGCTGGCAGCCGATGACGCGACCCAGTTGTTCCGCACGCTCGTGGGTCCACTCCGCATTCACGGCCGATCCGCCCAGGTAGCCGCGGTGGTCAAGCGGTGCGGTTATCTGCCGACGCCGATCAAGGTGGTGGCTGCGCTGTTCCGCAGGCACGACCGTTGGCCGTTGGACCACCTGCTCCGTCTGCTGGAGGAAAGCGGTCCGTGGCACGCGGACACGGACGACATGGCGGGCGCGGCCGCGGTGCGCGTCTCCTACCAGCAACTCGACACGGCCCAACGGAAGATGTTTCGTCTTCTCGGACACGCGCCCGGGCCACATCTGACTGTGGCGGGCGCGGCGGCGCTCATAGATCGGGATGTCACGCAGGCACGCGTGATCCTCGACTACCTGCACGAGGTGTGCTTGCTGGAGGAACTGGCGCCGGAGCGGTACCAGATGCTCGACCCGCTCAAGGAGTTCGCCGCCGCGGAGCCGTCTCCGACCACGCCTACCGAACGTTCGGACTCCCTGCTCCGGTTGCTCGACTTCTATCTCGTCACGCTCGTCGGCGCGGTGAGCACCGCGTACCCGTTCGACCGGGCCCTGCTGCCCACAGTGGACCGATCCTGCCGGGTCTCACCAACCTTCACCGGGCAGGATGCCGCGCTGGCGTGGATCGCCGCCGAGCGGGACAACCTGGTGGCGGCCATCCACCATGCCGCCGCACACGGCCTGCCTGGGCACGCCTGGCGTCTGGCTGTGCTGACCTGGCGCTACTTCAACACCACCAACCAGTTCGAGGACTGGATCGAGACCACCGAACTCGCCCGGCGGATCGTGTCCGCCGATGCGGACAACGACTACGGCCAGGCCCACGTCCTTCTCCGGCTCGCCATCGCACACGACCGCCTCGGTCGACTCGACGCAGCCCTTGAACTGGCGAGGAACGCGCTGCCCAAGTGGACACGCCTGGGAGACGTACGCGGCGAAGCCGCCACGCTCTGCGCGATCGCCATCCCCGCCATGGAGCTCGGTATGCACGACGAGGTCGTCAGGAGCTTGGAGGACGCACTGGCGAAATACGCCCAATGCGACGATCGCCGTGGTCAAGCCCATGTGCTGAGCATGTTCGGCTACTTCAACGAGCTGCGTGGCAACTTGGGAACAGCGTTGCGCCAGCACTTGTCGGCAGTGCCCATGCTGCGCGAGATCGGGCACACACAGGGCTTGGCGCACGCGTTGAACAACCTCGGCTCGGTGCGACAACAGCTGGGGATGCTCACGGAGGCCCTTGCCGATCACACGGAGGCACATCGGCTCGCAGGTGAGATCGGCGACAACTGCGTGTTGGCCTATGCGTTGACGAACATCGGCACGGTCCATCGGTTGGCAGGCCGTTTCGCCGATGCTGTGCGCTATCAGGAACAAGCGCTGTCAGTCGCGACCAAGGTGTCCGACGCGGACCTGCACACCCGGCTGCACCGCGACCGTGGTGCGACTGCCCAGGCACAAAGCGATTTGGCAGGAGCACACCACTTCTACAGCACGGCGTTGGACCTGGCGACTGAAACGGGGAATCGCACTCACCAGGCCCATGCCGCTTGGGGCGTCGCGCAGACCCTGCACTCGTTGGACAAGCACACCGACGCCGTGCCGCACTGGGACACCGCCGAGACAAGGTTCATCGCGCTCGGCCAGCCCGGCGCCGAGGAGGTCCGGTCGGCACGCGCGGTACTGACATGCCGCTGCCGAGCGACAACTTACTAGGTGTGACCAACGCCGTCAGGCGCGCTGCGACAACGCACGCCGCAGATCGGGGAACACTTCACGAACCACGCCGTGGTTGTGCCACCGACCGAGGTGCCTGGCCAGTTCCCGCAAGTCCATCCGGACTGTGGCCGAGTCGACGTGGGCCACGTCGTCGAGTGTTTCAGTCAGCGTCAGGCAACTCTGGTCGACTTCGCCGGACAGCACGTACGCCAGCGACCGCCGAACACCGAACCGTGCCCTCGTGCGACGGGACACCGCGGGCAACCGGGCCAGTTCTCGCTCAAGGATCGCCGCAGCGTCATCGGGCTTCCCCAGGTCACACAATGCCCACCCACGGGCCAACTCGACCGGATCAGGCGCGCTCGTACCGAGTTCGGGATACGCCCTGTCGTCCGGTGTGGACGAATCGAGCAGCTCGGCAGCGCGGTCCATGGCACGTTGGTATGAATCGCGGTCACCCGCCAGCGCGTGTCCCTGTGCTTCTCGGCGAGCAGCAAGAGCCAGCACGCGGAGGCTGCCTGAACCGCTCACTTGAGCTCGCTGGGCGAGGTCGATCGTGGTGATCGGGTCCTGCCGGTAGAGCGCGAGGCCCGCCTCCCTGACCAGCGCGTAGCTCGTGATCTGCCGGTCACCGCCCGCCTGCGCCAGCTCGGACGAACGCCGAGTCCACCACAACGCGCGCTGCTCGTCGCCGACCTCCTGGCTCATCCATCCCGTGTACTCCGCGATCCGCGCGGCGAGCAACAGCAGACGGGATCTGATCGGCTCGGGGTTCTCGTGGGCGAGTGCGCACACTGTGTTCGCCTGAGCGACCAGCGACTCCAGAATCACCACCGGGCTCGTCTGCATACCGAGTCGCCGCAGGTGTTCGAACGTGGTCCGGATCCCGGCGACCACACCCTCGTGCGGGATCGGCCGCGGCCCACCGGCAAGTGTTATGCCGAACACGGTTCCGGCGGCAAGCACCTGGCGACGGTCGAGTTTGTGCTCCCCGGCGATGCGGTCACGTGCCGTACGAGCGGCTTCCACGAGCATCCCACCTGCGTTGAGCACGCTGTCGCAGAGACGGGCGACTGTTTCATGCGGCGGTTTGAGGCCGTTCTCGATCTTGCTGAGATACCCCTTGCTGTAATGGATGCGCTTGGCCAACTGTCCCATCGAGAAACCGGCGGCGGCCCGGTATTCCCGCAGCATGTCCCCAAACGACTCAGCCACAGTGCCTCCATTCCGAGTGACCCAAGTACACCACTCCCATTGGTTCGACGCAAACAACCAGCCGCCCGCGAATACTCGCGGACGGCTCGGCGCATATTCGTGACTCCGTCACCCGTGCCACGGATTGCCGTCGGTACCGAAGGTCCCCGCCGCGATCGACGCGGTGGAAGCGTTGTCCGACGGCGTCGAGACGCCATCGCCCGCACCAGTGACCACAGCGGACAGCACGACCAACAGCGACGCCGCGGACCCCAAGAAAGCAGAAGCGTATTTGGGCATGACAAAACCTCCATAGAACCGCGAATGATTTACGAGGCGCTTGTCCACAATCTCCAGCGCCGATATCCACAGTCCATCAAAAACAAACCACATCAACAAGCGATTAACCGTTGACCAGCAGAGCGGGAAACGGGAAACACTGGCCCATCCACGTCGCGTCCACTTCTGGTCGACACGCTGCGCGCATGCTCCGCGGGTACGCACGATGAGCCGGCCGCGTGGCCGGGATGACCAGGGAGGTTGGACAGTGGGCGAAGTAGCGACCTACGACGTCGCCGTGTCGTTCGCCGAGGAGCAGCGGTCCGCTGCCGAAGAGGCGGTCAACGTCTGGCGGCAGCGTGGGCTGACTGTGTTGCACGGCCCCGATCAGACCCACGAGTGGTGGGCCCACAAGGAAGGCGGCGACCTGCCGGACGCCCGTGTGCGCTTCTTCCTTCCCTTCGTGTCCACACTGGACGACTTCACCGCCGCGATGCTGCACGCGGTGAAGACCGGGAACGAGCACGTGCTGCCGGTGCTGATGGGTGACGTCGCGGTGCCGGCGGACCTGGTGCATCCGCACGTGACCTACCTGCGCGCCACCGAGCAGTGGCCGGACCAGATCACCGAAGCGCTCATCGCCCGCGTCGAGGAAGCCGAGTCGGCCGGGTGGAATCGGGCACCGGTCGCCGAAGTGGTGACGGGCGCGAGGGACCTGACTCCCGTCGCGACTGTGCCCGTCACGTTCAGCCGCTATGCCGAGCAGGACGCGACCATCCGTTACATGGGCGAACAGTTCGCCGCCGCCCTGCCCGGCCTCGACCAGCGCCGGTTCGTCGGCACTGTGCACCTCGGGGACTCAAAGATCAGTGTGCGGATCGAGCACAGGGGTGACATCGTGTACGCCCTGGACGTCCAGCGCGGCGGTATCGGCGGCGACGAGACCGTGAACTTCCTGGTTGGCAGGCACGACGCGGGAAGCGCCTGCAGCAACGGCTGGGCACGTCCGGTGTACGACACGCAGACCGGTACGCCCGTGCTCGAACTGCGCGACTTCTCGGTGCTCGGCCGCGGTTCGGGTGAACCGCGCAAGTACCGCAAGGAAGACCTGTTCGCGGCACTCTGGCAGCGGATCAACGCGGTCATCGCCGCGACCGTCCAGTAGAGACACGAGAATGTGCTCCTCATCCTGCGGGGTGAGGAGCACATTTTCATGTCGAGTCACGGTGGGCCGTCGTCCCGAGCTCGTTCGAGCACTTCCTCCACTCGCAACGGACTGGGTGGGTGGTGGCTCAGGCACAACGGTGCCCGCATGCGGCGAAACCCGAAGTTCTCGCCTGTCGCGTAGAACTGCCCACGTTCCAACCGTGAGATGTCCCCGACAGAGCTGTTCTTGGCCCTGGCCATCTCGGTCGCCGCCGCGATCTGCGCCGGGCTGTTGAGCCTGCCGAAGAACTGGGTCGTCGCGTTGCCGACGATCTGGTTGTGCACGCCTTTCGGTGCCTGGGTGGCGAGCAGAAGACCGAGCCCGTACTTGCGCGCCTGCGACGCGAGCAAGATGGTGCTTTGCGTGCTTGCCGTCCACGTACCCGACGGAGCTATGGTCTGTGCTTCGTCCATGACGAACAGCCCGCCGAGCGGCCGGTCCACAGCCGGGTTGCGTTTGATCCACGCGAACAGCTCGAGTTGGAGCTGGCTCACGAACCCCTGCCGCTGGTCCTCGGACGGCAGCCCGATGAAGCTGATCACCGAGATCCGCGCGCGCTTCCCCGTCGTCGGCGTGAGCAGTGCGCCCATGTCCATGGCCTCACCCGGGCCCGCGAGCAGAGGGTCGTTGACCATCGCGGCCCGCAACGTCTCCGCCAGGTCGGCGGCCATCGCCACGGCGGTGCTCAGCTTGCTCACCCCGTCCGGCAGTTCGGCGAGCATTTCGACGAACCGAGCGAGGTCTCGTTCACCTCTGCGCGCGTAGTACGTCAACGCCTCCCGCAGCACCGCCTTGCCGCGAACGGCGCTTTTCGTGCCGTTCGCGACTCTGGCATGAGGTGCGAGGTGAGCCACGGCAGCCTCGATCGATGCGTTGAACTCGTCGGCGTCCCCGCGCACTTCCGCGAAATCCGGCAGCGGGTGGAAGCTGAGGGGACGCCCGCCGATCCGGCCCGGTGTCCACACCACGACCTCGGTGCCGGCCAAGTACTCGGCAGCGCTCTCGGCGTCTCCGGGCCGCCAGTCCCCTGGCGGTTGCGGCCACGGATCGCCCAGCCGCGCCAGGTCGTTGTTCGGGTCCAGCACGATCGCCGAGACTCCCCGCAACGCGCACTCCTCGACGATCCTGCGCAGCAGCACGGTTTTCCCACTACCGGAGCCCGCGAAGACGATGGCGTGTTTGCGCAGTGACTCCAACTCGACGCGGATCTCGTTGTCCATCCCGAGCACGATCTCCGCGGACGACGCCTGCTGTTGTCGTTGCGGCGGCGGTGGCCTCGTTTCCTGGTGGTTCGACCGGGCGTGCGCAGGCGTCGGCAGGATCTCGCGCAGGAAGGTGCCGCTGCTGGCGGGTTTGCGCGCCACCAACCACGCCAGCAGCTGGTGGGTCTGGGCCGAGAGCATCTCCTTGAGCGCGCTGAACGTCCGAAGGTCGTCGTCGGAGACCCTGACGCGCTTGGTGCCCATCTTCTCCAGCTCGGCGAACTCGGCCTTGGTCTTGAACCCGTTCCACCCTTTGGTGGCGTTGCGGATCAGGACAAGATGCCTGTCGGTTTCACCGGACCGAATTCCGGCGGCGGCACGAGCTCGCCGCATCTTGTGCAGCACGATGGTGCCGTGACTGCTTGCGATCAGCCGAAACACCCAGCGTTCCTCGATGTCCAGCGCTTCGTTCACGGTGCGGCGCAGTCCGGCGTGCAGCGTCATGTCCTCCGGCAGCGGTTCGGGATGCCACTTCAGGTCGTCGTTGCCGACCTCGGTGATCCAGGACTTCAACCCGGCGAGCAACAACGCCGGCATCACCGCGTCCTCGTTGTGGCGCGTGAGATCCGCGGCGGCGACATCGGTCTTCTCCCGCAACTGGGTGAACTGGTCGTCGAAGTCCGCGAAGTAGCCCGGCTCCTGCCCGGCGGGCGCGGGCACCTCGGGTGAACGCTCGACCGGGCGTACGACCGGCTGCTCGTCGAACGAACCCAGTTCCCGGATGTCACCGGCGAGGCACACCTCGGCATGGGCGTGGATCCGCTTGAGGAGTTGCCGTGGCGTGTAGGCCGTCCAGGCCTCGCCGAAGGCGCTCGGCGCCACCGGCCAGGTCGGGTGCGGCGGGGTGATGCCGTTGCGCTGGTAGATGGTTCCCAGCCACTTCTCCACCAGGCTCCGGCCGATCGCCGGGTCGGTGATGGACGCCAGGATCGGGGTTTCGGTGAAGCGGTCCTGCACTGTGTCGCTCGCGATGGAGTTCAACTGCATCCACGTGTTGGGCAGGCACGCCACGACGGTCACGGTCCGCCTTGTCGTTTCGCGCAACTGCATCAGACCGTCGGCGATGAGCGCGAGTTCCCGCGTCAGCTCGGGGTCGGTCACCGTGGCCTCGATGGCGTCCTGGCTCTTGTTGACCAGGGTGTCGAGCTGGTCGATGGCGATGAGACACGGACCGGTCATCGCGAGAACGCGCGAGATGTCGCGCACCAGCGTCCGGGACTGCTTCGGCTTGGGGTGCATGCCCCACTGACGGCGTTCGCGATCCGCGTCACCGAGTCCCTGCAGGTACGCCCAGCCGACATCGGCGTGTTCGGAGGAGGCGTACAGCACCAGCGCCCGGATCGTGTCACCGCACTCCACCGCGATCCGTCCATCCACATTGCGCAGTCCATTGAGGAACTGTCGCAGGTGGTCCGGAGTCAGCGGCGCCTCGCTGAGGATCGCCTGTGCGACGTCGTCGGGCACACCGGCTTCTTTGCACAGCTGGCGCAGCAGCACGGTGATCTGCAGTGCGCCGTCGTCGTTGACCCTGCGCAGCTCGCTGCGCATCGCGTCAGCGACATCGTCCCAGAACGCGCTGCCTGAGGTGAGTTCGATCAGGAAGAAGAAGCCGCCCTGCTCCTGCACCATGCGGCGCACTGTGCCGAGCAAATGGGTCTTCCCGACGCCCTTCTCACCCTGCAGCACAAGGCCGATCGGGCTCGGGCCGGTGCTGTTCCTCGCGTCCGCGATGCCAGCCTGGATGCGCCCCTCTGCCCTGGCGTGCAGGCCTTCGATGTGCGAGGGCGAGGTATGCCATACGTCGTCCGGGGTTTCAGCGGAGTTGAAGCGCAGTACGGCCAGCGCTTCACGTAGGTGCTCGGTCATGATTCCTCGATCGCTATGAGGTGCTTGTCCTCGCCGCCGACACTCACGGCGGCTTCATGGTCCGCTTCGGTCAGCACCTTGCGGTTGGAGTCCGGGGCCAGGTAGGCCTTCCCTTCCTTCATCATCTTCAGCAGTGCCTTGTCCACGTCGCTCTTGTCCTCGCCGTCGAGCATCGGACGGATCCGCGCCAAGCGGATCCACTCCTGTGGTTTGACGGCCAGGTCGAAATAGACCGCGCGGATGAACAGCTCAAGGTCGCCGGACCGGATGGCGTTGGCGAGCGTGCCTCGTCGTTGCAAGTGTCGGACGAGGCGCCGGAGCAGCTCGGCGGACATCCGGGCCAGCGGCCCCGAGTTCGACGGTGGTTCGCCGTAAACCAGATCGTTCATGCACCAATCGATGCCGTCATCGGTGATCCGGTGCACGTACGGCTTGGTGTCCATCGCGGTCTTGAGCAACCCGGCGTCGTTCAGGGCTTCGCGGTCGGCCGGGCCGAGCCTGATCTTGTGGTCGTTGGTCAACTCCGTGTTGGCGACGTCGCGATTCGCCAGCATGAGCGCCATCAGTGCCGCTCTCGCGGCGTTCGAGTAGTTCCCCTTCGGCATTTCGCCGCCTTTCAGTCGGTGGACGTCTTGATTCGCCGGTCGATCCGGTTCAGCAGGGTGCTCACCCGGTCGCGCAAGTTCGGTGGCGTGGCGACCCGGTTGCCGTTCCCGTGTGCCCTGCTGAGCAGCACCAGGTCTGCCGAGCGGTTGAGCAACAGGTCCATGTCGCCGTCGTCCAGAGCGGCTTCCATGCCACGCACGGCTTGCGTGACAAGCGCGAACCGTTCGGCGTAGGGCATGTCGGGCGGCAGATCACGCAGCGCGGCCGCCGCTGTCCGCAGTGCCTCGTGGTCCGGCTCGGTCTCGCTGACCGGCGTCGCCATGATCAGGTCGTGCAGTTGACGTGCCACGCTCACCGGACGCATGCCCGGTTCCAGTTCCAGGTGCCGGAGGTTGCGCAGGAATCCCGGCAGGTCCTCACGATCGGTCTCACGGGTCAGCACGCAGAACAGCTGCCGCTGGTCGCCTTCCGCGCCGAACGCGTGCCGCAGGAAACGTTCCGCTTCCGTGGTCTGCCAGCGGGTCAGCTGCCCGTCGACGACCAGGCACAGGTGTTTGGCCGGCTCGTCGGTCTGGTCGAGGAACTCCGGGTCCGCTGACAACGACCGGTCGACGTGCAGGCCCAGGTGGCGCAGTTCGTCGATCAGGTCCGTCGCGGCCCGCATCGACGGCCGGGGACTGGACACGAGCAGGTCGAGCTCGAACTCCTTGCGGTGACTGCGGGCGGCCGCCACGTAGACGTCCCGGTTGTCAGCCAGCACGTCTGTGCGGTCGAACTGCTGCGCGATCACCGCCGCGACGGTCTCCAACGCGAACGAGATCTGATCCGCCGACGGGACCTTCTCTTCCAGCACAGGCAGTTGCTCGCCGAAACTCCAGTACGAGACGTACGGCACGGTGAGATGCCGCAGCATCAGGTCGGTGGACACGGTCTTGACGAGCCAGTTGCGGAACAACGGCGCGACAACCTCGGCACACCTGTGTTGCCACTTCTCTGCCCGCTCGTACTCCACGCGGTTGTCCAGCCGGGACAGCACTGGGAGCACCACGTGCCGCGGCCGGTCGTAGGGCAACCGGTCTCTTGCATCGTCGGCGCGCCGGGCGACGTCGACGACGTCCTTGAGGTTCTGGCCGTTGGCGGTGAACACCACGACCAGCCGGTCAGGCAGTTGTGCGGTGCATATGCTCGCGATGTCCGAAATACCAGTGCGGCTGTCGATCAGGACGAAGTCGTACTCGTCGGTCCACTCGGCACGGCATCGCTCGAGGAAATCGGCGAATCCCCGTTGGTACAGGTCCTCCCAGTTGATCGCCTGCATGCGGCGTGAGTAGGAACTGTCCAGCTGGCCGCTGTCGACCCGGCCAGCGGCCAGCAGCGCCAGCCTGCCGTCGCCGACGTTGACCTGAACGGCGTGTGCGGGTGGGGTCTTCGCGCCCGCGAGGAACTCGTGTGCGAGATCGACGACCCCGCCGGCCGGGTCCTCGGCCAGCACCGGCGCGAAGTAGTGGTGCAGCCCGGGGGCTTCCAGGTCCCAGTCGACGGTGAGCACCCGGTAACCCCAGCGTGCGAGCAGCACGGCGACGTTGGCCAGTGTGAAACTGCGCCCGACACCGCCCTTGTAGGAGTAGAACGTGAGCACTGTCCCGGTCATGGGTCGAACCTCGGCAACGGCGGCGGTGGGATGAGCACGGGCTCCGGCTTCTCGACTATCGGCCAGTCGGGCTGCCAGTCAGGCACTTGCCGCACGAGTTGGACCAGGTCGCTCGCCAACTCGTTGACCTTACGGTGAAAAAGGATGTAATCAGGGGTCTGCTGGTACACCGGATCGGGATGGGCGAATTCCTTCAGGTCCACCCACGAGCGTTGCCGCTCCTCGAGTGGGAAGTTCTCCGAATCCGAGTAGAGGATCGGATATATCAGCCCCTGCGAGATCTCGGCGCCCCCGAGCCCGAGCATCTCCTCCCTCGCCTGCATGCTGCGCAGCTCCGCCATGCACCAGCGCGAGGTGAAGTAGTGCGGGGTGAGGACCTGGATCATTATCTTGCTGTGCCGCAAAGCCGTCCGCAGATTGGACGGCCAGTGCACGGCCCGCGGCATCGTCCGGTCCATGTAGACCTTCAGTGGTGGCGCGAACTGATCCGCGAGGCACTCGCTCAGTTTCCTGTGAAAGTGGTTCAACAGCCATTTCTGGACGCTGCCATAGCGGCTGTAGCTGATGAACAAATCAAACTTATAGCCGGACACGCCCCTGATGGTATGCGCGCTCCGGCAGCGAGAAGTGTACAAATTTTGGCAAAAATATCCCCCAAATGCCTGCCGTTTGGACAAAAAAGTGACATCGTGGCGGTGAACCCCCTGCGTCGTACGCGAGTGGACCGCTCGACGGCACTGGTCCAGCTGGAGGTAGCCGGGCCGATCTTCGGCGCGCTGAGATCACGGTTTCTCGAACAGGGGGTTTTCATATGCGCGCCTGGTCCAGCGTGGCCGTGGCCGGATTGCTTGTCCTGTCGCCGGCTTCTCCTGCCGCGGCGGCTGGGACACCCGGAGGTGAACTGGTTGTCACGCCCGCGACCGATCTTCCCAAGGGCAGTGATCTCACTGTTGTCGTGCGGTACGCCGATGTGCCGTCCGAGGCCAAGGATGAGAACGGGTACACGCCGTGGGTTCGTAAACCCGATGTTGCGACCGCGGTGGTTTTGGACATTCCCCGGTGGATGCACCCGGGCAATGATCATCCGACGGACAAGGCCGTCTTTGATTTCTCCGTCGCTGTCCCCGATGGTGTTCCCGGTGGTTTCCGGTGGCGAGCTGACCAGTCGGGTTCCTGAGGGCAACGGCAAGATTCGGTGGAATTGGCGCAACCGCAAGCCGACCAACACCTATCAGGTTTTCATGGTCGTCGGTGACTTCGACGTCAAGCACTCGACCACGCCCACCGGGCTGCCATTGATCACGGGCTACGGCGCGGATCTCGGTGCCAACGCCGCTGCTGCGAGAGCCAGTGTCGAACGCACGCCGGAGATCGTGGAGTACCTCTCCGGGTTGGTCGGGCCGTACCCGTTCGACTCGCAGGGCGGTGTCGTCGTCAAGGGACTCGAGTTCGCGCTGGAGAACCAGACCCGGCCGGTGTACGGCGACTTCTTCTTCGACGAATGCGCGAACACCTCCGTCGTCGCGCACGAGAACATGCACCAGTGGTTCGGCGACTCGGTCTCCTTCGACCGGTGGCAGCACGCGTGGCGCAACGAAGGCCCCGCCACGTACGCGGAGTGGCTGGGGTCCGAACACATCGGTGAGGGCACCGCCCAGCAACTCGCCGACGCCACCTACCAGAAGTACCCCGCAGACGACCCGTTCTGGCAGATCCCGCCCGGCGACCCCGGCGTGGACAACAACTTCCACGACGTCATCTACGAGCGCGGTGCGATGACGTTGCAGGCGCTGCGGAACACGATCGGTGACGCCACGTTCTTCAAGCTGTTGCGCATATGGGTCGCTCAGCACAAGTACAGCGACGCCGACACCGGTGAGTTCATCGCGTTGGCCGAACGGTTGTCCGGCAAGCGACTGGACACGTTGTTCACCACGTGCTGTTCGCCAAGGGCAACCCGGCCACCGGCCCGGCACGCCGGGACCACCGCGACGGCGAAACCCGCGTCGTGGGAACGCATCCAACACAACCAGCGACTCCACGCCAGATCTACAATTTCGTGACAGGTGATCGACCGAATCGCACGACTCCGCCACCAAATCGTCGAATCCCGATAGCTTGACCGAGTGGCACGTGTGCTGTTGATCGAGGATGACGAGGCGCTGGCCGAGGCCCTGTCGCTCGCACTGCGGGGGCTTGGCCACGACGTGCGTCACGCGGGCACCGGGGAACAGGCCCTGGGGATGTTGTTCGGGGAGGTCGCCGAAGTGGACGTGGTCCTGCTCGACGTCATGCTCGCGGGTATCGACGGGTTCGAGGTCTGCCGTCGAATCCGTGGCAAGAGCATGGTCCCCGTCATATTGCTGACCGCGCGGGGTGACGCGGTGGACATCGTGGCCGGGCTCGAGTGCGGCGCCGACGACTACGTCGTCAAGCCCACCGAGCCGCGGGTTCTCGACGCCCGGATGAAGGCGATCCTGCGCAGGTCAGCGCTCATCCCGCCGCCGAGCGACCCGGTGCTGCGGATCGGTGACCTGAACATCAACGGGGAGGCCATGACGGTGACCCGTGCCGGTGTCGAGCTGAACCTCACGGCCACCGAACTGCGGCTGCTGCTGGAGTTCGCGGCGCATCCCGGGCAGGTGCTGAGCAGGCAGGTGCTGCTCAAACGGGTCTGGGACTACGGGTACGTCGGCGACACCCGGATCGTGGACGCCGCGGTGGCGCGGTTGCGGGCCAAGGTGGAGCCCGACCCGGCCAGGCCCGCGCTGCTGCGTACGGTTCGCGGCATGGGGTACCGCCTGGTGAAACCGGGATGAGGCTGAGCCTGCGGACCAGAATCGTCGTGGCGGTCGTGCTGGTCACGTTGACCGCCACGCTCGCGATGGCGTTCATGGCGTACAAGCTGCAGGAGACCGAGACCAAACAGCGGTTCTTCCTCGCGGCGAAGGCCGACTTCGCCACCGACGTCCAACAGGCCCGGCGGACGGTGCGAACCGCGCCGGACGGCAGCACGGACCTGCTGGCGGTAGGCGACTACATGTCCGGCGAGTTCGGGTCCACCTGGACCGCGATCAACCTCGCGCAGTCGGCGGAGCTGGGGAAACGCATCGTCAACGGCAAGCTCGCGATCGGCGAGACGAACCCCGGCGTGGTGATCGGCTCACGCTTCGCCGGCATCCCGGGCTCGGTGCTCGAAGGACCGTGGACCATCCCGCGCGAGCAGGAGGTGGATTCCTGGTACGTGATCAGCCAGCAGCTCGAGCGGACCCAGGTGTTGCTGGTCGAGTACTACAACATGCAACCGCTGCGGGACGACTTGTCCTCGTTGCGCTGGCAGCTGGCGGCCATCGCCGGAGTCGTCGCGTTGCTCGGCGTCACCGCTGCCCTGATCGCCGCGGGACGGATCCACCGCCCGGTCCGCCGGGTCGCCGAGGCGGCTCAGCGCGTCGGCGACGGCACGTTCGACGTCCGCGTCCCCGTACGTGGCCGCGACGACCTCGCGGGCCTGGCGAAGTCGTTCAACGCGATGGCCAGACGGCTGCGGGAGAAGGACGAGCAGCAGCGCCGGTTCGCCTCCGACGTAGCCCACGATCTCCGCACGCCCGTCGCGTCGATGGTCGCGGCCGCCGACAGTCTCAAGAACCCCGATCCCTCGGTGCGGGACCGTTCCGCGGACCTGATCGGCACGCAGTCGCGGCGGTTGGCGCGGCTGGTGGAGGACCTGCTTGAGATGTCCCGGTTCGACGCGGGTGCTCTCGTCCTGGAACCCGATCGGGTCGAGCTTCCCGAGCTGGTCGCGGACGCGGTCGGGCTGACCGCGCCGAACGCCGGGGTGACCGTCGCGAGCGCGGGGGACACCACCGTCCAGGCCGATCCACGCAGGCTGCACACGGTCGTCTGCAACCTGCTGGCCAACGCCGTGCACCACGGCAGCGAGCCGATCACCGTGACCATCGACGGCACCCACCCGGACGTGGTGGCGATCGAGATCGCCGACTCCGGCCCCGGTATACCGGCGGAGTTGCAGCCGATCCTGTTCGACCGGTTCACCCGGGCCGACTCCGCCCGCCGCCCGTCGTCGGGCAGCGGGCTCGGCCTGGCGATCGCCAGGGAGAACGTGCTGCTGCACCACGGTTACATCTCCGTGGCCAACAACGACGGCGCGGTGTTCACCGTCACCTTGCCCCGTTGACCTGGCCCGCACGCAGCGTCTCGCCGCACGAGCGGCGCGGCAGGTCTTGGATTCGCTGGTCCACCACGGGCACGGCCTGACTCGCGTACTCCCGTACCGCGGCCAGCTTGTCCAGGTCGGTCACGGCGTCCTTGCGCACCCAGTCGTTGGCTTCGAGGTGGCGGTAGATCGGGTGGTAGTCGCGTTCGATGCGGGGGTCGAGCGCCACACCGGTCCCGCCGTTCCAGATCCCGTGCGAGACGATGAAAGTCGGCTTCACCTGGTCGAAGATGTAGTCGCGCAGACCGGCCTTGTCGTCTTCCCGCGTGTACTTCGCGATCGTGGCGTCGGCGAGACCGGCCAGGTCGACGACGTACAGCCGGGTCGTCATGGCCAGGCCGCCGAGGTCCGGGGCGAGCAGACCGGCTTTCTCCAGGCCGAGGATGTCGGCGTACTGGTTGACCATCCGGCCGTACCGCTCAGCCACCTGGCACATGTGGAACGTCGGTTTGTCGTGGAATTCCCTGGCAGAACCGACGAACCCGGCTCCGGCGGTGAACGTCGCCACCGCGATGACAGCGATGGTGACCAGCCGTCGCCCGAGGTTCACCACCGCCTTGGCCGCGGCGATCACGCCGATCAGCGCCGACATCGCCCAGATCGGCGTGGCGAACCGGAACTGGGCCATCCAGTCCGGTTCGAGCGCGGCGTAGGCAAGCACGGACAACGCCCACGTGACGCCCAACGCCGGGAAACCGCCGCTGAACCACTGTGGGCGGTGCAGCGACAGGTACACCAGCCCGGCGAACACGGCCACCATGGGAGTTCCCACGTAGAGGACCACCGGGTCCAGCCGCACGAGGTCCGTCGGCAGCGGGAATCCCTGCTTCTTGGCCACCGCCGTGTTCGGCACGAGGATCCCGAACGTCAGCACGCGCCAGATCAGGTACCCGCCGAACGGCACCGCGAACGCGGCGAACGACACCAAGGCGAGCTTGAGCCCGCGGCGCAGGCACAGCGCCAGCACGGCCGGGTACGCCAGCAGGTAGATCAGCCCGTCGGGCCGGGTCAGCGCGGCCAACGCGGCGAGCCCGCCTGCCAGGACAGCGACTTTCCGCGTGTCCAGCCGGAAGTCGAGCTGCGCGTGGAAAAGCAACGCGGCGAGCCCGACGACGGCCAGGGCGAAGAGCGGGTTCTCCAGGCCGGAGAAGCACCAGACCACAAAGGACGGAACGGCTGCCAGCGCGCCGCCGATCAGCAACGTGATCAGGGCGGGGCGGGTGGAAACCCGGCGTGCCACGGTGAAGCAGGCGGCCAGGATCCCGGCGCAGCACAACGCGGCCATGGCCTTGGGGAAGACGACGTAGTCCGGGATCCCGAACAGCGTGCCGCGGTCGAAGACGCCGAACAGCCTGCCGAGCGCGAGCAGCAGCAGCCAAGCGGGGTTGGAGTACCCCTCGACCTGCGCGGCACCGGGGTGTACGACCGGCCCGAGCCCTTCGGTGAAGCTGCGCGCGTACGCGAACGTGATCGCCGCGTCGTCAACAAGCCAGCTGCCGTAGTAACTGGCGTGCCACGTCAGCAGTCCTGTCCCCGCCACGACGGCCACCGCGCCCGCCCGCCAGGGCTTCCTTGTTTCCGGTGAAGGGGATACCGCCGGCGCGCGCACCAGCGCGATCGTTGACATGCCGCCAAGTTACGAACCGCATTCGTGCTCCTTGCGGCGCTTGTGTGACGGTTGTTCGACGGTATGACACGGATGTGACGATCAGACCATCAACTGGTCGACCTGGACACCGATCGCACCGATTCGTTCGTAGAACCGGATCGCGGGCGCGTTCCATGATGGCGTCTGCCACCGCACCTTGGCGATCCCCCGTTCGAGGGCGTCCGCCGCCGCGTGCGCGATCAGCTTGGCACCGATCCCGGCGCCTCGGCTTCCCTCGTCGAGGTAGAGCGTGTCCATGTGCACGTAGTCGCCGCCGTCGAGGTAGGCGTACTCGCGTGAGCAGGTCATGTACCCGATCAGCCCGTTGTCGCCGGGAACGACCCAGCCCCAGACTCTCGGCGAGCCGTCGAGCATCTGCGCCATCAGCCGCCCGGCGAATCCGGCTTCCTGCTGCGCGGCCTTCTCGTACACCGCGTGCGCACGGCACATTCGTTCGAACTCCGTCACATCATCGGCTCGTACCCGGCGGATCATCGAGTGCCTGCCGGATTCGGCGGCCTGCGCTGCCAACGTGAACCGCTGCTTGGTCAGGTGGGTCGGCTGGGCGCCGGCGAGCAGCGTCTCTTCGGCGGCGCTGAGCCGGATCGCTCCCGTTGCGCGGTCGGCCGCGACGTGCCGCAGTCCATCCAGAAGTGCCGAAGCGACCTCGTCGGCCGGTACGGACACGCGGTGCACGTCGACGAACTCGGCGGCATCCCAACTGGAGTGCATCATCGAGAAGATCACGTACCCCGCGACCTGGCCTTCGTCCGTGGTGGCGACCAAGCAGCCACCGGTGGACTCCGACACGGTGACGCGCAGCCCGTCGAGGAGGCTCGCGGGGGCATCGGGGACGACCGTGGCCAACTCCCCCACGGCGGCACTGTGAACTCTCATGTCGACGACGGTACCGAGATCACTCTCACGGGTCGGTTCGCTACCCGAAGTGACTCACGGGCCGGAATGGACCAGTAGGTGGTACATCATATGGAGTGACCCTTGTACAGAGGGCGACCATTGCAGCAATATGGCGTGAGGGTGGGGTGTAGGCGCGCTCTCCTGGTCCATGCGCCGAGTACGACAAAATCCGAAGAGGTAACCACTTGACCTCGAATCCGTTGACGCGCCCGGATGTTCGGGAGCGTGTCCAGACGATGCTCGACGAGGCGCAGGACGGCCTCGTCATGTCCTCGGCGTACTCGACCGCATGGGCGGCGCGAGTACGGTCAGGACAGTCGCCGATGTTCGGCGAGGCCGTGGATTGGCTTCGCGACAACCAATGGCCGGACGGATCGTGGGGCGGGCGGATCGGGAACCCCTACGACCGGACGGTGTGCACCCTGGCCGCAGTCGTCGCGCTCGCCGAGCTGCCCGGAAACGAGGAGATCGTCGCGCAGGGGTGCGAGTACCTGCGGCGGCACGGCGAGGATTGGCGTGGCCGTGAGGCGAAAACCCTCGCCTTCGACCTGGTCGTGCCCGCGCTGGCCGACGAGGGCCGGGCGCTGGGACTGGAGATCCCGCCGTTCGACGGGCTCAGCGCGGTCAGGGACGGCAAGCTGCGGATGTTCCCGCGTGAGCTGATCGCGAACCAGCCGACCACTTTGCTGTACTCGCTCGAAGCCGTCCTCCCGGTGTTCGACGCCGACTGGAAGCGGTTCGTGTCCTGCGACGGGTCCATGGCGGGCTCGCCGTCGGCCAGCGCGGGCGCCTTCCTGGCGACCGGTGACCCCGGTTTCGAGAAATACCTGCGATCCGTGCGCAACCCGGACGGCGGTTTCCCGGAATTCCACCCGCTGGACGTGTTCTCGCAGGCGTGGACCGTGCACAACTTCCAGCGCGCCGGGCTGCTCGGCGGCGACGGCCACGCGGCCGTCCTGCGACGGCTGGAGAATCTCCTCCGCGCCGGGGAGACCGTCGGGTTCAGCACGTACTTCCCGTTGGCGGACCCTGATTCCACGGCCATGTGCCTCAACGTCCTGCTGGACGAGGGCCGTGACGTGAGCGACCTGCTCGACCTGCTGTCGGAGTTCGAAGGCGACGACTGCTTCCTGACGTACCCGTTCGAACGGCAGGCGTCCGTCACGCCCAACGCCCGGGTTCTGCAGGCGCTGCACCACCGCGGCGAGCAATACCGCCCGCAGGTGGGCAAAGCCGTCGACTACTTGATCAGCCAACGCAATGAAGACGCGTGGTGGCGCGACAAGTGGCACCTTTCGACCTACTACGCCACCGCCAACACGATCTTCGGCCTGTCGCGGATCAGCGACAGCCGCACGACATGGCCGGCCACCGGTCAATGGCTGATCGACACCCAGCACGCCGACGGCTCGTGGGGCACCGGCGGCGGCAACGCGGAGGAGACGGCCTACGCGGTTCTCGGGCTGGATGCGTTGGCAGCACACGTTTCTGTGCCCGCGCGGGTGTGGCGGGACGCCGAGGCGTACCTGGCGGCACACCTCGACGACACCGGCCATCCCGAGCTGTGGATCGGCAAGGGCCTGTACACACCGATCAACGTGGTGCGATCAGCTGTCACGGCCGGGCACGCCCGAGCCGCCGAACTCACTTCCCCGCAATGAGGTCGCGGACCACGTAGGCGCTCGGCCGTGGCGCGCGGCCGGTGTCGAACAGTCCGAAGGGGACGTCGAAACCGTTGGTCCACTCGTAGTTGTCGATGCCTGTCCAGAAGAACACCCCGGCGACGTCGATGCCGTCGCTGATGGCGTCACGCACGTGTCCCACGGCTCGCGTGAGGTACTCGGCACGTTGCGTGTCGTCGTGGCCGCCGTAACCCAGTTCGGACACGAAGAACCGGCTGCCCGGCAGCTCAGCGGCGAACCGGTCCAGCACGGTCCGGACGCCGTCCGCCCACGGCACGTAGCCCTGGACGTTCACGGCGTGATCCGCCGGATACGGCCGCGGGCTGCCTTGCGCGTCAACAGCTGTGGCGTAGTAGTACGAGAAACCGTGGTAGTCGAAGGCTTCCGCGTAGTGGTCGTTCCGGGCGAAGCCGAGCCATGACGCCCACTGCAGCTGGTCGAGCATTCCCGCTGCCTGCCGTGCGGTGTCGTTGTCGTCAGGGAACAACGGAGTGACGGCCTGGACGCTCGCGACCGGCTGGCCGTTGGTGCGCAGCCGCAACGCGGCGTCGAAGTTGGCTTTCTGGATCGCCATGAGGACCTGGCCGAGTTCGTCGCGTGACTGGTGTCCGGGCGGGAACTCGCCGGTGAGGTGTCCCTTGACGGCGTGGCTGGTCGGGCCGTTGACCGGCTTCCACCCGTACACGAGATCGCCGAAGGTCTCGGCGACGAAGTCGACGTGCGCGGCCCACGACCGCTCGGCGGAGGGATCGAGGAAACCGCCGGTCCGCGCGAACCACGCCGGCACCGCGGTGTGCAGCAGGCAGACCCACAGGTTCAGCCCGGCGGCACGGCCCGCGGTGAGCACCTGGCGGTAGTGCTCGACGGCGGCTCGGTCGTGTTTGCCCTGTTCCGGTTCGAGCCGGGCCCAGTCCAGCGAGAGACGGTGGTGGCCGAAGCCCCACTCCCGCAGCAGCTTGAAGTCGCCAGCGAACCGGGTGGCATGACCGTTGCCGTCGCCGGACTTCGGCGCCCGCCCGGACTGCTCCCACTCCCACCAGTCGGAGGCCGGGGACGCGCCGTCGGTCTGCACCGCGGACGCGGCGGTGCCCCAGATGAAGTTCGTCGCTTCCACGTGGCCGGACCCTACGCGCTCAGCCGATCAGCGCGTCGGCGACCCAGTACCCGGCGCCCGCGGCGACGACCCCGAGCAGGACGCCGGCGAGCACCTGCTGCAGCGTGTGGTTGCGCAATTCGACGCGGGACCAACACACCAGCGCCACCAGCGGCACCAGCAACGCGGGCCACCAGCCGTAACCGATCACGAGCAGGACCACGCTGCCCGCGGACGCGGCAGCGTGCAGCGAGATCTTCCACCGCAGGCCGACGGTGATGGCGAGGCTGAAGAACCCGACAGCGACGATGCCCGCGGTCAGTTTCCACATCACCACCGGGGTGCCGGTGACGATCAGCAGCACCAGGCCGACGATCTGGGAGATCAGCGCCACCAGGATCGGGACCAGCCTGCCCTCGCGGTTGTTCACGTGGTGGCTGTCGTACTTGCCGCGCTTGGCGCCGTACAGGATGACGCCCATCGGGATCACCGAACCGGTGACCGTCAGCACAGTCCCCCACAGCAGGGTCTTGCCCGCGTGGTGCGTGCCCAGCCAGGCGATCGCGTACGGCATCGCGACCAGCCACACCCAGGGAGCCAACGCCTCGGTGGCGATCCGCGCGACCTTGTGGCGGGCGGTGGCCGGTGTGGTTTCAGCTGTTTGCACGGTCGATCTCCTGCTCGGTGAACTCACGCACGACAGTGCGGACAACCTCGGAGTCCGCGAACGCGGTCGACACCTTGGCCAGCCACGCCGCTTCCGCGCCGTGGTCGGCCGCGCTGGGACCGTTGAACACGATAGCCGTCGTGAGCGGAGCGGGGATGTCGTGTTTCCTGGCTTCGAGCGCGACCGCGATCGTCGCGGCCTCCACTGTGGCCTGCAGCTCGTCCCCGGTCAGGTCGCGGCCGGTGCCCAGCTCGGTGGCGCGTTCGGCCGACGACGGGTGCAGGTACGGCTGCAGCGGGCCGACGAGCACGTCCCGGATCTCGGTGATCCGGTTGCGCAGCCTGTCAGCGGCGTCCTTCGTGTTCGTGGAGAACACCAACTCGGGCGCCTGCGCGGTCAACGCGCTCCACAGCGGCTCGAGCCGCCGCATGGTGCGCCCGCGTTCCCAGCGCGGACCGAGCGACGGCAGCATGAACCCGGCGAGCGATAGGAAAGTACCGATGCTCAGCAGGTATGTGGACACACCGGTGTACTCGCTGTACTCCAGCCACGGCAGCGGGGTTCCCACGGCCTTGGCCAGCGTCTGCACGAACTTGTGCAGCGCGAAGATCAGGCCGAAGATCGATCCGTAGCGGATGAAGTGCAGGCCCAGCCGCAGATAGCGGTCGGGCACGTGCCTGGCGAACCGCGTCGTCCACGCGATGTCACCGATCGCCCATGCCAGCGACATCGAGAAGACGGACAGGTATGCCAGGACGTACGGGCGGTCGCCGAAGCTGCCGTTGATCGCGGGCAGCCCCTGCCGCAGCGGTCCGAGGATCCACAGCACGTAGAGCCCGAGCAGACAGGTCCCCAGGATCGCCAGACGCGTCCGGGACTTGCGCACCACGTCGTCCGGCGGAGTGCCGAGGTGGAGCGTGAACACCTGCAGCCAGAACACACAGGACAACACGGCGGTGTGGATGATCACCTGGGTCAGCGAGGGAACCTCGATCACACTCGCGACCCACGGGTAGTACGCCCCGATGACGAATGCCACCTCGAGGCTGAGCAGGCACAGGAAAAGGGCGAGGGCGTTCGGTTTGCGCCGGCGCCACCACGACCGGCCCCACGACACGCACGCGGCGGTGAGGGCAAGGATCGCCAGGTGCTGAACGACCTGCGCCAGACTCATTGCTCCAACATAGTGCGGTACCTGTCCACGACAGGAGCGTATGCCGGATCGACGTCCCGCTCACCGGCATCCACGCGCACCGGGCCCAACCGCTCCTCCACCAAGTAGGCGAACATCTCCGCCGCGCGCTCCTGGTCGTCGGAGTACACGGTCCGCTTGAGCCCGCCTTCCACGGTCCGCCCGGCCTCGTGGAACGACTCGATCGAGTCGTCGTCGAACGTGTTGTCGTAGTGGCGGCAGCACAGGTGGCCGAGCTCGTGCAGGATGACGTGCTGCTGGTGGGCCAAGCTCGTGTCCTCTCGGTAGTAGATGTAGTCGGCCCGTTCACCTGGCAGCCACATCCCGTACGGCAGCGGTTCACGCATTCGCCTGGCTTCGGTGACCACCCGCTCCGGGTACGGCAGCACCTTGATCGCGCGACCTCGTTGCTCCGCGACCAGATCGCAGAGCGCGCGCACGTCGAAGGGGTCGGGCAGGACGAGGTCGTCGACGACCGCGCGGACCTTCTCGATGTCCACGATCGCCTCGCCCGCGCGGGGTGCCTCCGGCGGGTGGTTGTCCGGTTCGCCGGACCGGCCGGTGACCTTGCGGAAGATCCGCCTGGCCCGGCCGGAGCGGCCGTCCTCAGTCATCGGCCTTGTCCTGCTTGGCGTCGTCGCCCGCCCGGTCGAGTTCGCTGACGTGCCGGATCATCGACATCACCAGCTTGCGGCTCTCCGGGGACATCTCGCTGACCCTGCGCAGCATCACGCGTTCCAGCTTGCTGTCGGCGTTGTCCTGCGCGGGCTCGCCGGACAGTTCGGCGACCGTCGCCTCGTAGACCTCCGGGTCGAGGAAGAACCCGGACGGCACCTCGAAGAAGTCCGCGAGCATCTTCAGGTGGCTGATCTTGGGGTCTTCCCGCGTGCCGCGGCGCAACATCCAGATGTAGCTCTGCGTGATCTGGCCCTCGGCGGCGCGGATGGCCGACGCCACGTCCTCATTGCTGTACGGACGGCCGTCGGGCCTGCGGCGCTTGTCGAACAACAGGTTCAACAGATCTGCCAGCGGGGGCATCTGCCTGTCAGCCACGGGCACCTCGAAGCGGTCTGGCGGGCGTGCTTCTCCCTGGTCCGCACGTCACTCAAGCGGGCATCTACCCGCAGTAGTCTAAACGGTCGCCGACCCTGACTTCAACGACTGTGAAAGTCTTTCAAGGCAGCCACCACGTTGATCTTCACGCGGACGAAAAACCACGTTGTTATCTTCACAGTGGTTGACGTGGCCGGAACCGGCTTCATAAACTGCTGTCGAACCGAATCTTCACAGCTGTGAAGGGTTCGAACTGGGGTCACCAAAGCCAAGGGGAGGGCGGGCGACGCAGTGCGCGTGGGGCACTGGGGGGTGCCACGCGCACTGTGTCCCGGATCTCCTTGGTGACAAGGATCCGAAGCTGGGGGATCCTCGTCGGACCGGACGTCTCGAAGTCCGCGCCGGCCGCTCGACCTGGGGGCGGCGGCCGAAGTGGACAGTTCCGGTCCTGGCGGCTGTGATGACCGGGGTGCGGCTCGCGCACCCCGGTCACGCGGTCGCAGAGAATGCTGAGGCAGGTGCGCTTCATGGTGAACCCGGTCACGCGCAAGTCCGTGCTGCCGCTGGTTCTGCTCGAAAGCGCCGCCGGACTGTCCACATGCGCCAACGCGATGATCGCGCTCGCCCTGCCGTGGCTGGTGCTGGAACGCACCGGCAGCCCGGCCTTCGCCGGTGTGATCGCCGCGGCCACCACGCTGCCCATGCTGCTCGGGTCCGTCTTCGCGGGCACGATCGTCGACCTGGTCGGCAGCCGCCGCACCGCGATCACCGCGGATCTGCTGTCCGCCGGCTCGGTCGCGGCTGTCGCGGTGATGGACCTGACCGGCGCGTTCTCGTTGCCCGTATTGGCGGTTCTGGCTTTTGTCGGCTCATTGTTCGACTTGTCCGGAGTCACGGCTCGCAAGGTGTTGCTGCCGACGGTCGCCACGCGCGCGGGCAAACGGCTGGAGACCGTCAACGGAATTCACGAGCTGGTGAAAGCGACCGCGCTCGTCGCCGGTCCCGCGTTGAGCGGTCTGCTGATCGGCACGGCAGGTGTGCCGGTCGCGCTCGCCGTCGCCGCCGTCGCGCCCGCTTTGGCCGCACTGTCCACTTTGCAGTTGCCCGCTTCCGGCCGGATGTCCCTTGGCTCATCCCCTTTCCGTGCGACGTGGCGTGGCGCCTCGGACGGCCTGTCGGCGGTGTGGCGCGATCCCCTGCTGCGCTTGACCGGGTTGACCGGCATCGCCTTGTACGTGGTCTACCTGCCGATCGTCGGGATCGTGCTACCGACGTACTTCAACGCGCAGAACGCACCGGAACACCTTGGCCTGTTGAACGTCACGTTCGCGGTCGGCGGTATCGCCGGTGCGCTCGGATACACGTTCTGGGGCCACAAGGTCGGGCGCAGAAGCACTTTCGTCGTGGCGATGCTCACCGGCGCGGCCGGTCTGCTGGCGATGTCGGTGCTGCCCGCGTACAGCGTCCTGCTGGCGCTCGCCGCCGTCGTCGGCATGGCGGCCGGTCCGGTCGGCCCGCTGATGAACCTGGCCTCCCAGTTGCGTTCCACCGAGCAGATGCGTGGCCGGGTGATGGGCATCATGACATCGGTCGGGTATGTCGGCGGCCCCGTCGGCTACCTCATCGGTGGCCCGCTCGTCGACCACCTGGGACCACAGACGGCGTTCGCGATCCTCGCGTCCGTGCTGTTCGTCCTTGCCGTCGGCGCCGCCGTCCAGCCCGCGCTGCGCGAGTTCGATTCCCTGTCGGCTACCAGTAGCGCAGGGGCACGGTGATCAGCTGGTCGACGGGCGCGAAGTCGTCGGTGAGCACGGTCGCGCATTCGGTGAACCGGGCGGTGCGTTGCTCGTCCGCGACGGTCAGCAACCCGCTGGGATCACGGGCCTGCAGGCTCGCGCGCAGGTCACCGAGGTTGATCGGCGTGTCCGAGGCGACCACGATCACGTTGCCGCCGGTGGTCTTGCCGATGACCTCGTCGTAGGAGATCAGCACGACGTGGCGGAACACGCTCTGCACGGTCCGCACCGCCGAGGTCACGAAGTCCGACGGCGGGAAGTCGACGATGTTCATGGTGTAGAGGCCACCGGGCCGCAGAACCCGTTGCGCGTCCTGGGCCACCTCGCGGGTGGTGAGGTGCCGCGGTGGGCTGTGGGCGCCTTTTGAGGATGCGGACATCGGGGTTGGACGGGTGCGCGACCGTCCTGATGCAGTTGTAGGCCGATTCCACCTCGCAGGGTCGTGGTGCGAGGACGGTCAGCGCCGACGCCGCGGCGGCCACGACCAACGCGGCTGCCGCGTACGCCTTTCCCTTGCCCGCCAGTGTGATCTCGGTGATCAGGCCGCCGATCACCAGCACGATCACCGTGATCACGAGGATCGCGCTGCTCGGCAGTGTCGCCACCAGGAGGAACCCGGTCAGGAACGTGGCCAGGATGCCGCCGAGCGTGCCGATCCCGACAGCCTGCCCACCACGCGGCCGGTGCGGTCGAGCGTGCTGAGCTGGAGCTTGACCACCAGCGGGCTGACCATCGACAACAGCAGGCACGGCACGAAGACCGTCAGCGACGCCAGGCCGATCACGGCTATCGCACTGGTGCCGTTCAGCGATCCACCCACCCACCGCAGGATGGGCAGCACCAACAAGGTGCAGACGCCACCGGCGGCGATCAACCGGCCGATCGGCCTGGCGGGCTGGTGTTTGTCGGCCAGCCTGCCACCGCTCCACGCACGAGGGCGATCGCACCGAGCACGATGCCGATGATCGCGGAGTTCACCTGGAGGTTGATCCCGACGTACGGGGCAACGAGGCGAGCCGCGAGCACTTCGAGCAGGAGCACCGCCGCGGACGACCCGAAGGCCAGAACCGCCGCGGCCCACGCGGGCAACGGGCGCGTGGCCCGGCCGGTCACCGGGCCGGTCACCGTCTCGCGCAGTCGGTCTTGCGCAACCATGGGGATCTCCGTTCGTCGGACGCAACGCGTCCGACGGTATGACCGGTTCACCCGAGTTGCCTGAATACGTCGGGAATCTGTCGCCAGACTTTCTATTATGGACACACACGATTCGATTGGTGTGCTACATCCAGTCGATGTGGTACCCGTTGACCCGCGCGGCGCCCAGCAGTTGGGCGTGGCATTCCGCCCGCGAATCATCGTCGGGAACGCGAGCGGACCGGACAACTAATCACATGGCGCTTTATCACGGTAGGTCACGCCACTGCCACTGGCGATGGACGATCACTCGGCAATGGACTAGCGCGGCACGGGGACCGCCGCGCGCACGGGTGTTGCTCCACTGTGGCCGGTCTGACGGGCCGGGATGAATGCGGCGACGGCCGCCGCGGCGAGCGCGGTCGCGCTGCCGATCGCCATGATCAGACGGAAACCGCCCTGCGACGGCACGCTCACGGGTCCGAAGGAGATGGTCATGTGCGCGAGGATCACTCCGGCGACAGCGCTGGAGACCGACGTGCCGATGGACCGCATCAACGAGTTGAGGCCGTTGGCCGCGGCGGTCTCGGACACCGGGACCGCGGACATGATGAGCGCGGGCATCGCACCGTAGGCGAACCCGATTCCCGCGCCGACCAAGGCGGAGATGAGCACCAGCTGCCAGATCGCCGACATCAGCACGATACCGAGGGCGTAGCCGACCGCGACGATAGCCGAACCGAGCACCAACGTCACCTTGGGACCGCGGGCGCGCGACAGCCGCGCGGAGACCGGGGCGACGGCCATCATCACCAATCCGGACGGCACAAGCACGAGGCCCGTGTTCAACATGGACTGTCCCAAGCCGTATCCAGTGGCCGTCGGCAGCTGCAGAATCTGCGGGAACGCCAAGGACATCACGAACATGGAGAAGGCGAGCACAACCGACGCGCCATTGGTCAGCAGCACCTCACGGCGGACGGTCGTGCGCAGATCCACCAGCGCGTCCCGCGTCCGCAGCTCCCACCATCCCCACACGGCCAGCACGACAGCCCCGGCACCGAGCAAGGAGTACGTCAGCCCGGCCGACCAGTCCGCGCCCTTGGAAATGGCCAGCAGCAAGCAGATGAGCCCGGCGGACAGGCCGATGGCGCCGACGACGTCGAAGTGGCCACCTGTGCGCACACTCGATTCCGGCACGCACGTGAGGATCAGGGCGAACACGACGGCACCGAGAGCGGCTGACGTCCAGAACAGCATGTGCCAGTTGGTGTTCTCGGCGAGGATCGCCGCCGCGGGCAGGCCGAGCGAGCCGCCGACGCCGAGGGAGGCACTCATCACGGCGGTCGCCGAGCCGAGCCGCTCGGCAGGCAGTTCGTCTCGCATGATGCTGATTCCCAGTGGGATCGCGGGGATCGCGGCTCCCTGCAGCGCGCGACCGACGATCAACGGCACCAGCGTCGACGACAACGCGGCGACCACCGATCCGGCGATCAGGATCGCCAGGCTGATCAGGAGCATCCGGCGTTTGCCGTACATGTCGCCGAGACGACCGACCACTGGCGTCGCGACCGCGCCCGCGAGCAGCGTCGCCGTGATCGCCCACGAGGTGTCCGCGGCCGACGCGCCGATCAGCCCCGGCAGGATCGGCAGCAGCGGGACCACCAGTGTCTGCATCACCGCGACGACCACGCCGCCGAGTGCCAGCACCGGCACGATGACGTTCGGCCGTGGCCTCGTCACGGACAATTCAGACATGCAACGCCTCCAACGCACGGGTACACTCGCCATCCTAGGTTAAGTCAGTCGACTGACTTAACCTATTTTCGAGGTGGGTGGCCAGAAACTGACAAGCGGTGGTGATGGTGAGGACGTCACGGGCTGGCGCGACCAGAGAGCTGATCCTGACCGCGGCGGAGCGGCTGTTCGCCGAGAACGGCGTGTTCGCGGTGTCGAACCGGCAGGTCAGCGAGGCCGCCGAGCAGGGCAACAACACCGCCGTGGGCTACCACTTCGGCACCAAGGCCGACCTCGTGCGCGCGATCGCGCGCAAGCACTCCGCGCAGATCGAGGAGATCCGCCAGCGGATGGTCGCCGGGCTCGGCGACGCGCCGGACCTGCGGGCGTGGCTGGCCTGCCTGATCCGCCCGACCACCGAGCACCTCGCCGAACTGGGCAGCCCGACGTGGTTCGCCCGGTTCCACGCGCAGACGATGACCGAGCCGTCGCTGCGGGAGATCATGGTCGAGGAGTGCCTCTCGTCGCCGTCCCTCGTCCGGATCAGCGCCGGGATCAGGCAGTGCCTGCCCGGCCTGCCCGACGAGGTGCGCGCCGAGCGCAGGGACATGGCCAGGCTGCTGATGGTGCACATGGTCGCCGAGCGGGAACGCGCGCTGGCCGAAAGCGCGCCGACGCCCCGCTCGACGTGGCAGGACACAGCGGACGGTCTGGTCGACGCGCTGGTCGGCCTGTGGCTGGCGCCGATCACCAGCCACTAAAGTGCCCGCGTGCAATGGTTGATCGCGCTGGTCCCCGCCGCGTTCTTCATCCGTGGGTTCCGGCGTGACCGGCGACGGGTGTCGAACGCGATGTGGCTCGGCATCACACTGGTCGTCTCGGCGACACTCAGCACGTCACCGCTGGCCGGGTACGCTTTCGCGCTGGTGATGCTCGGTCTCGGCGTGCTGCTGCCGATCGGGTTGATCTTCAATGGACTGGAGATGCTGCGCAGGGAGAGCAGAACCCTGGGCAACCTGCTGTCGTTCATCACCGGGCTGGCGATCGTCGCACTCGACATCTCGTTCGTCGTCAGCGTCGGCACCGGCAGCAGTGTGCTGATCTCGGCCCTCGGGCTGGGTGTGATCACCGCCGGGTACGTCGGCTTCTTCTGCGCGAGCATCCTGCTGTACTCGGCGTTGTACTCGATCACGTTGCGCGGCAAGAACTTCTCCGCGCTGATCGTGCTCGGTGCACGGGTGATCGGCGATCGCGTGCCGAAGCTGCTCGCCAACCGGCTCGACCGCGGTGCGCGGATCTACCTCGCCCAGCAGGCCAAGCCGACGCTGGTCGTCTCCGGCGGCCAGGGCGACGACGAGGAGTCGTCCGAGGCCGCGGCCATGCGGAAGTACCTCATCCACATCGGAATCCCGGACACCGCGGTCCTCACCGAGGACAAGTCGACCACGACCGAGGAGAACCTCAGGTTCAGCGCGGAGCTGTTGGCGCGGCAGAACACAGGCGGTTCGGTCGCGGCGGTGACCAACAACTACCACGCGTTCCGCGCGGCCGTGATCGCACGCAGGCTGGGCCTGCCGTTCGAGGCGATCGGCGCGCCGACCGCGAGCTACTACCTGCCCAGCGCCTTCCTGCGCGAGTGCATCGCGCTGCTGCGGGAGAACAAGATCGCGCACGCGGTGATCTGCGGCTCGATCATCTGCCTGTACCTGTTGATGCTCTACATGGCTTAACGTGTGCCGCGTGAGCGGGGGAACGAGCGCCAAGCGCCGAACACTGATCTGGGTCGCCGCTGCTGTCGTCGCGTTGGGGGTGGCCGCGGCCATCGTCCTCATCACGCGATCGGGTGACACGAGCGACGCGGCCGACGAGGGCGATCGCGGGGTCGAGCAGCGAACGCAAGAATTCCTCAAGGGCGATGGTGCACTGTTGCTGACCATGCACGAGGTCGCGCAGGCCGTCGCCACGGGGGCGGTCGACTGCCCCACTGCCATCGCGCGCTTGGACCGCGAGGCACCGTCCGACCGGGCGGGTGTCCTGGCGGCGTCGGTCGACGACGGCGAACTGGAGTCGTACATGTCCGAGGAGCGCGAGGCCCTCGGCCTGACGCTGGCGGCGTGCAAGAAGGATCCGAACCTCGACGAGGCGATCCGGAAAGTACAGTCCCGGCTGGACGCGCTCGGGATACGCCGGTGATCCGCGCGCTGACAGTCGCGGCGCTGCTGCTGGCCTTGTTACCCGGCAACGCGCTCGCGCAGCAGCCGCAGGGACGGGCGTGGCTGGCGTTGGGCGACTCGTACTCCTCCGGTGAGGGCATCTTCAACACGCCACCTGCGTTCAGCAAGCAGTTCAACAAGGAATGCATGCGGGCCACCGGCAACGGCGTGCCGCAGACAGCCTGGGGTGCTGGGGCGTACCAGCAGGTGCGCGACAAGTTCGGGATGACGACGCAGCGGTTCGTCGCCTGCACCGGCGCGATCATCGACGACGTCCCCAAGGAGCTCGCGGAGGCACGCGAGGCCGAACTCGCCGAGGGCACCGGCCGGACCAAATGGGACCTGGTGTCGTTCAGCTTCGGCGGCAACAACATCAAGTTCTCGGACGTGATCTTCGGGTGCCTCAACATCAGGAAGGAGTCGTGGGGGAGGTTCCCCCCGACCGGCTGCGTCGAGACCGAGGAGCAGATGCGCAAGCGGGTCGACATGCTCGTCGGCCAGACCCCGATCGTCGAGAGCGAGTACGCGGGCCAGAAGACCCTGCCCAGCCTGTTCGACGACCTCACCGGCGTGGTCGTCCCCGGCGGCGACGTGGTCGTGCTCGGATACCCGAACGTGATCGAGGACCCGGCGCGCTGGTCGCAGTTCCGCAAGTTCTGCGCCGGGATCAAGAAGTCCGACGTGCCGATGCTCAGGAAGACCGGCGGCTACCTCAACGAGCAGATCCGCAACGCCGTGGCAGCGGCCAACCTCCGCCACCCGGGCATCAAGTTCCACTTCGTCGACATCGCGCACAACCCCTACGAGCTCGACGACAAACCCGAGAACCGGCACGCCCGGTGCACGCAGGACGACTGGATCAACGGCATCCGGCCCGACGTGGGCCAGTCGGGCCACAAGTTCTACATCCAGCGGTCGTTCCACCCGAACCAGAAAGGACACACCGCGACAGCGGCGGTCGTCGCCGGCCACGTGCGCGACAACGTGACCTTCGACGACGCGCCACGCACGGACCCCAACACGATCGTCGCGGCGTACCTCACCGACCCCGAACAGCTGAACATCGTCACCGGCGACGGCAAGTCGCAGCCCCTGCCCGGTATCCGCGCATCGCGTGGCTCGTCGGAGGTCGCGTTCAGCCGCGACGGCAAGTGGCTCGCCGTGAACAGCGAACAGAAGATCACGTTCGTGGACGCCGCGGATCCGGCGCGCAAGCGAACTGTGCCCTGCGACTGCTGGGGAATCGCGTTCAACGGGGACAACCACGCGGCCTCGCTGAACCGCAGGGGCGAGATCGTCGTCTTCGACCCGGCCAAGGGCGACCGGCCGACCCGGACAGTGCCGATCAAGGACTACATCGACCGTGACAACGAGACCGGTGCCGCCCAGGCGCTCGTGGTCGGGGCGGGCAGGGGAACCTACTTGCTCATGGAACCGGAGTCCGGGCGTTTGCTGGTCGCCGACAACAACGGCGCCATGGTGAACCTGACGAACACGCAATCGCCGGACTACCCCGGGTTGGTCGCGGTCTCCGACGACGGCACACGCGTCGCCTACGCGACGGGACCGGACTGCAGCCAGAAAGGCCCGAAGATCACGGTGATCCGTGACATCAGCTTCGTGCCACCGGTGTCCAGCCGGTCCAGTGTGTACAACCCGGACGGTGACTCGGCACGCGGGACCTTCTCGTCACTGGCGTTCGAAGGCGACGCCCTGCTGGTGGGCTGGAGCACCAACGCCCGCAGCGAACACGGCGCGTGCGGAACTCGGGGCGCGGGCGGTGTGTGGCTGGCGTCCGTACCGGAGCCTGGTGCGGAAACGCAGCCAGGGACGTGGTTCCAGGTGCGCAAGGACGCGGGTCACGCGTACCACGGCCTGTACACGACGCCGACGAGCCAGTCGAAGGACTTGTGGGACCTCACCGACGGGACACGCACACTCGGCCGGAACGCGACCGAGGTCTGGTTCCGGCCCTGAAGCCTTCAGCGCCCGGGTTTCCAGTCGGGCCGAGCGAGTTTCTCCGCGAGCCGGCGCGCGTCCGGCAACACGTAACAAAGTCTGCCGGTGCGCACGAGGCCTTCTGCTCGCAGCACCTGCAATGCCGCGTCGACGGACTTCTCCGACGCGTTGACCGTCTGCGCCAGCTCCCGCTGGGTGATGCCCCGCACCCGCAGGCCGTCCGGGGTGCGTTCGCCGTGTTCCTTGGCCCACACCAACAGTTGGTAGGCGACGCGGTTCGGGACTTCGCGGGACGCCATGGCGAGTTGCCTGCCGTCCGCGTTGCGCAGCCGTCGGTCGAGTGTGTCGTTGACCAACAACAACACGTCAGCGTGCCGTCTGGCCAGTTCGCGGAAGCGCGCGCCGGGGATGTGCACGGCCGCGCCCGCCATGTGCCCGACGACGGTGGCGCTGCGCGGTCGGCCGCTCAGCACGCCGAGTTCCCCGATCAGCTCACCCCGGCCGTAGAGGTCCACGATCAGTTCGGACCCGTTGCCCGCCGACAGCAGCACCTTCACGGCACCGGCTTCGATGAGTAGCACTTCCGCACTGCTGGCGCCCACGGTCATCAGGCGGTCGGCACGGTCGAACGGCCGGCGTTGCCCCGCTTTGCGCAGGTGGTCGATCGCCCGCTCGTGCATGACTCTTCATGCTGCCGCAGGCCTGTTCATGGTCAGCAGGTCATTCACTCGAAGAGCTCATCGGACCGTGCCGAGCGTCCTGCTGATCGTGATCTCCAGGACGACTCGCTTGGGGTTCACGCGGGGCGTGCGGTATCGCTGCTCGTAGCGTTTCTCGGCGTCACGAACGGAGTCGGCGTCGTCGCGGACGACCACGACGCCTTCGATGGTGGACCAACGGCGGCCGTCGACCTGGCAGATCGCGGCGGGCATGCCGGACTGACCGGCGGCACGGACCCGGCGGGCTTTGGCCGAGTCACCGGAGGTGATGACACGGATGATCCCGGCTTCGGCGTCGAGCGTCGCGCCAACCGGGACGACGTGGGGTGTGCCGTCGCGCCGGATGGTCGTGAGGGTGCAGAGGTGACGTTCCTGCCAGAAGCCGGCGAGTTCGCCGTGCGGATCGATCACGTCAGCGCTCGGCCAGGAAGCGGTCGATCGTGCCGCGGCGGCGGGCGTCCGCCTCCACGTCCGCGGGTGGTTCGCCGAGCACGCGACCGGCGAGCCGGACGGCGATCCTGGTGACCTCCGGCTCCAGCTCCTGCTTCACCTGGGCCCGCTGGATCTCCAGGTCGGCGCGGGTTTCCGCGACGAGCTGGTCCGCCTGCGCCTTGGCTTGGGCGCGGACCTCGGCGAGGACCTGGTTGCCTTCGGCACGGGCTTCGTCGCGGATACCGGCGGCCTCCGCCTGCGTGGCCGCGATTTCCGCCTGGTAGCGCTCCAACGCCTGCTGCGCCTGCGCCTGCAGCGTCTCGGCCTCGTCGACGCGGCCTTCGATGCGGTTGTGCCGCTCGGTGTAGAGCTTCTCGAAACGCGGGGCGACGACCTTCGCGATGACCAGGTACAGGATCACGAACATCACCAGGCCGAGCGGGACCTCGATCAGCGCGACCGGGTTGAAGATCGGTGATTGTTCGTCAGCCTGAGCTGCGAGAACGGAGGTCAACATCGGCGCTTCCCCTCGTCGGTGTCGTGGCCAGTCTACCGACGGGCACCGCACTGACCCGTTCCGGGACTTGTCGGTGATTGACGCGAAATTGCGCTATCCGGAAAAGTAGCGCACTTCACACCGCTTCTGGAATTACTCCAGGTAGATCATGGTTGTCGGTCTACTGGGAGGAAATCCATGACTCAGGTCGCGCGCACCGCTGTGGGGTTGCGCTCCGAACGCGGACCGATCCTTGGTTCGATCATGCTGGCCACCGCGCTGGTCGCGCTCGACAGCACCATTATCGCGACCGCTGTTCCGTCCGTTGTAGCCGATTTGGGCGGGTTCTCGCAATTTCCCTGGTTGTTCTCCATTTACCTGTTGACGCAGGCCGTCACGACCCCGCTCTACGGGAAGTTCGCCGATTTGTTCGGCCGCAAACCCGTGTTGCTCTTCGGCATCGGTGTGTTCCTGCTCGGTTCGGTGCTGTGCGGTGCCGCGTGGAGCATGCCCGTGCTGATCGCCGCGCGCGCCATCCAGGGCATCGGCGCGGGTGCCGTGCAGCCGATCAGCATGACCATGCTCGGCGACCTGTACACGCTGGAGGAACGCGCCAGGGTCCAGGGTTACGCGACCAGCGTGTGGGCGGCGTCGTCGCTGATCGGTCCCGCGCTCGGCGGGGTGTTCGCCGAATACGTGTCGTGGCGGTGGATCTTCTTCATCAACCTGCCGATCGGCGCGCTGGCCGTGTTCGTGCTGATGCGCAAGTTCAACGAGAAGATCACCAGGAGCAAGCACAAGATCGACTACCTCGGGTCGGCACTGCTCACCATCGGCCTGTCGCTCGTGCTGCTGGGACTGCTCGAAGGCGGCGTCGCGTGGGCGTGGAACTCCGTGCCGAGCGTGCTGATCTTCGCGGTCGGGGTGGCCGCGCTGGTCGCCTTCGGTTTCGTCGAACGCAAAGCCGCCGAACCGGTGCTGCCGTTGTGGGTTTTCCAGAACCGCACGATCGTCGGCGGCAACATGATGTCGTTGATCGTCGGCGCGCTGATGATGGGGCTCAGTTCGTACCTGCCGACGTTCGCCGAGGGCGTGCTCGGCACGGGGGCGCTGGTCGCGGGGTTCACGCTGGCCGCGATGACCATCGGCTGGCCGATCGCGGCAACGCTGTCCGGTCACGCCTACATGCGGATCGGCCTGCGCAACACGGCGATGGTCGGCGCGGTGTTCGCCATCACCGGCTCCGTGCTGACGACGCTGCTCAGCCCGGCGACCGCGGTGTGGATGGCCGGAGCGGTCGCGTTCGTCGTCGGTGTCGGCCTCGGTCTGGCGTCGAGCCCGTCGACGATCGCCGTGCAGGTGTCGGTCGGGTGGGAACGGCGTGGTGTCGCCACCGGGACCAACATGTTCGCCCGTTCGCTGGGCAGCGCGGTCGGGGTGGCCGTGTTCGGTGCGATCGCCAACGCCACGCTCGCCGACCGCTTCGCCAACCCGCCCGCGGACGTTGCCGGGAAGCTGCCGGACAGCCTTGACGCGACGAGCCTGGTCCTCGGGGCCCATGACGATTCCCCGGTGTCGGCGTTCGTGCGTGGCGCCCTGTTCGACGCCACGCACAACGTCTTCACCGCGATGGTCGTGATCGCCGTGCTCAGTGTGGTCGCGTTGATGCTGATGCCAAGTCGGACTGCCGCGGAACGTCCTTGATGAACACGATCCCGTCCGTGTCCTTGATGTGGGCGGGGTCGATGGGGAACCACCGGTGGTCGTTGTCGTCGCGCATCCTGAGACCGGTCGTGTCGATGCGGCTGGATTCCAGGACGCAGTCGCCGGACAGCGAGCCTTCGAG
Organism: Kibdelosporangium phytohabitans; assembly: GCF_001302585.1. Taxonomy (GTDB): domain Bacteria; phylum Actinomycetota; class Actinomycetes; order Mycobacteriales; family Pseudonocardiaceae; genus Kibdelosporangium; species Kibdelosporangium phytohabitans. Next base: position 804,663 of record NZ_CP012752.1, on the reverse strand, counting down.
GGTGTCCGGGGCAGGTGCACCGATGTCGTAGTCGGCGGCAGTCCCGATCGCGGTGGCCAGGAAGGCGTACTGGTCGCCGAGTTCGGCGCTGACGATCGCGCCGGCGCTCCACCACTCCTGCACCGCGTCGGCGAACTCCCAGACGGACTTCTCACGCTGCAGGTGCTTGTTGTGCGCGGCGACCATTGTCTTGCCGTACTCGGTGACGGCTTTCAGGTTCTCGGCCATCATCCCGTCCCTGATGGCCAGCAGCCGCGGGATCCGTTGTGGCGAGTTCCAAGCCATGTTCTCGTGGTAGCGCAGCAAACCGTTCGCGGTCCTGGCGTACAGCCTGGCCAGCCACCAGTCGTCACGGGACTGCGCGACCAGCCGCGGCGTCTCGGTCACGACCCGCGCCCGCAGGTCGTCGGCGATCAGCCGCAGCTGCCTGACGTCGTCGGACGAGCCGACGGACTGGGTCGGGTCCATCGCCGCGTCGGGATTGGTCCAGCGCTCGTCCGGCCCGAGCAGATCGTCCACTTCGTACGGCGACCCGAAGAACGCGTTCAGCCCGGTGATCGCCTCGCGCGGGCTGGCCGCCTCGGTGATCTCCAGCGGCCCGTCGGCGCCGAAGAAGCGGACCGGGTCGTCGCCGTGGTCCTGGTTGTACGCCCGCATCCACTCGATCAGTTCACGCGACGAGTCGAACTGGCCGAAACCGTGGCTGAACCCGTTCTCCAGCGCCTCGTCGACCGTCCCCGCACCGTCGACGACGTAGGCGTTCGCGACCAAGCCCTTCATGCAACAGCTTTCGATCGCCAGCGCGCGGTAGCCGTGGTGCTCGACGAGGTGCTGGAAGACGCGGTTGCGCAAGCGCGGCAACGCCTCCAGCCAATGCGTCGGCTCCCCCATCGCGAGCACCCGTGGGCTGGTGGGCCGTGTTTCCAGAAACGCGTTGATCGCGGGCCCGACATCCTCGGCCAGTGCCATCCCTGCTTCCTCAATCACCATGGCCTCAACCGTATCGTTGAACATCCAGTTGAAACTTCTCCTGCGGTATGACGACGACTTCCGGGATAAGCTTCAACACCATGAGCAGGCCGATAGATCTGGCCAGGCAGTACGGCCTGTCCACGCAGGCGGTCAGGAACTACGAGGAAGCCGGGATCCTGCCGCCCGCCGATCGCACGCCGAGTGGCTACCGCACGTACACACCGCTGCACGCGAAGGCGCTGGGCACGTTCCTCGCCCTGATCCCGGCGCACGGCTACCAGGCCGCGACGGCGATCATGCGCGCGGTCAACGGCGGTGAGGTGGACAGGGCTCTCGCGCTCGTCGACGACAGCCACGACCAGCTCCGCAAGGATCGGCAGACTCTCGTCGCCGTGCGCAACGCGCTCGAAGACCTGACGCCGCCGGACGAATCCGATGCGGAAACCATCGGCGCGCTGGCCCACCAGCTGCGGGTCCGTCCGGCGACCCTGCGGAAATGGGAGCAGGCGGGCCTGGTCCGGCCGGGTCGCGACCCCAAGACGGGCTACCGCGTCTACTCGGCGGCGGATGTCCGGGACGCGGAGCTGACGCACCAGCTCAGGCGAGGCGGCTACCTGCTCAACCAGATCGCCGGGGTACTCGACCAGGTGCGTGCGGCCGGTGGTGTCGAACCGCTGCAAGCGGTCCTTGACGACTGGCGTGACCAGCACATTCGACGCGGACGCGCGATGCTCGCCGCTGCTGCCGAGCTCGGCGCGTACCTCGGCCATGCTAGCTTCAATTTCTGAAGTACTTTTGAGATTGAAGGAGGGGCATGTTCTGGGGAGCCCTTGCCGTGATGGCGAGCGTGGTGGTGGCACCGCATATGGAGGTCCAGGTCGCGCGAGGCGGAGTCGTGTTACCCAACGTGGATGACGACGACCTGCGCTGCGGCACAACCCCCGCGTGCAACGACAGCACGGACGAGGTGGTCAACGGCAGTCGCGACGCCGACGATCTGACCACGGTCCGTCTGCCCTACCGTGCCGCGGTCGACGTACGCGGCCCCGCGCACCTGTTCGTCAAACGCGGTGACGGTTGGAAACTGGTCCGTCCCGGCGAGAAAGTCCACGGCACGCTGGGAGTCGAGGCGACGGCCGTGACACCGGACCGGATCGAGCTGACGATCGGCAAGAAGGTCGTCCCGCTGCGGGTCGCGCCGCTGCGCACGCACCACCACCTGCAGAAAGCCCAGGAAGTCCTGGTGACCGACGACCTGGCCGCGCCGACCGAGAGCGAAGGCGTCGTCGGCGAACTGCTCAAGCTGCGGCGCGCGGCGAAACCCGCCTTCCTGCAGCGGCTCGACGAAGCCAGCCCGGTCGCGGTGCGGCACGTGAAGATGGCCGACATCTGGACGCAGGACGTGCTGGAACCGGCCTACGCGGTCGCCGGGGACCGGCGTATGCGAATCATGATCCACACACCGCTGGCGGCGGGCATCGTGCTGCGTGGTCCCGACATCGGCGCGGTTCAGGTGCACGGGCCAGGCTCCAGCGTGGACGCGGGCGGCAACATCGAGACCATCCCGCCGTACCGCGGACGCCCGGAAGGCCGCGTGGTCATGGGCAACCGGCCGGACGAGCTGCCGAACGCCGGACTGCGTGCCCTGCTGGGCGATCCGCTGCTGCTGGACACGTCGTGGCTGGCCAACGCGCACGTGGACGAGTTCGTGCAGTTCCTGCCCAAGCCGGGTGGCTGGCGAATCGCTGTCGCGGATCCGTTGGCGGGCCTCGAGCTGCTGCGCGCGCTGCCCGGCGACACCAAACTGGTCGACGGTTTCCGGCCAGGCGAACCGATCCTGCTGGACTGGGCGAAACTCCGGTTCGTCCGCGAATCACCGACGGTTGCCGAAACGCTGGCCAACCACACCGGAGCCAACGAGGTCGTGGCACAGCGCATCGAGGAGAACCTCGCTGTGCTGCGCAAGGAAACCGGTGTCACTGATGTCGTGCGTGTCCCGGCGTTGTTCGAACACATCCCGAAGGTGGAACAGTCGATCGCCCATGCGGGCATGGGCGGGCTGCTGCCGACCGCCGTCAACGGGATCGTGCTGGACCGAAACCGTTATCTGGCGCCGGATCCGCACAATCCCGTGTTCCGCTCCGCGATCACGGCGGCCTACGCGAAAGCGGGGTACGCGGTGGACTTCGTCGACCACTGGCGAACCCATCACCTGGCCGGCGGCGGTGGCCTGCACTGCGCGACCAACGCGCTGCGGGCGATGTGATCAGGCCGGTTCGGCCCCGGCAGCGCGCTCGACACGTTCCACGATCCGCTTGAGGGCGGCGATTTCCTTGTCCAGCGCGGCTTTCCCCGCGCTGGACAACCGGACCCGGGTACGCGGCCTACGACCTTCGTAGCCCTTCTCGACGTCGATGAGACCGGCGTCCTCCAGCACCTTCAGGTGCCGGTGCACCACGCCGTCGGTCAGTTCCAGCGTGTCGCGCAGGAACGTGAAATCGGCGCGGTCGACCTCGCGCAACAATGCGAGCATGCCGAGCCGGATGCGTTGGTGCACAGCGTCATCGAGATCGCCCGTGAGGTTCATGCCGGCACCGCCCGGCGCTCGCTCGACGACAGCAGCATCAGGCCAGGCGCGATCAGATGCGCGGCCACGACCGACGCGAACAGCGGCAACAACTCGGCCTTGGTACCGGTCACATGCAGACTCGCGGTCGTCAGCCACAGCCCCGCGGTCAACCCGGACGCCACGACCGCGACCACTGCGGTCCCCCAACGCCGCTCCAGCGACGCGAGGACAAGCAACCCCAACGCCAACACGCATCGCAACAACGCCCCTGGGTCGCCGCCGGGCAGCACGATCGACACACGCTGGTCGAGCACAAGCGCAACCAGCGGCGCGACTGCCGTCAGGCACACCGTGGCCGCGATCACCAGCGCCACACGGGTATGGCGATACGTCGCACCCACCGCGGCGGCCTGCCGTCGTCCTCTGTGGATCACGACCGCCAGGCAGAACGGCACGACGAGCGGCCAGTAGAAGTCACTGGGCACGTACGGGCCGGCAGCGGGTTCGTCCACGCCGAGACACCACAGGCCGAGCACAAGCGCGGCCTCGCCGAGGATCGCGGCCCCGAAGACCGTCGTGACCAACGGCAACACGCTGGTGGCGCGCTGGGCACGTGCCCGCAGGTCCGCAATCCGGTCGATCACACCACGAGCCTAGACGTGGCCGCCCAGCACTGTCCGGACAGCCACGAGCTGGTCACCCGCGTAGTCGGCGTAGGTCGGGTAGAAGCCGTCACCCCAGTCGGTCATCGCGAACACGATCCGGGCGCCGCCGACCTCGATCTCACCGGAGCCGGTCTCGGCCGCGCGGACGTCCCGCATCACCCGCCAGTGGTGCGAGTGCGGCCGGAAGTCGAGCTTGACCAGCTTGTCGTTCGCGGCCAGCCACGCCTCCACGGTCTCGTAGCGCTCGATCGCCTCCGCCAGACCGAGGTTCTCCCAGCCGTGGACGCCTCCCGGCAACGCGGACGCGCCGTGCCCCTCGGCGGCTTCCTGCTCGTCCCGGCCCCAGAAGGCCACGTCCGCCTTGCCGTCGACCGGCCTGAGGTGACGCCACGAACCCAACGCGTCCGCGTCGGCGAACGACAGCCGTGCCCAGTCCACACCGACGCGGCCGAGGAATTCACTGCGTGTCACGGGTTCCTCACTGATCCGCACAGTGATGTCCTTGAGCCGCACGCCGTGCTCGCCGTAGTCGTGCTTGGTCGCTTCGACCGGTAACAGCCGGTCGGTGGGCAATCCGCCGACCGTCACCACAGGCACGCCGAAGACGAAGAACCCGCCGTCACCTCGGGAGATGCTGCGCCGGACACGCTCGCGGTGCGGCACGCGCTCCGGCTGAGGCTCGGCTCGGGCGTCGAATCCCTGGTCCTGGCAGAACTCCGCGAACTGCGCGGGCAGGTCCTGCACGTGGGACATCGGGATGTCGTACAGCGACACGCCCGCCTGCCTGTCGTACGCGGCCGCCGCCGCTTCCGCGTCCGGTCCGGTGATGGCGAAGTCGACCGCTCCGGAGATCTCCTTGGCCAGCCGTGGATCGTCGATCTCGAGCAGCACCGGGTCGATCTCGGCGGGCGAACGCTCGCCGGACCACGCACCCAGATAACCCCCATCAGCGACGACCAGGTGGCCGGACGGACACGTGATCTGTCCTAATCGCATCATCGGATCCTATTGCCTTCGCGCGCGGGGACAGCAGCCGGAGCACGAGCACGGACAGCAACGCCGTGACCACCGCGCATATGAGCGCGACCACGTTCAGTCCGGCTGTGAACCGCGTCGCTGTGGCCTCCAGCAACGGTTGCCCGTCGGTGGCGACGGCCGTACCGATGACACCGAGCACACCGACGCCGAGCGCGATGCCGAACTCCATCGCGGTCTCCGACATCGCAGCCGCCGAACCGGCTTTCTCCGGCGGTGCCGTGCCGATCACCAGGTCCGTGCCGAGCGCCATGATCGGTCCCACTCCGAGGTACAACAACGAGAACCCGGCCACCACGGCGGCGAGTCCCGCGGCGAGAGCCAGCACGGCGAACCCGATCGCGGCCAGCATCAACGCGACGCCGACGACGTACCCGGGCGCGAACCTGCTCGTCAGCTTCGGTGTGGCCATCGAACTGACCACGAGGACCAGCGCGGACGGCATCAGCCACAGCCCGGCCACGAACGGCGAGAAGTCCTGCACCAGCTGCATGTACTGCGTGACGAACAGGTAGACGCCGCCGATCGCGGTCATCGTGAACAGCTGCGTCATCAACGCGACGCTGAACGAGTGGCTGCCGAACATCCGCAGGTCCAGCAACGGATGCGTGAGCTTGCGCTGCCGTGCGACGAACAGCACACCGAACCCGAGCCCGGCGACGATGGCGATGCTCCCGGCCACACCGCCGTGCTGCTTGATGCCGTAGATCACCGGGAGCACCGCGGCCAACGCCAGGAAAACACTGGTCAAGTCCAGTTTCCCGGCTTCGGTGTCGCGGAACTCCGGCAGCAGGGCAGGCGCCGACAGCACGAGCACGGCCATGAACGGCACAGCGAGCAGGAACACCGCGCCCCACCAGAACCACTCCAGCAGCAGCCCGCCGACGATCGGCCCGACGGCGATCCCGGCCGAGAAGCACGTGGCCCACAGCGCGATCGCGGTGCCGCGCTGCGCAGCCGGGAACATCGTGCTGATCAGCGCCAACGTCGACGGACCGAGCGTGGCCCCGGCGACACCGAGCAGGCCCCTGGCGAGGATCAGCAACAGCGGATCCGGGGCGAACGCGGCGAGCACCGAAGCCGCGGCGAAGGCGGTCCCGCCGATCATCAGAAGCTTGCGCCTGCCGATCCGGTCCCCCAGCGTGCCCATCGTGACCAGGAAGCCGGCGATCAGGAAGCCGTAGCTGTCGACGATCCACAGCATCTCGGTGTCGGTGGGCCGCAGATCGGCGGCGAGGCGCGGCATCGCGAGGTACAGCACGGTCGCGTCCATGCCGAGCAGCAGTGTCGGAAAAGCCAGCACGGCGAGACCGAGCCACTCCCGGGCACCCGCCCGGGACACAGTTGTCTCCATGCCGCGAGCGTGCGCTCGACCGCCTACCAACGACTTACCAAGCTATTGTTCTGAACCGTGCGATTCGGCGTGCTCGGGGCGCTCACCGTGCACGCTCCGGACGGTGAGCCGATCACGGTCACCCGCGCCGCGGTCCGTCTTCTCCTCGCCGACCTGCTCGTTCACCAGGGACAACCGGTCTCGGCCGACCGGCTGGTCGAGGACCTGTGGGGTACGCGACCGCCGCGTGATCCGGCTGCCGCGCTGCAGGTGCGCGTCGCCCAGCTGCGGAGCGCGTTGGGCGACCGGACGCTCGTGGAATCCACGCCCGCGGGTTACCGGCTGCTCGCCGGGAACGTGGACGCGGCCGAGTTCGCCACGCTGACCGCACAGGCCCGGTCCACGTCCGACGTGCGGGCGAAGGTGGACCTGCTGGACCGAGCGCTCGCCTTGTGGCGTGGCCCGGCGTACGCGGACTTCGCGGATTCGACGTTCGCACAGCCCGTCATCACGCGCCTGACCGAACAGCGGCTCACCGCGATCGAGGACCGGCTGGCGGCTCTCACCGAATGGGACCTGGGCGAGCTCGCCGAACTGGTCGCTGAGCACCCGCTGCGCGAGCGGCTGCGCGCGGTGCACATGCGTGCCCTGTACCTGGCTGGGCGGCAGAGTGAGGCGCTGGCGAGCTTCCGGGAACTCGGCAGACGGCTCGGCGACGAGCTGGGGATCGATCCCGGCCCGGAGATCGTGCGGCTCCACCAGGAGATCCTCCGGCAGGACACCGCGCTGACCAAGGCACGGACCAACGTGCCCGCCGACGTCTCGGTGCTGGTCGGCCGCGCCTCGGCACTCGCCGGCGTCGGCGCGCTGCTCGACGCGGAACGCCTCGTCACGCTGACCGGCTCCGGTGGGGTCGGCAAGACACGCCTGGCGCTCGCAACCGCTCGCCGCGTGAACATGCCGGACGGTGTGTGGCTGGTCGAGCTGGCCTCGGCGGGTTCGGTCGCCGAAGCTGTCCTCGCCGCGTTGGGTGTCCGTGAGTACAAGGAACTCGCGCCGGCCGATTTGGTGCTGACGGCGTTGCGCGACAAGCGACTCCTGCTTGTCCTGGACAACTGCGAGCACATGGTCACTCAGGTCGCGGATTTGGTGTCACGGTTGTCGCGAACGGCTCCTGGTGTGCGCGTGCTGGCCACCAGCCAGGAACCGCTCGGTCTGCCAGGAGAGGTGCGGTATCCCGTGCCCCCGCTCGACGAACCGGATGCCGTCCGGTTGCTGACCGACCGTGTGAAAGCGTTGGGCCACAGCATCTCCGCGGACTCGGCTGTGGCGGAGCTCTGCCGACGACTCGACGGCATCCCGCTCGCGTTGGAACTGGCTGCCGCGCGGGTACCCGTACTCGGGGTGGCCGAGTTGGTGGCCAGGCTCGATGACCGGTTCCGTTTGCTGACCGGTGGTTACCGTGACGCTCCACCGCGCCAGCGGACACTGCGCGCGGTGCTCGACTGGAGCTGGGGCCTGTTGTCGGAGCAGGAACAAACGGTTCTGCGCAGGCTTTCCGTGCACGTCGATGGCTGCACACTGGCCGCCGCCGAGGCGGTGAGCGGACTGGATGTGCTCGACCAGCTCACAACTTTGGCCCAGCGTAGCCTTGTCGTCGTCGCACACGATCCTCAGCCGCGGTACCGCCTGCTGGAGTCCGTCGCGCAGTACAGCGCCGAACGCCTCGCCGAGGCAGGCGAGGACACGGCAACCCGTGGCCGCCACCAGGCCTGGTATTTGCGGCTGGCCGAGCAGGCGTCCGACGAGCTCTACGGTCCTGGTCAGCGGCAGTGGATCGCGACGCTGGACCGTGAATCGGCCAATCTGCGTGCCGCGCTGGACGGCATGCTCCGTGACGGCGACGCGGATCCGGCGTTGCGGCTCGCCAACGCGCTCACCGGGTACTGGTTCCTGCGCGGCAGGCGCAGCGAGTCGACCCGTGCCCTGACCGCCGCACTGGCGTTGGGCGGCTCGCCCGCGTTGCGCGCCGAAGCACAGGTGTGGCAGCTCGGCCTGGATCTGCTTGCAGGACAGCGAACTGACCGCGTGGCCGCGTGCGAAGCGGCTCTGCGCACGTATGAACCGTACGGTGACGCCGTCGAGTTCCCACGATCGCAATGGTTTCTCGGCTACGCGTTGTACGTGGCCGGGGAGCTGACCGCGAGTGAGGACCTGATATCCCGTTCCCTCGCGGCGGTGTCGGACGATCCGTGGTGCGAGGCGGTGGCGCTCGGTGTTCGTGCCGACCAAGCGCTGTTGCGCGGGGATCTGGCGACTGTGGAAACGGCCGGGCAACGGAGCGTGCGGCTGCTGGAGGAGATCGGCGACCGCTGGGGCCTGTCGCAAGTGGTGTCCCCACTGGCCGCCCTCGCCGAAATCACCGGCGACTACGAACACGCCGAACAGCTGCACACCGACGGCCTGCGCATCGCCGAGGAACTCGGCCTGTGGACTGACGTTTCCGAGCGGCTCACCGGTCTCGGCCGCCTGCGCCTGCTCGCCGGTGACTACGCCGCCGCGTGGGAGCTGCACGAGCGGGCGATGCGGCTGGCCGCCGAGCATTCCTACGAGCCTGGCGTGGTGCACGCCCAGTTCGGCCTGGCGCTCGGCGCCCGCCGGGAAGGCAAACTCGACCTCGCCGAGAAACACCTGGCCGCCATGGTCGAATGGCAGCTCAAATCAGACCACCCGCCCGGCGACGCACTCGTCTACGCCGAACTCGGATTCGTGGCGGAACTGCGCGGCGACGCCGACGCAGCGTTCGAACTGCACAGGAAATCACTGGCGGGGGCAGAGAAAACCGGCGACCCCCGCGCGATAGCACTCGCCCTGGAAGGCCTGGCAGGAGCACACGCACTCAACGGCGCCCCCACCAAAGCGGCCGAACTGCTCGGCACAGCAGCAGCCGCGCGGGAAAGCACCGGCGCGCCACTACCCGCAGCCGAGCGGTCCGATGTAGACAGAATCACCGCGACCGCCCGGCGCGCGATCGGCGATCAAGCCTTCGACGCCGCATACGCCCGCGGCGCGCGGTGAATCACTCCTCGACCGCGTGCGCCTCGATCTCCACCTTCATCCGCGGATCCATGAGACCAGACACCTCAACCATGGTCGCAGCAGGCAGCACATCACCGAAAACCTCGCTGTGCGCCTTGGCAACGAGCTCAGCATCACCGATGTCGGTCACGTAAGTAACCGTCCGCACAACGGCAGCCGGGCTGGAACCAGCCTCCGCCAGCACGGCGTTGATGATGTCAAGAACAGCCTTGGCCTGCTGATAGGCGTCAGTTCCGTCGAGGTGCGGATCACGAGCGGTGGTGCCCGAGACAAACACTTGATTGCCAACGCGAACCGCCCGACTATAACCGAAAACCGGCTCGAAACGACCACCCGAAGAGATGTTCTGCCTTGCCATGACACTCCCCCTTCTAACGCACTGATACCTACACAAAGATCTCATAGGCGAGTACCGGCGAGAGGTTGGACGGCCTGTTCGTGTTGCACGCTGGCGACTTATGCGCAAGCGCAGAACCAGCCCACAGCGGCCCGCGCGCCAGAGCAGAACCGGCCCCGAGCGGCTCGCGCCCAAGCAGCGCAGACCGTCCCGCAGCGGTGTGCGCGCCAGCGCGGAGGGGTGGTTCGGGGGTGCTCCTGCCCGTCGGCCTGGGCTACGCCAACCACGGTCTGTCAGGAGGTCCGCCTACGTTTCTCGCGGGCATCAGTGCAGGCCCTACGGGCCTCTTGACAGTCCGTGGTTTCCTCCGGGCAGGTCGTCGGGCAGGAGCGCCCGCGCATCGAAGGACACACCCCTGGGGCCGGGGCTGTGGAGACGAAGGACACCGGCCACCCGCTCCTGCCCCGAGGTCTGCTCCCGGCGAGGGACATCTTGTTCCGTGCACTGAACCGCAGCGTTCGACACACCGGGTCATAGCTGGGATGTGAGCACGGAACAAGCGGGTCCCTCGCCGGGAGGCAGACCTCAAGGCAGGAGGCGGCGGTGGGTGTTCTTCCAGACCACAGCCGAGACCTTGATGCGTGTACTGAGAAGGCGTGGGCGCTCCTGCCCGACGGCCTGCCGGAGGCAACCACACGCGTCAAGAGGCCCGTTGTGCCTGCGCTGATGCCCGCGACAAACGCAGGCGGACCTCTGGACACGTGTGATTGGGCTACGCCCAGGCCGACGGGCAGGAGCACCCCCGAAGCCCACATCTGCGCTAACGCGCTCACCGCTCAGGGCTGGCTACCGCTCGACCGGCTAGGCGGTCTTTGCCCAAGCCATAGCGGCCCGGTCCGCGCTGGCACACTCACCGCTGCGAGTTCAGTGTCACTCAACCGACCGGACAGCCCTTCGCGCAAACCGTGGGCGGCTGGTCCGCACCACAAGCGAACCCCAGCGCCAGTCCGCCCCACACGCAAACCATCGCGAGCCGAACACCGAAACCTTTGAAACCCCTACACCTATACAAACAGTCCCCCACCCAACCCGGGGGGCGTCCCTGCTCCAGTCTAACGGGGTGACGGCTGGTCAAGGGGGTTACTGGTCGGTTGTGGACAAGTGGATTTGACGGTGGCACCGTCGGTTTGAGGTGCTTCGCGTTTTTCGATGGGTCACGCCGAGGCGCTGGCCACCTGGACTGGGCGGCGGTGCTTGCGCACGGCACCGCCGCCCATGGTCGCCAACCACGCCCCGACCAGCATCCCCGCTGCGCCGACCGCCTGCACCGGGGTGATCGACTCACCCAGCACGATCCACGATCCGAGCAGGCCGAACACGGGCACGAGGAACATCGCCGACGATGCCGTCGCCGGTCCGACGCGGCCGACTGCCTGGTAGTACATGACGTACGCCAACGCCGTCGGCAGTGTCGCCAAGTAGGCCTGGTTGAGCCAGAAGCCAGCGTCCAGAGTGGACCATGAGACGTCGGCGAAGAACGGCACAGCGAGTGCTCCCAGCCCCAACGCGCCCGCGGCCGCCGCGAACGTCGTGACTGTCAGCGCGGGCAATCGGCCGAGCAGGGGCGCTCCGCAGATCGTGTACGTCGCCCAGCAGCAGGCCGCCGCGAGGAACAGCAGGTCACCGAGGATCCGGCCGGACCCGCCTCCGGAGATGCCGACGAAGAACACCGCGGCTCCGGCCACCGCGATCGCGAGGCCGCTCACCGAACGAACCGTCAACGTCCGCCTTCCCATCAGCGCGGTCACCGCGACCGTGATCACTGGTGAGCACACCGGGATGATCACGCTGCCGTCCGCCGAGGGCGCGAGCGACAGCGCCAGGAAGAAGCACGAGTTGTACGCGAACATCCCGACCACGCCGAGGCCCGCGAGCTTGCCGAGGTCCGGGCCGCCGACCCGCTTGCGGACCAACACGCTGTGCAACACCAGCAGCACGACCGCGCCGAGCCCGAACCGGAAGAACGACGCGACCTGCGGCGGCACGTCGTGCACCGCGATCTTCGACAAGGCGAACGCACTCCCCCAGAACGCCATGACCAGCACGAGCATCAGATACGTACGCACAGTGGCCATCCTGTGCGGTGTTCACGGTTGGGTCTTGAACGCTCGTGCGCGAGGCACAATGGAACCGTGGAGTGGGTCCGTTACCAGCGCATGGCCGATCGTCCGGTCGAGACGATGCACGCCCATTTCGACCAGCACAGCTATCACATGCACAGTCATGACACGTACTCGTTCGGCCTGACTGAACTCGGCGCGCAGGTCTTCGGTTGCCGGGGGTCACGCCGGACCAGCGCGGCGGGCATGGTGATGGCGTTCAACCCGGATGAGCCGCACGACGGGCGTGCCGGGCACGAACTCGGCTTCACGTACCGCATCATCCACATCGGCCCGTCGCTGATCGCCGACGTGTTGTCCGACCAGGCTGGGCGACCGGCCGGGTTGCCGCTGTTCGCCGAACCCGTGCTGTACGACCCTGTCCTGGCCGACGCGCTGGACCGGATGTACCGCAGTCTGTCCCCGTCTGCGACTGCCTTGGCCAAGGACGAGGCGCTCGCCGACACCGTCGCCGCGCTCGTTCGCCGTGCCGCGCTGCACCCGTCCGCCGAGGCGGCGCCGGTGTTGCCGAACGTCCGGCGTGCCCGTGACCTGCTCGACGAGGCGTACCTCGAGCCGCTGGGGGCTGACGACCTCGCGGACGCGGCCGGGTGCAGCCGGTTCGCGTTGTACCGGGCGTTCAAATCCGCCTACGGCATGTCTCCCAGTGACTACCAACGGCAACTCCGCCTGCGCGCGGCTCGCCGCCTGATCGTCGCGGGCATCTCTCCGGCCGAGGCCGCGAGCCGGGCCGGATTCGCCGACCAGGCCCATCTGACCAGGTGGTTCCGCCGCTGTTACGGCATCACTCCCGGTGAGTACCAGCGCGCGTGATTTTCCGGATGTTGAGACTGGGCGGGCCGCCGCTTAGGGTGCTGCGGTGGGGTTATTCGGTACGTATCTGTACGACGGCGACTCGTGGACAGCGCACGACGCCGACATCCGGCCCGAATCGACCGGGCCGTGGCTGATGGTCGACGTCCATGACAGCGACATCGCCATCATCAGCTACCACCCGCCCGGTCCCGGCACCGGTGTCGCCTACATCGGTGTCACGCCCCGGGTCTACTTCGACGACGAGAACGCCTCGGACCCGACGGACGTCGCCCGTGAGGCCGAAGGGCTCGCCGCCTGGCGTGAGGAACTCGGCGTGTCCCCGGTCACATCGGACGACCTGGTCGACTTCCTGGCCGAGGACGATCCGGAGAAGTGGGGCGACGACGAGGACGAAGACGAGGTGGAGTCCTTCGTCGAAGCCAAGACCGCCGAGTTCCTCACCGCGCTCAACGTCCCTGTGCCGGACGATCTGCGGCTGCCGACTTGACCACCTCGTAGAGGCTGGTCCAGTTGTCGCGGCCGTGCCCCTTCGCGATCGCCCTGTCGTACATGGACTTCACCGCGTACGGCAGCGCTGAGTCCACACCGGACTCGTTGCTCGCCCCGACGATGTGGTCGGCCGTGGCGCCCATCATGATCACGTTGGCCGCGTCGCCGGGGTACTTGCCTTCCTCGATGTGCTTCAACGCCTCAGGCAGGTAGTACGACACCATGTCGAAGTTCTCCACCGCGTACGGCAGGTACTCCGCCGCGGGCACGCCCGCTGCCTCGACCAGCGCGGTGGCGTGCAGGTAGGACGCCAGCGCGGTCAGGAAGATGTCCAGCTGCGCCTGGTAGAACAGCTGGCCCAGTGCCGGATCCGTGCCGACGTACCTCACCGCGCCGATGATCCCCAGCTGCGGCTCGTACTGCCGGATGAGGTCCTCCGGGCCGCTGTAGAACACGTACGCCTTGTCGGTGCCGACCAGTTCGGCCGGGACCATGACGCCGCCGCCGATCAGGGTCGCGCCGCGCTCCTCGGCCCACCGCGCCGCCGCCCTGGTCTTGTCGGGCGTGTCCGAGCTGAGGTTGACGATCACCTTGCCCCCGATGGTCTCGCCACCGAGGATGTCGTACATCGCCTTGTAGTCGGTCAGGCTCAGGATCACCAGCTCGCTGGCCGCCAGCGCTTCGGCGACGGTGGGCGCGATCGTGGCGCCGAGGCCCTCGGCGCGTGACGCGGTCCTGTTCCACACCGTGACTTCCTGGCCGGCTTTGCGCAGGCTCCGGACCATCGCCTGACCCATCGGTCCGAGGCCGATGACTGTGATCATTTCTTCCCCTTCTTCAAGATTTCCACCACACCGGCGATGTCCTCGTGGCCGTGCCCGTCCGCGACCCGGCGCGCCATCAGCGGGCCGAGCGGAGCCAGCAGTTCGGGGCTCATCCCGAGCTCCTCGGCCGACAGCGTGAGGTTCACGTACGCCTCGGACTGCATGCCGATGTTCGACACGACGTCGATCGCGTAGTCCTGCTTGTCGATCTGTTCGGCCATACCGTCGATGGACCCGAGCATCGCGCTGACGTACTGCTTGAGCAGCGGCGCGAACTCCTGCGCCGGGACGCCCGCCGAGGTGACGAGCGAAAGGGCGTGCAGGGCTCCGACGAACATGCCGTACATACCGCTCAGCAACCCGATGTCGTACAGCGCGGCGAACCCCGCGTCGGTGCTGACGTAATTCGTGCCACCGAACGCTTCGAACACCTGCTTGTTCGTGTCGAAGGCGCTGCGTGAGCCGCTGTAGAACACGAACGCGGGAGGCGCTCCGATCATCGGCGGGATGGCCATGATGCCGCCGTCGAGGTAGTCGACGTCATAGCGCGTGGCCAGCTCGCGGGCCTGGCCCGGCGTGCCGTTGGTCAGGTTGACCAGGACCTTGCCGGTGAGTGCGTCGCGTGCGGTGTCGAGCACGTCGGTCACGGACTTGTAGTCGAGCAGGCAGACGATCACCAGCCTGCTGGCGGTTACCGCGTCGGCCACCGTGGGCGCATGTGTCGCACCCGCCTCGACCAGCGGTTTCGCCTTCTCTGGTGTGCGGTTCCACACAGTCGTCGGGTATCCGGCCTTGAGCAACGCCCTGGCCAGGGCACTTCCCATGTCGCCGAGCCCGAGAACCGTCACCGCGGGCTTGCTGAGATCTGGCATGTCCCCACTCTGCGAGGCGCCGCGCACGGATCGCTGCGGGTCCGCGCACGGGAAACTGTCGGTGGCACCCGCTACCTTCGAAATGTGAGATTCGGGGTGCTGGGGCCGCTGGCCGTGTGGACCGCTGACGGGCGCGAGGTGCGCGTGCCCGAGGCGAAGGTCCGCGTGCTGCTGGCGGACCTGCTCGTCCAGGAAGGACGGCCGATCCCGGTCGACCGGCTGGCCGACGACCTGTGGGGCGACAGGCTGCCGGGCAATCCGGCCAACACGCTGCAGACCAAGGTCTCGCAGCTGCGCAGGGCGCTTGAGGACGCGGAGCCGGGTGGGCGGCTGCTGGTGTCGCATCGTTCGGGCAGCTACGTGATGCGGGTCGATGTGGACGTCGCGCGGTTCAGGGAGCTGACCGCGCGTGCGCGCGACGCGGCCGATCCGCGGACGCGGGCGACGTTGTTGTCCGGCGCGTTGGGTTTGTGGCGGGGCCCGGCGCTGGCGGACTTCGCGGACGAGCCGTTCGCGGTCCCCGTGATCCAGCGGCTCACCGAGGAACGGCTGGCCGCGTTCGAGGAGTGGTTCTCGGCGCGGCTGGAGCTGGGCGAGCACGGCCTGGCAGCCGGTGAGCTCACCGAGCTGGTGGCCGCGCATCCGCTCCGCGAGCGGTTACGCGGCCTCCAGCTGCGTGCGCTGTACGGCGCGGGCAGGCAGACCGAGGCGCTGGACAGCTACCGGCAGCTGGTCGCGTTGCTCGACGAGGAGCTGGGCTTGACGCCCAGTCCCGAGCTGGTCGAGTTGCATTCGAGGATCCTGCGGCAGGACCCGGCGCTGGACGTGCGGGTCCGGTCCGCGGTGCGGACGAACCTGCCCGAGCCGTTGACCGACCTGGTCGGCCGGGACACGGCCGTGCAGTCGGTGCTGTCGTTGATCGGCGAGACCCGGCTGGTGACGCTCACCGGTCCCGGTGGCGTGGGCAAGACACGGCTGGCGTTGCAGACCGCGCGGCAGGTGCCGGAGGCGTGGCTGGTCGAGTTCACGGGTCTCGACCAGCACGGCACGCCCGAGAGCTGCCCGCGTGACGACCTCGTCGCCGAGGTCACCGCGGCCACGCTCGGGATCCACGAGGAACGCGGGGCGCTGTTCGACCGGCTGGCCGAGTACCTGTCCGCCAAGGACGTCCTGCTCGTGCTGGACAACTGCGAAGGCCTGGTCGAGCCGATCGCCACGATGGCGGCCCGGCTGCTGCGGGCAGTGCCGCGGCTGCGCATCCTGGCGACGAGTCAGGAACCGCTCGGCGTGACGGGCGAGGTGGTGTGGAACGTGCCGCCGCTGGACGTGCCGAGCGCGGCCAGCGTGGCCGCTTCCGACGTGCGCGCGTTCAGTGCCGTGCAGCTGTTCGTGGCGCGGGCGTCTGCCACGGCGCCCGGGTTCGCACTGGACGCGGGCAACGCGGCCGACATCGCGGCGATCTGCCGTCGCCTTGACGGCATCCCGCTCGCGCTGGAGCTCGCGGCGACCCGGGTCCGCGCGCTCGGGACACACGAGCTGCTCGTCCGGCTCGACGACCGTTTCCGTGTGCTGGGCGGCGGAAGCCGCGGCGGACCGGCGCGGCAGCGGACGCTGCGGGCGATGATCGACTGGAGCTGGCAGCTGCTGTCGGCCGAACAACAGGTGGTCCTGCGCAGGCTGGCTGTGCACGTGGAGGGTGCCGGCCTCGCCGCGGCGGAGGCGTTGTGCGCCGGTGGCGAGGTGCGTCCCGAGGACGTGCTGACCCACGTGGCGGACCTGGTCGGCAGGTCACTGGTGGTCAGCGGCGCGGGACCGCGGTACCGCCTGCTCGAATCCGTTGTGGCGTACTGCGTCGAGCAGTTGCAGGAGGCAGGTGAACTCGACGCGATGCGCCTGCGGCACGCGGAGTACTACGTCAGCCTGGCCGAGCAGGCCGACGCGAAGCTGCGCACGAGTGAGCAGCGCGAGTGGCTTGACCGTCTCGACCTGGAGTCGGCCAACCTGCGCAGAGCGCTGGAAACCGCTCTGCTGCGGGAGAAAGCCCCGCTGGCTCTGCGTCTGGTCAAGGCGATGACGTGGTACTGGTACCTGCGCGGGCGCCTGACCGAGGCCCGCAGGACCATCCGCCAGGTGCTGGAGATCCCCGGCGAGACGTCGGATCTGCGCGCGGTGGTGCTCGCGTGGGACGCCGGGCTCGCGATCCTCGCCGGCGAGGTCGTCGAGGACACGGCGTTCGGCGTGGCCCACGAGATCAAGGACCCGACCGACCGTGCGATGGCGCTGTGGTTCCTCGGTTACGTGACCACGACCATGGGCGGTGTGTCGCCGAGCGAGAGCCTGACCAAGCAGGCGCTGGCCGAGTTCGAGGCGTTGAACCACACTTGGGGGATCGCGGTCGCGTTGATCGACCGCGTGAACCTGCATCGCTATCGCGGCGATTTCGACGCCGCCTACCGTGAGACGGCCAGGAGCGCCGAGCTGCTGGACAGCCTCGGTGAACGCTGGGGGCAACTCCAGGTCGCCTTCAGCGTCGGCACGCTGGCCGAGATCGCGGGCGACTACGACCGTGCGAGCGAAGTGCACCTCGACGGCCTGCACAAGGCCGAAGAGCTCGGCCTGAACCCGGAGGTGTCCTACCAGCTGTCCTGGCTCGGCCGAATCGAGATGCTGCGCGGGAACCACGCGAAGGCATGGGACCTGCACGAGCGGGCGCGGCGGATCGGTGCGGAGCACGGTCTGAAACCCGCTGAGATGTACGCGGAAACCGGTTTGGCACTGGGCGCACGCCAGTCGGGTGATCTGGCGACGGCGGAGAAACACCTGCTGAACGTCCTGGCGTGGCACCGCAACCAGCGCTACGAACTGGGCAGCTCGCTGATTCTCGCCGAACTCGGGTTCGTAGCCGAACACCGGGGTGAAACGGAAAAAGCCCTTTCGTTGCACCTGGAAGCACACAGAATCGCCAGCACCGCGGACGACCCGCGGGCGATGGCGCTGACGCTGGAAGGCCTGGCGGGAACAGAAGCCAAGGCAGGCAACCACATTTCAGCCGCACGACTGCTGGGCGCGGCAGCGGCGGCCCGTGAATCCGTCGGCCATCCATTGCCGAAAGGCCAGCGCTACGACGTGGACCGGATAACGGCAGCTGTGGAAGCCGCCATCGGCGAAAGCGCTTTCGCCAAGGAGTTCCAGCGAGGCAAAGAATCCCCGTACACGGAGCTCATTCCGCGGCAGGCAGCCTTGTCCTGAAACACCGCGCAGCGTCAGTGCCGGGATGGTGGTCCGGCGAGGGCGGCCAGCTGATCCGCCACTTCGGTGAGGGGCTTCCTCGTGTCGATCTCGACGGTCGCCGATTCACGCAGCAGCGGTTCGATCTCTTCCTTGTCGGCGGTGATCCGGGCGCGTTGCGCCGCGGTCTTGCCGAAAGGGTTCGTGTCCCGGCCGGCGATGCGTTGGAGCATGACGTCCAAGGGCGCGCTGAACAGCACTACGTGGTCGAACCGCGGGTAGAACGTGCTCTGGTTCCACACCGTTCCCTGGATGATCAGCGGCTCGCCCGACCGTTCGTGTTCGGTCAGCAGCGCGTCGATCCGGTCCGCACGCCATTGCGGTTCCGTGCCGGAGCCGTCAGGCAGCGGGAGGTCCTCGATCCAGCCGCCCGTGTCCGTGTCCACCACCCGGTATCCGCGCTGTGCCAGTTCGTTCAGCGCCGACGACTTCCCCGTACCCGACATGCCCGTCACCAAGATCACCGCCACGGGGACAGCTTATTCAGTTCTGGGCGGCGAGGGTTTCCAGCGCGCGGTCCGCGTGACCGTTCATGTCCAGTTCGGAGCGGATGACGGCGAGGATCTTGCGGTCCGTGCCGATCACGAAGGTCATCCGGCGGGTTTTCAGCGGGCCGATGCCGAGCTTGCGGCGGACACCGAGCTGCCCGGCGACCACACCGTCCACATCGGACAACAACGGGTAGTCGAAGCTGTGCAGGTCGGAGAACTGGCGCTGCTTGTCGGGCGAATCCGCGCTGATGCCGACGCGCTGGGCGTTGTGCTGCGCGAATTCCGCGGCCAGGTCGCGGAAATGGCAGGATTCGATCGTGCAGCCCTTGGTCATCGCGGCCGGGTAGAAGAACAACACGACCGGGCCCTTCTCCAGGAACTCGGTCAGCCGCCGCGGTGTTCCCGTCGAGTCCGGCAGTTCGAAATCCTCGACCAGGTCGCCGACGGTCGCGCTCATGTCCATCTCCTTCGTTCGCACCGGGACGAACTCAGCGTAACCGCTTCCCCTTTCACACGATCGGGTAGATCTCGTACCAGGGTCTTCCACCTGGTGGGATCAAGACGACATAAAAGAACCTGCCCACCGCGTCAAAGCCCCGTCGACGCCGGGTGCCGCAACCCGGCCGCCGTGGGTGAGTCCAATGGTGAGAGGTGCCAAGGACATGCACAGATGGCCGAGGATCTCCGGAGCGCTGGGATCCGCGGCGGGTTTCGCGGCGGGCATCCTCGCCACCCTGGCCGCATCGCTCGCCGGTGCCACGACCGGCCACGAGATCGGTTTGTTCGCCCTCGCCATGGCCGTCGCCGGTGTCTCGGCGATCACCACCGTGATCGGCGCGCTGGCCACCTGCTTGCAGTGCTGGCTGCTGTACGCGGGTTTCATCGTCGGCCGGTCCGGTTCGCTCATCATCGACGAGGCCTCAGCCGAGACCGCGGGACTGTTCACGATCATCGCGCTGGCGGCGACGGGCATCGCGGGCGGCGGGACGACAGTGCGAGCACGACTGTCGCGTTGAGCAGCCGTTTCTCCCCCTCGGGGGTTACGCGGATTTGCCCACAACACCCGCCAACCCAGAAGATCGAACACGTGTTCGAGCGGGAGAGCAGGCTGGCGGCCGAGGAGATCCGGACCGCGTCAGACCGATTACGAGAACTGGGCCGCAAGGCCGCACCCGGCGTCTGGCGAATCACGCAGGAAGGCGCGCTGGTCCGGCTGCTCGGCCGCGAGGACCACGAAGTCGCTGTGCTCACAGGAATGTGGGCGCAGAGCACAGCCGAGTACCTCACGGCGGTCGGGCCGGTCACCGCGTACAACATCGCCGAACTGATGTGGCTCAGCGAAAGCCTTGTCCGCCATGGAGAAATGCCACTGCGCCTGCGTGAGGCACTGCTGCGCCTCGCCAGGGGCCTCGACCCAGGCTAGAACCGGAACCAGGCGCCGGGCTGCCACGAGATGTCGCCCCACGCCAGGCGCTCCCGGCGGTTCGGGTCGTACTCGACGTGGCTGTCCTCGTCGAAGACCATGACCGGTCGCGTCTCGCCGTACGGTGGCCAGCTGGGCAACGGGATGCCGTCCTCGATGAAACTCACCCACGCCTCGTGGATCTGCGCGGCGGTGATCTCCCTGGGCAGGGAGACCTCCTTGGGCGGCCCCCACACCATGCCCAGTTCCATACCGTGCGCACCGTCGAGGAACTCGGGGACGCCGGGCTGCGCGATGTCGATGCGGTACCGGTAGACGCGGCTGTGCCGCGCCTGCGCGTCGGCGAGTCGTTGCGTCGGGATGCCGTAGCGCTCGTCGCTCATGAAAGCGGCTTTCGCCATGTCCGCGCCACGCGTGTCCCGGTACGTGTCGAGTACCCTCGTGTCGCCGAAGATCCCGGTCACCACGTCGTCGGCGGGCGCGATCGCCTCGTCGCCGAGAAACGCCGAGAACGTCGCCGACTCGTTGCCGTTGTGGCCGATCATCAGCCGGATCCCGGCCGCGCTCCCGGCGGCGACGAGTGCGGTCGGCATCGCGGGCAGCACCTTCGGGTGAATCGTCGGGCGCCACAGCCACACGGCCGACATCCCGGTCAGGATTCGCTCCTGCGCCGCGAGAATGTCCTCGGCGGGCACCGACCGCAGGTGGCGCGTGCCGCCCAGTTCGCGGATCAGCCGCGCGGCGATCGCGGTGCCCTGCTCGGGAGTGGCGACGTGATCACCGCCGCTGCTGACGATCGCCTGCGAGAACGTGTTCCGGCTCAGCGGGCTCGCCATCAGGTTGCCGACGCTCTTCGCGCCGGCGGAAACGCCGTAGACCGTGATCCGCTGGGGATTGCCGCCGAACGCGCCGATGTTGCCGCGGACCCAGCGCAAAGCCGCGATCTGGTCGAGCAGGGCGCACACGCCCGCGTCTTGTTCCGACGGGCCGAGAATTCCGGCCAGATACGTCATACCGAGCGCACCGAGCCGGTAGTTGACCGTCACCACGACGATCCCGGCACGCGCGAACGCCTGCCCCTCACCGGCCTGGATCCCGCTACCGGTCCGGTAACCGCCGCCGTGCAGCCAGAACAGCACCGGCCAGCCACCGGGCGGCGGCGTGCCCTGCGGCGCGCACACGTTCAGGTACAGGCAATCCTCACTGGACGGTGCGGGCGCGACACCGATCTCCTGCGGTTGCAGGGACTGGGGCCCGTAGTCGGTGGCAGGCCACGTTCCCGCCCAGCGAGACACCGGCATCGGCGCACGCCAGCGCAACTCGCCGACCGGCGGCTGCGCGTACGGAATCCCCCGCCAAACAACACATCCATCGCCCTGCAGCCCGTTGAGCCGCCCCTGCTCGATCGTCACGAAGGCCACGCGTCCCCACTATAGGGACGTGATCCGGTGCAGGTTGTCCTCCACCCAGGAACGGAGCCCGGCCAACGGCTCGGCGACGCTGCGCCCCAGCCCGGTCAGCGCGTACTCGACGTGCAACGGAACAGCGGGATAGATCGTCCGATCGACGAACCCGGCGTCCTCCAACCGGCGCAACGTGTTGGTCAGCACCTTCGGGCTGACGCCTTCCAGGCGGCGTTGGAGCTCACCGAAGCGCTGCGGCCCGTTCTCCATCGCGCCGATCGCGAGTGCCGCCCACTTGTTCGCCAGCAGGTCCAGCACACCGCGGCACGGGCACTGCGCTGCGTACACGTCGTGCTTGTCGTGCTGTCCCGTTGGACACGAGAGCGACATCAAGGACCTCCTAGCTGCATGCTTCCCATGGGATAGTAGTCGCCCTTGCGGGAAAGTAGGACCCAGTGGATAGCGTCGAACCATGCGAGCGATCAGTCAGAACGAATTCGGCGGCCCCGAGGTCCTCCAGGAGGTCGACGTCCCCCGACCGGAACCGTTGCCGACAGAAGTGCTTGTGCGGGTGGTCTCGGCGGGTGTCAACCCGGTTGACGCCAAGACCCGCGCGGGCGGCGGCATGGCGGGCGTGTTGGGCGAGCCACCGTTCATCCTCGGCTGGGACGTGTCCGGCGTGGTCGAGACGGTCGGTTTCGGTGTGCACACGCTCAAGCCCGGCGACGAGGTGTACGGGATGCCGTGGTTCCCGCGCCAGGCCGGTGGATTCGCCGAATACGTGACGGCGCCGTCGCGTCACTTCGCGCTGAAACCGTCGACCGTGGATCACGACGCAGCAGCAGCCGTGCCGTTGGCCGCGCTCACGGCGTGGCAGATCCTGCACGACGCCGTGCCCATCAAGGCTGGTCAGCGTGTGCTGATCCACGCCGCGGCTGGTGGAGTCGGCCATTTCGCGGTGCAGTTCGCCAAGGCCGCGGGCGCACACGTGACCGGTACGGCCAGCGCGGGCAAGCACGACTGGCTACGCGAGATCGGCGCTGACGAGGGCATCGACTACCGGACCGTCCGGTTCGAGGACGTGACCGGCGACCAGGACGTCGTGGTCGACCTGATCGGTGGCGACAACGCGATCCGGTCGACCCGTGTGCTCAAACCGGGCGGCATCGTCGTCGCTGTGCCCGGCGGCGTCTCGGACGAGCTCGCCACGGCCGCCGGGTCACGCGGCGTCACCGCCATCCCCTTCCTGGTCGAGCCGGACGGGCACGCGCTGGCCGAGATCGCGCGCCTGGTCGACGCGGGCCAGGTGCGTGTCGAGGTCGAGCAGGTTTTCCCGTTCGACGAGGTCCGCGCCGCGCACGAGCGTCAGGAAAGCGGTCGGGCACAGGGCAAACTGGTGGTGCGAATCGGTACTTGACACCTTCCGTCAAGTACTTGACACTGGACGTCAAGGAGGTGGGGCCGGTGTCCGAGACCGGACCTCTGGTCCAGCAGTTGATGGCGATCATGAACAGCCGTCTGCTGGACCCGCTGGAGATCCTGCTCGCCGAAGACCCGGCGACCGGCACGGATCCGGTATCGGAGTTGCGGGGGCGGTGTGAGCGTGCCGCCGAGTCATGGGCAGCACGCTTGCACGGGCCGAACGGCACGTACGCGGTCGCGAGCATCATCGGCGCCCTGTACCCGAGCGACGAGGCGTTCAACCCGCCAGCGGGCTGGTGGCGAACCCCGTTGGGCCAGGTCACCTTGCTCCGCATGGGGTACCCGGGCCGCGAGGCGGTCCCGTACTCGCTCGCGGGCGCGATGCTCGGCGTCACCAGACAGGGCGTACACGACCTGGTCACCCGCAACAAGCTCGCCCGCCATCCCGACGGGGGCGTCACCGTGACGTCCATCCGGGAACGGATCCAGCAGAGGGGAAGCACATGAGGGACCTGTTGCTGCTGCACGGCGCGGGCGGACGACCGGACGACTGGGCCGGCTTCATCCCGTTGATGCCCGGTTTCCGTTGCACCGCACCGGACCTGACCGGGCTGAGCACATGGGAGGCGATGCTCGACCACCTCGACGGGCTCGGCCTGGACAACCCGGCCGTGGTCGGGCACTCGCTCGGCGGCGCGCTGGGCATCAAGTGGGCCCACCGCCACCCCGAGTGCCCAGGCGTGGTCAACCTGGACGGCCACGGCCATCCGTCGACCTACCCCGGCCTGTCCGCCGACGAGGTTGCCACGTGGAAGGCCAAGCTCGAGGAAGTCTTCGACGAGATGGCCAAGCAGATGCCACCGGAGCACGTGGCGCTCCGCCCGTTGATCGACGACGGCTCGGTGCACGACTTCTACGACGGCCTGACCACCAGGCACCTCGCCGTGGTCGCCGCCAAGCTGATGAGCGCGCAGGAGCCGTTCGCCGACTATTACAACGCCATGCGCCGCGGCGTCCTCGCCGATCTCACGGCAGCCGGAGCCCGCGTCACCGAGTTCGACGGCACGCACGCCATGCTCCAGGAAAAGCCTGCGGACCTGGCCCGCCTCACCACGGATTTCCTGCAGGCAAGCTGATTTCACCCGGAAAGCGATTCGGCGAGGAGTTCGCCCGCTCTTTGCCTACTTCAACATATAGCGCACCGGGGGCCTTGCGGCAAGACCCGGTTCGTGTCGCAGAATTCCCCGGCCACAGCCAGTCTCCGGGGAATCGGGTGTCACGGCGTGCACGTGGTCGTACTGGAACGGGACGCGGAACCGGCCAAGGTCGTCCGCGCGATGGGACTGCACGTGCGCAGCATCGAGGTGATGGACCAGCGCGGTCTGCTGGACCGTTTCTCGCATTGGGCCGGCGGTTCGACAACGGCGGGTTCTTCGCCGGTATGGACAAACCGTGGCCGACGGGAATGGACACGCTGATCGGCGAGGCGGTGGTGACCATGCCGGACGACGAACTGGCCGCCGTGGTCGACGGCTGGGCGCCGGACGGGCTGCTGGACTCCTCCCACGCCGAACGGCACCCCGTGGCCGCCGACGTGCTGGCCAACACCCGTGCGCAGGTCGATGTCCGAGCTGATGGACTTCGAAGAGGTGAACAGGTACCTGATCGAGAAGATCACCGCGATCGGCGTGCGCTACGACTTCGGCGAAGGACACGAGCTGCTGGGCAGGCGGCTGCGTGACATCACGGTGAAACGCGGACGCCTCTACGAGTTGCTGCGCGGCGGCCGTGGCCTGCTCCTCGACCAGACCGGTGGTCTTTCGGTGGCGGGCTGGGCGGATCGCGTCGACCACGTTGCCGATGTCGGCGCGGAACTGGAGGTGCCGGCCGTGCTGCCGTGGCCGGACGGCGTGGCGCGTGCCGGTGCGGACCAGCAGGATCTGCTCGCCCACCTGCTCAGGTGGTTCGGTACCGCCAAGGCGTGCCGAAGGGCTCGCGTTGGTCGCCCGCTGCGGCGACCAACGCGATGCTCACGTCACCGCCGCGGAACCGTCAGCGTGCCGTCGATCTTGACGAGGCCCGCTTTGCTTTCGCTCGTGTACCGCAGGTCCGCGCTGTCCACCACCAGCGCCAAGTGGTGCCCGGCGGGCACGTCCCACGAGATCGACTCCAGCGCGAAGTCGATCGTCGCGGACTTGGTTCCCCTGATCGTGTAGGGCTTGTGCGTGATGAGAGCGCCGAAACCCGCCGGATCCACGTCGTAGAGGTACGCCACCAGTGTCGTGCCGGTGTTGCCCGACTTCACGGTCGTGGTGAGTTTCGGTTTGCCCACAACGGTTGTGGCCTGCGAGTAGACCGGGCCGTGCCACACCCCGGCGTTCAGGACAGCGGGGATGAACACACCGACGGGGATCTTGAAGTATCCCTGCAAAGCGCCGCTGAGGATCGGGATCCCGCTGTTGGCCGCGCTGTCGACACCGGACACGAACGTCTTGGCGCCCAACGGAACCGTGTCGGTCGTGGTGGCGGCCGACGCCCAGCTCTGGTAGCCGCGCCACTTCCCGGCATTGGCCGACATCACCTGAACGGGTGGTGTGCGGTCGATGCCGTTGTCGATCCCGTTGAGGTAGCGGTCGAACCAGTCCGTCGCGGTGTCCCAGACGTCGTTGGACAGCCCCACCGCACCGAGCAGCTCGGACGTCGCGTGGTCACCGCCCTGCAGCATCAGCCGTTTCGGGGTGCGCAGCCGGTCGTAGAAGTCCACCGCCTGGTTCGGCGGGAAGATGGCGTCCTGGAACGAGTTCGCGATGAACACCGCGGCGCCGTTGGCGTTGATCTGGTCGACCTTGCTGCTCGCCGAACGCGACGGCGCCAGCTGCCGGGCGTAGTCGATCTTCCCCTGCAGGAACTCCGCGGTGATCCTGCGCAGGTCAGGCCCTGGCCTGCCGGTCAGCTGACCCGCCGCGAGCAGCCCGCCAGCGGACAGCTGGCTGATCGTCGCGTTCGGGTACAGCGAGGCCTCCAGGTCGGCCCACGTGCTCATCGACGCGACCGCCTTGACCCGCTTGTCGTTGGCCGCGGCCAGCAACCCGATGCCCGCGCCGTAGGAAATCCCGGCGACACCGATCTTGTTCACGTCGGCGGGCGTGTTGGCCAACGCCCAGTCGATCACCCGGCTGACGTCGTCGACGGTGTCCGGCCCGGCCACGTCGATCTCGCCGCCGGAGTCGTAGAACCCGCGGCTGGTGTAGCTGATGACGATGTCGCCGCTCTCGGCCGCGAGTTTGCGGGCCGCGCCGACGTACTCCAGGTTGGGCGCGCTCCAACTGGCAGGCATGACCAGCAGGGGGAACGGACCGTCACCCCGCCCGGTGGGTTTCACCACGAACCCACGCATGGGCGTACCGCCCTCGCCGGGAATCGACTGGTACGAGATGTCTGCGCCGAATGACGTCGCAGCGCCAGACACAGGGGCGGACAAAGCACCGACGGCCACCACGGCAGTCAGCAGGGTCAACAGCCGTGAGCTGCGCATATACCCTCCACTGGGTGTTATGTACCCGGCACAACGCGCCACCGGCCCAGTGGGTTACGGCGAAGTAACCTACTGGGCGTAAAATTCACCCCTGCCTTTGGCCACGTTGACCTGCGGGCACAATGCTGGGCGTGACTTTGTCGATAGACCAGCGGATCGCCGAGGAGTTGGGCGTCCGCGAGCACCAGGTGAAGGCCGCGGTCGACCTGCTCGACGGCGGCGCGACCGTGCCGTTCATCGCCCGGTACCGCAAGGAGGTGACCGGCACGCTCGACGACGCGCAACTGCGCACCCTCGAAGAACGGCTGCGTTACCTGCGCGAGCTCGAAGAGCGCCGGGTGGCGATCCTGGAGTCGGTGCGATCGCAAGGGAAACTGACCGACGAGCTCGACGAGCAGATCCGCACAGCGGACTCCAAGGCTCGCCTCGAGGACATCTACCTGCCCTACAAGCCCAAGCGGCGCACCAAGGCGCAGATCGCACGCGAAGCCGGTCTCGAACCGCTCGCCGACCAGCTGCTGGCCGATCCGGCACTGGACCCGCAGGCAACCGCCGCGGGTTTCGTCGACGCGGACAAGAACGTCGCCGACGTCGCCGCCGCGCTGGAAGGCGCCCGGTCGATCCTGGTCGAGCGCTTCGGTGAGGACGCCGACCTGATCGGTGAGCTGCGTGAGCACATGTGGTCGCGCGGCCGCATGGCGGCGAAGGTCCGTGACGGCAAGCAAGAGGAGGGCGCCAAGTTCTCCGACTACTTCGACTTCGCCGAGCCGCTGACCAAGCTGCCGTCGCACCGCATCCTGGCGATGTTCCGCGGTGAGAAGGAGGAGATCCTCGACCTCAACCTCAGCCCGGAACCGACCGACGAGCCCGCGACCGGGCCGAGCGACTACGAGATCCGGATCGCCGCCAAGTTCGGCATCGACGACCAGGGCCGCGCCGGTGACAAGTGGCTGACCGACACGGTCCGCTGGGCGTGGCGCACCAGGATCCTCGTGCACCTCGGCATCGACCTGCGGATGCGTCTGCGCAACGCGGCCGAGGAGGAAGCGGTCCGCGTGTTCGCGGCGAACCTGCGTGACCTGCTGCTGGCCGCGCCCGCGGGCACCAGGGCGACGATGGGCCTCGACCCGGGCTTCCGCACGGGTGTGAAGGTCGCGGTGGTCGACGGCACGGGCAAGGTCGTCGCGACCGACACGATCTACCCGCACGAGCCGCGCCGGGCGTGGGACGAGTCGATCCACAAGCTGGCGTTCCTGTGCAAGCAGCACAACGTCGAACTGATCGCGATCGGCAACGGCACCGCGTCCCGTGAGACCGACAAGCTCGCGGGCGACCTGCTCAAGGCCCACGCCGACCTGCGGCTGACCAAGGTCATGGTGTCCGAGGCAGGCGCATCGGTGTACTCCGCGTCGGCGTACGCGTCGGCTGAGCTACCCGGCCTGGACGTCTCGCTGCGCGGCGCGGTCTCCATCGCACGGCGGCTGCAGGACCCGCTGGCCGAGCTGGTGAAGATCGACCCGAAGTCCATCGGCGTCGGCCAGTACCAGCACGACCTGTCCGAGGGGAAGCTGTCGCGCTCGCTCGACGCGGTCGTCGAGGACTGCGTGAACGCGGTCGGCGTGGACGTCAACACGGCCTCGGCGCCGCTGCTGACGCGCGTGTCCGGCATCGGCGAGGGCCTCGCGGAGAACATCGTCCTGCACCGCGACACCAACGGGCCGTTCCGGTCCCGGACCGCGCTGAAGGAGGTCGCCAGGCTCGGCCCGAAGGCGTTCGAGCAGTGCGCGGGCTTCCTCAAGATCCCCGACGGCGACGACCCGCTCGACGCCTCCAGCGTGCACCCGGAGGCCTACCCGGTGGTCCGGCGGATCCTGGACACCACCAAGACCGACGTGCGGTCGCTGATCGGCAGCCAGACGCTGCGCAAACTGCGGCCGTCGGACTTCGTCGACGAGAAGTTCGGCCTGCCGACGGTCACCGACATCCTGGCCGAGCTGGACAAGCCGGGCCGTGACCCGCGACCGGCGTTCAAGACCGCGACCTTCGCCGACGGCGTCGAGAAGATCGCCGACCTCAAGCCGGGGATGACGCTCGAAGGCGTGGTCACGAACGTCGCCGCGTTCGGCGCGTTCGTGGACATCGGTGTGCACCAGGACGGTCTGGTGCACGTGTCGGCGATGTCCCGCAACTTCGTCAAGGACCCGCGTGACGTGGTCAAACCCGGTGACATCGTCAAGGTCAAGGTGCTGGACGTCGACATCCCGCGCAAGCGGATCGGCCTGACGCTGCGCCTGGACGACGAGGTCGGCAAGCCCGCGCCGCAGCAGGGCGGCCGTCGCGAGCAGGGCAGCGGCGGTGGCGGCGGTCAGCGCCGCGGCGGTGGTGGCGGCGGTGGCGGTCAGCAGCGCCAGCAGCGGCGCACCGAAACGCCGGCGAGCGGATCGATGGCCGACGCGTTGCGGCGGGCCGGTTTCGGGAAGTAGTCAGGGTTTCACGGCGATGAGGCCGGCGAGGAACTCCCGGTAGGGTCCCTTCATCGGGAGTTCCCGCTCCTCACGCACCCGGCGGCGGGTCGCCGTCACCGGCATCTCCCGCAGCGGGTCGTAGCCGGGCCGTTCGTAGGTCTCCCACCAGAGGCCGACGCCCCGGCGCTGCCACGCGGGCAGTTCGTTGAAGTTCACGCCGTGCCGGTACAGCAGTTCGTTCTTGGCCGACGCGTTCGCGCCTTCCAGTGCCTTCGTGGCTTCCTGTCTGCTCCGGCCGTCCTTGCGCAGAGTCCAGTAGCACCAGCCGTTGAGCGCCGATCGGGCCGCGTCGGCCTGGCGCCACGAGAAGTAGTCGACGACGTCGGCCGGGCCGGTGCCGATCCACACCCGACTGTCGAAGTGGGCCGGTTCGCCGACCGCGTGCGTGAAGGCGGCGGCGGTGACACTCGCCGACAACGACACCAGTTTCTCCACACCGCGGCCGAAGATCTGCGATTCCGGGTCGAGCAGCACCGAGATCTCGTCGCTCTCGGTGTACGCGTAGCGGCCGCCGAACTCGACCAGCAGCGCACGCGCGGCTTCGGTCATCAGCTGCGAGAAGCGTAAGTCGAACGGCTTGTCGTAGCGCTGCTCGGTGAACCGCGAGAAGCTGCGGCCGTCGACCCGCAGGATCGTCCACGCTCCCGGTGGCACGGTCATCGAGTGGAACCACTCGCGAGCCCGCTGGCCGGCTTCGAACTCCTCGCCGTGCACGTCCGCCCCTCTTGTCACCACATTGACACTGTGCGTGACACTAGCGGTATCGAACGTGGTCAATGCACTTAGGTCGTTCCACGGATGATGAGTTTGTCCGCGCTGGTCACGCGGTGTTCGGGGACACCTGTGCTGAGCTGGCCGAGCAGCAGGCGGGCGGCGAGCGCGCCGTCGGCAGCGTGGTCGTGCTGGATCGCCGTCACCTGGGGGCACACCATCCGGCACACGGGCGAGTCGCTCGTGGCCACGACCGCCAGGTCGGCGGGGATACGCCTGTTCAGCATCGCCGCGTGCGCCACGACCTTCGCCGCTGCCATGGGGTCTTCGTAGATGGCCGCTGTGACGCCGTCGAGTGCGCGTGTGGCCGCCATGGCGCCGTCCGGGCTGGAGGCGATGCGGCAGATCCTGGTGTGGCCCCGCTGGGTGAGATAGCTGGTCACCTCGTCGCACGCCTTGGTCCTGTCCGCCAGGACCGAGGACATGGCCGGGTGGGTCGCGCCGATGAGCACCGTCGGGATTTCCAGCTCGTTCAACGTCGCGATCCGCGGGTCTTCCGGGCGCGGGTCGACCAGCAGCATGCCGTCCACCCGGCCGGAGGCCCACCAGTCGTGGTACGTCTCCTCGGCGGCGGCGGTGACCGCGAGCTGCAGTGTCACGCCCGCTGCCGCGAGTTGGCGTTCGACGCCTTCGAGAGTCGGCCACGGCACCTCGCCCGTGACGACCAGCCCGACGACGCCCGACCGTTCGGCCGACAGCGCCAGCGCGGCCGAGTTGGCCCGCCAGCCCAGCGCGTGGGCGATGCCCGCGACCCGCTGCCTGGTCGCGTCGGACACGCCGGGACGGCCGTTGAGCGCGTAGGAAACCGCCGCCTTGGAAAGCCCGGCTTTCCTGGCGATGTCGCTGATGGTCGGTCGCTTCATGCCTGCCTCCGCAAGTACACCCGATCGAGGGATACCCCGCCTGAACGCCCAGCTCACACCGGAAAACGAAATGACTGTTCCGCACGGCAGCCGCCCCGGACTGTCGGTGGGTCCCGCGATGCTGTCGGCCACGGGGTTCACCGGATCCCGCATCGAGTCCGATCAGGGAGGAACACCATGGGAATCGTCGACTGCAGCGCGGACATCCAGGCCAACGGCCGCAAGTACACCGTCCGGGCGGCGACCATGCCGAAGGGCGGCGAGGACAGCCAGCGCGTCGAGATCGCGCTCACCGACCGCGATCCGGCGGGCGTGGCAACCGAATGCGGGTCCTTCACGCTGCCGACCGACAACCTCGCCGCCGTCGGCAAGCTGATCAACCAGGTGCTCTCCGGACTGTCCACATTGAGCGGACGGTCGGCCGCGACGCCCGCGAACGCGTCGGCGCCGTGGACCAAGGAGCAGGACGACGAACTGCTCGACCGGTGGGCGTCGGCGGGTGACACGCACAGCGCGACCGCGCTGCGCCGGATCCTGGCCGAGCACTTCGGCCGGACGACCGGGTCGATCCGCGCCCGGCTGTTGCGGATCGGCTGTGACCCGGACGTGCCCGGGCACGCGTTCGTCCCGGTGCCGGGCTCGTCGTGACGGACGCGAGGTCGCCGCGCCCGCCGCCGTCATCCGCGGTTCCGTCCGCGCCCGGCCGAAAACCCGGTATACCAAAGGCATCGCGCGAAGGGAGCCCGCCAAGGTCGCTGAAGCCCCGCCATCGAGACGAACACGGTGTTAACGGTCGCTGACCTCGCCCAGTCCCGCCGAACACCTGCCGCACAACCGACAGGAGGCGCCCCTGCCGCCAATGACCAAGATCTACGAACACTGCGCGCACCTCGCCGTGCGACACATCGAAACCACGCGAAGGGAGTCAGCTGGGAGCGCTCCATAGCCGACCCATCAATCACCAAGCACAGTCAGCCGATTCGCCACGAAGACCCGACAGCCCGGTGCCGGAGGCGGAGCTCGCGCAGTCGACGGTGACGACCTCACCGAGCCGATTGGGGCGCCGCCTGTCCGAACATGACAGGAAGCGCATTGCGAGCCCGCTTCGGGTTTGCCCGGCCACCAGCGAACGTTGGTCTTTCACAGTAGGAATAAATACCTGGTTGCGCATTCACTCCGGGTGGTGGTTAAGCTGCACTCCGCCCATCTGCTGGGGAAGGCGACGACGCTGTGAGATTCGGTGTGCTCGGGCCGCTGAGTGTGGCCGGCCCGGACGGGGAGATTCGATTACGAGGCGAACATCAGCGTGTACTCCTTGCCATGCTGTTGTTCCACGCCAACCGACCGGTGACGACTGACTTGTTGGTCAGCGCGTTGTGGCCGGAGCTGCCGCCGAAGTCGTATGCCTCCAACTTGCACACGTACGTGTCCCGGTTGCGGGCGAGGCTTCCGGGAGTGCGGATCGATCTGGCGGGACGCGGGTACCGGTTACAGGTCGCGACGGAGGACGTCGACCTCCTCGTGTTCCGGGACTCGGCGGCCAGCGGGCGCAGCGAGGCGCGCGCCGGGCGGCCGGAGAAGGCGGCGGCTCACCTCCGGAAAGCGTTGGCGCAGTGGCGAACCCACCCGTTGGCCGACATCCGTGTGCCCGCGCTGGAGGCCGAGCTGGGCAGGCTGGAGTCGGAGCGGCTGGCGGTGTTCGAGGACTGCGTCGACGCGGAACTGGCGGCGGGGCGGCACGCGGAGCTGGCGGCCGAACTGCAGGCGGCGTTGACGGAGCACCCGTTGCGGGAGCGGCTGGCCGGGCAGCTGATGCTGGCGCTGCAACACTCGGGACGGCAAGCGGAAGCGCTTGACGTGTACCGGCTGACCAGGACGATGCTCATCGACGAGCTCGGGGTCGAGCCGGGAACCGCGTTGCGGCGGTTGCACGCGTCGATGCTGCGCGGTGAGGGCGGTGGTGAACCGTTGCCCCGGCCGACGTGGCCGATCTGCCAGCTGCCCGCGGTGTCGGCGGACTTCTCCGGGCGAGAGCAGCACCTGGCGGAGGTCACCGGTCTGCTCAACCCGGGTGGGCACAGTGTCCCGGTGGTGGTGCTCAACGGAGAGCCGGGTGCGGGCAAGACAAGCCTGGCGATCTGCGCCGCGCACCAGTTGCGGTCGGTGTTCCCCGACGGGCAGCTGTTCGTGTCGTTGTCCGGAGTGGACGACCCGAGGGACACCGGTGCCGTACTGGCGGACCTGCTGCGCGGGCTCGGCGTCAACGGTCCGGCCATCCCGGACGACCTGCGGGCGAGGGCGGCGATGTACCGAGGGCTGCTGACCGACCGCAAGGTCTTGGTGGTGCTGGACGACGCCGTGGGCCCCGAGCAGGTGCGGCTGCTGCTGCCCGGCACGCGTGGCTGCGCGGTGCTGATCACCAGCCGCAAACGGCTGAGCGGGCTGGCCGGGGCGAACAGGCTCACGGTCGGGCCGTTGACCGACAAGGACGCGCTCTACCTGCTCGAACGGATCATCGGCCGGGCAAGGATTTCCGCGGAGCACGCGGACGCCGTGCGGATCGCCGAGGCGTGCGGCAACCTGCCGCTCGCCCTGCGCATCGCCGGGACGAGGCTGGCGCTGCGGCCGAACATGCGGCTGGGGCTGCTGGCGGATCGGCTGGAGGACGAAGGAAGGAGGCTGGACGAGCTCGAAGTCAGCGATCTGCAGGTGCGGGCGAGCCTGACGCTCAGCTACGCCGGGTTGAAGACGACGGCCCAGGTCGCGTTGCGACGGCTGGGGTTGATCAACACAGTCGACCTGCCGGAGTGGCGGATCCTCACGCTGCTCGACACCCAGTCGACCGGGTCGGTCGTCGAGGACCTGGTGGAGTCGGGCATGCTCGAGCCGACGGGCACCGACGAAACCGGCGAACCGCGATACCGGCTGCACGACCTCGTGCGCGTGTTCGCGCTCGAACGGGCTCAGCTGGAGGACAGCACGCGAGAGCGGTACACCAGCGCACGGACGATCATCAACGCCATCATCGGCATCGCGGACGTCGCGGCGCACCGGCTGCCGTGGACGATCCCGCTGCCGCGGTTGCGGGGGCCGATTCCCCCGCAGCCGCTGGCGAGCGACCTCGTCGAGCGGCTCACCGCCAACTCGGAGGCGTGGTTCGCCGCCGAGCGGGCGAACCTGCTCACCGGCATCCCGAAGATGAGCTCACTGGGCTGGCACACCGATGCCCTGCTGTTGATGGACAGGCTTTCGGTGTACCTGTGGTCCGAGGGGCTCTACGCGGACATGCGACTGGCGTACCAGAGCATCGCGGACGCGGCGGAAAAACAGAATCCACGAGTCGCCGCGCGTGCGAGGTCCGTACTGGCGTTGCTGAGGCACTGCCGCGGGCACTACGACAACGCGACAGCGGAATACCAGGCCTCCGCGACTGAGCTGGCCGCGTTGGGTGAACGCGAGGCGTTGGCGTGGGTGCACACGAACCTGGCCGCGTGCCTGATCGCGGTCGGCCAGTCGGAACAGTCGGTCAAGCTGATGGAGTCGGCTCGGGTCGAACTGCGTGCCGACCCGTTCGCATCCGGAGTCGTGCTGCGCACGCAGATCGCGGCGCTCAACCGGCTCGGGCGCACCGAGGAGGCGGCGCGGATCGAGGCCGAGGCGCTCGCGCTGGCCGAGGACTTCGGTGAGCCGAGGCAACTGGCGATGGCGTTGCACGACAAGGCATGGGGTCATGTGCTGAGTGGCGGAAACCTCGAACTGGCCGACGAACTCGTCCAGCAGGCGATCACGTTGCTGCGGTCGGTCGGCCCGCGTTCGTCGCTCGCCAAGTGCCTGCGTACGCGGGGAGCTGTGCTCGCTGGACTCGGCATCCGCGAGGAATCAGTGCTGTCGTTCCGGGAGGCACGCGACATCGCTCGTGAGCTCACCGAGCAGCCAAGGGAAATATCCTGTACCCGCGCGATCGCCGCGGCGTGGGTCGGTGACGGCCGTGCCGGTGAGGCGATCCCGGTTCTGCGTGACTGCCTTGCGAAGTACCGCGAAATGGGCAGCACCCTGGCGACGACGATCACCCTCGGTCTGCTGGCCGCCGCCTACGACTGTCAGAACGACACTGTCGCGGCACGGGAAGCGCGCGCCGAGGCCGAACGCCTCGGCGACCCCCGTGACACCAACACCGCGACGCTGCTGAAACTCATGCTCAACCTCACGACGCCCGCACCTGAACCGAGTGTGGAAGCCGCCGTTCGCTGAGCGGTTCACAGACGACAGCTGTAGGGCGGTGCGGGAACGGGCGCATCCCCCTTGCCCGAAGGCACATGGCTCCGCGGGTTCCGGCATCGCACAGCCCAAAGGCCGGACGCACCCCTCCGGTCGTCCGGCCTTTCCCCCGAGCTCGGTCGCATCAGGCCCGCTTGAGCGCCTTGGCGTACTGACCGTTGGCGGGCAGCCACATCAGCACGATGGCCACGATCCCGACGATGGCTGCGCCCCAGCCGGTGACGGCCATCAGCGTCGGTGCGGCGCTGCCGTAGTCGAGGCTGAACCAGCCGGCCTCGGCGACCGTGATGACCGCGAAGATCGTTGCCGTCACACGGATCCCGGTGGACGCCTTGTTCATCATCAGCGCGAACAGCAGCACCAGCGCGGCGGGCACCAGCAGCAGGTACGCCCTGCCCTCGACCTGGTCGCCCAGCGCCTCGCCCGCGATGCCCTTCGCCGCGTTGACCGCCAGTTCGTTGGCGTCCTGCCCGGTCACGTCCGCTGCGACGTTGGCGATCAGCTGGCCTGCGACCTCCTTGCCACCGACGACAAGGACATACACGCTGTTGATCACACCGAGCAGTCCGGCGAGCGCCGTCGTGACCAGTGCCGCCATCAGCGTCCCGGGCTTGGACGGCGCCCCCACGGCCTGGCCGCCGTGGGTCGATGGGGTAGTCGGGTATGTGCTCACGTGCCTCAGTTCTCCTCGATTCGCGGAACCGGGTGTCAATGTCGGGGACACCCAGGCGAAAGCACGTTAGGAGCAGAGGCCACACGGAACGAACACACTCATTGCACAGTTGCCGCAGAACTGTGTGCGCCGCCAACGAACGAACAGCGTGATCAGTTCCCCGCGACGAGTTCGCACGGCACGGACATCACCACGACGGTCGGCCCGCCGAGCGGGCTGCTGATCACCAGTGTGCCGTCAAAAGCGGAAAGCCGTCGTTCGATGCCCCGCAGACCTGTGCCGTCGCTGGCGTTGGCGCCACCGCGACCGTCGTCACCGACCAGCATGACGAGTTTGCCGTCCTCGTAGTTCAGCCGGATCCACGCCTTGCTCGCGGACGCGTGCTTGACCACGTTGGTCAGCGTTTCCGCCACGGCGAAGTACGCCGCCGACTCCACCGGCGCGGACAGGCGACCGGGAATGTCGATGTCCACATCGGTCTGCAACGGGTTGGCAAGCACGAGTGCCTGGATGGCGCCTTCGAGCCCACGGTCGGCCAGTACGGGCGGGTGGATGCCACGCACGAGGTCGCGCAGCTCGGCCAGGGCCTGCGAGCTGGCGGCGCGGGCCTCGGCGAGCAGTTCTCGCGCGGCGGCTGGGTCGCGTGCCACCGTTTCCTCGGCCATGCCGAGGCTCATGCCCAGGGCCACCAGCCTTGCCTGCGCACCGTCGTGCAGGTCGCGCTCGATACGCCTGAGTTCCGCGGCTTGCGTGTCCACAGTGTCCGCGCGTGAGACTGTCAGTTCCTGAACGCGGTTGGCCAGCTGTGCCGCTTCGGTCGGCGCCAGCAAGGACGCGGTCATGCGCGCCTGCGCGCGCATCATGGTTGGTGAGGCGATGTACCAGACAACGATGTACACCAGGCCGAGGGGGATGCCGGCGTACAGGGCGGACTCGGTCGAGTGCACCGAGAGGAAGCCGACCAGGTTGACGTCGGCGTCGTCGGGCAGCGCCCACCACCAGGTGGCCAGTGTGATGTGGCCGATGCCGCCGACCAGGAGCGCCACGTTGGTGATCGCCAACGCGGAACCGGCGACCATCTGCGCGAACAGCCACCCGAAGTCACGCCAGGTCGCGGGATCGCCGAGCATCGCGAACACACGCTTGATCAGGCCGTGCTCGGGCACACGGGCCCGGTAGGGCCGCCCGACCTCGGTGCCGAGCACCCAACCCGCGCGCCCGCGGTGGAAGTTGGTGAACTTCCGCATCAGCGTCA
The DNA here is from genome assembly GCF_001302585.1 of Kibdelosporangium phytohabitans. Classification (GTDB taxonomy): domain Bacteria; phylum Actinomycetota; class Actinomycetes; order Mycobacteriales; family Pseudonocardiaceae; genus Kibdelosporangium; species Kibdelosporangium phytohabitans. The sequence goes on along the minus strand of NZ_CP012752.1, from coordinate 767,545 downwards.
GCACCGCGAGCGTGAACGGCAGCCCGAGCCAGATCAGGATCAGCCCCAGTGACGTGAGGAAGAACGACACCAGCACGTACAGCGGGACCATCATGCCGATCAACGCCACAGCCCAGCCGAACAACTGGAGTCTGGTCGGACGCGGTGAGCTCATGCGTCCCATTCTGGTACGTCGGAGGCCGCTGGCCAGTGGAGCTAGACCTACTCATTCCGGGGGCGTTACCACCGCCAGCACGGCGCCGAGATCAACCTGCTGACCTGCGGTGACCGGCAGTGAGGTGAGCGTGCCGGACGCGGGCGCGATGATCTTGTGCTCCATCTTCATCGCCTCGAGCCACAGCAGCGACTGCCCCTGTTCGACCTGGTCACCCTCGGAAACCGCGACCCGGACGACCGTGCCGGGCATCGGCGCCAGCAGCGACCCGGGGGCGGTCTGCTCGGACGGGTCAGTGAACCTCGGCACAGGCGTGAGCGCGACCGGCCCGAGCGACGAGTCCACACAGACCACATCCGGGTACACCGCGACCCGGAACGCGCGCCGCACGCCATCGACCTCCAGCACGACCTCACCCGGCTCAGCGCTGAGCGACCGCAGGCCAGGGTGAGCATCAGCAATCAGACCGGCCCGGGTGTGCCGGTAGCTGACCTCCACCTCCCCGGACGCAGTGCTGTACACCTTCCGCTGCGACTGCGACGGCACATTCCGCCACCCGCTCGGCACATCGGCGGTACGACGCGCGGCGGCGTCAGCCAACGCGGCGGCCAACGCACTGAGGGCCTCGGCGTCCTTGTCGGCGAGCGGCTCAGCGAGCACCGCCAACCCGTGCCGGTCGAGGAACGCGGTGTCCGTGTTGCCCGCCAGAAACTCCGGATGCCGCAACACCCGCACAAGCAAGTCGCGGTTGGTGGTCAACCCGTGGATCTCGGCACGCGCCAACGCACCCGCCAACCCCAGCGCAGCCTCGTCCCGAGTCGGCGCGAACGAGATCACCTTCGCCAGCATCGGGTCGTAGAAGACACTGACGACGGACCCGTCCCGCACGCCGCTGTCGAGCCGCAACCCCGCACCAGCGGGCACAGCGAACTCCGTCCCCACTCCGGGCACGGCGAGCCGGTGCACGACCCCGCTCTGCGGCCGCCAGTCCTGCGCGGGATCTTCGGCGTAAAGCCGCACCTCGATCGCATGCCCCCGCGCCGCCGGTGGCCCGGAATTGTCAGACCCCTCCGGTAACGTTGAATTCAGGGGGTCCCCCTGGGGAATTGCTGCTGCGGAAGAGGCTGCGCCGGGGCTGTTGTGCTGCTGCGGCTGGGCTTCTGCCGCGCGCGATCCGGAATTGTCAGACCCCTGCGGTAGCGTTGAATTCAGGGGGTCCCCTTGGGGAATTGCTGGTGCGGAGAAGGCTGCGGTCGGGGCGGTCTGCGAGCGGGCGGGCAGGTCTGTGGTGTGGGGTGCCACCGCTGCGAGGTGGGCGCCCTGGGCCACCAGTATCTGCAGGCGCACCAGGTCGAGGCCCGTCGTGCACTCGGTCACCGGGTGCTCCACCTGAAGCCGGGTGTTCATTTCCAGGAAGTAGAAGCGGCCGTGGTCGTCGGCGAGGAACTCCACTGTCCCCGCGCCGGTGTAGTCGATGGCCGAGGCGGCCGCGCGGGCTGCTTCGAAGAGCTTCGCGCGCATTCCTGGGGTTCGCTCGACCAACGGCGAGGGGGCTTCTTCGATTACTTTCTGGTGCCTGCGCTGGATTGAGCATTCGCGCTCGCCCACCGCCCAGACTGTGCCGTGGTTGTCGGCCATGATCTGGACTTCGATGTGCCGTCCTGTTTCCAGGTAGGGCTCGCAGAACACCGTCGGGTCCCCGAACGCCGACTGGGCTTCCGAGCGGGCCGCTTCCAGTTCGGATCGCAGGTCCGCCAAGGCACGGACGATCCGCATTCCCCGTCCGCCGCCGCCTGCCGATGCTTTGATCAGCACCGGCAGGTCCGACTCGCCTACTTCGTCTACTTCGGACAGCGTCGGCACGCCGGCCGCCGACATCAGCTGCTTCGCCGCGATCTTCGAGCCCATCTGGTCGATCGCTTCCGGCGACGGCCCGATCCAGGTCAGGCCCGCTTCGATCACCGCACGGGCGAAGTCCGCGTTCTCCGACAAGAAGCCGTATCCGGGGTGGATCGCGTCCGCGCCCGCTCGGCGGGCCGCGTCGATGATCAGCGAGGCCCGCAGGTACGTCTCCGCCGGTGAGTTGCCGGGCAGGCGCACGGCCGCGTCCGCTTCTTCGACGTGCGGGGATTGGGCGTCGGCGTCCGAGTGGACCGCGACGCAGCCGACGCCGAGCGCCCGGCAGGAACGGAACACCCGCCGGGCGATCTCACCGCGGTTGGCAACCAGCACACTTGTGATCATCGCTCTCACATCCGGAAGACGCCGAAGCCGTCCGCACCGGCGACTGGCGTTGTGTGGATGACGGACAGGCACAGCCCGAGGATCGTTCTGGTGTCGCGCGGGTCGATCACGCCGTCGTCGTAGAGCATGCCGGACAGGAACATCGGCAGCGACTCGGCTTCGATCTGCGCCTCCACCATCGCGCGCATGGCCGCGTCGTTCTCCTCGCTGTACTCCTGGCCACGGGACTGCGCCGCCGCTCTGGCCACAATGGACAGCACACCGGCCAGCTGCTGCGGGCCCATCACCGCCGACTTCGCGCTCGGCCACGAGAAGAGGAAACGCGGGTCGTACGCTCGTCCGCACATCCCGTAGTGCCCGGCTCCGTAGGACGCGCCCATCAGGATCGAGATGTGCGGCACCTTCGAGTTCGACACCGCGTTGATCATCATCGAGCCGTGCTTGATGATCCCGCCCTGCTCGAAGTCCTTGCCGACCATGTAGCCGGTGGTGTTGTGCAGGAAGATCAACGGCGTGTCCGACTGGTTGGCCAGCTGGATGAACTGCGCCGCCTTCTGCGACTCCTCACTGAACAGCACGCCGCGGGCGTTGGCGAGGATGCCGACCGGGTAGCCGTGCAGCGACGCCCAGCCGGTCGCCAGGCTGCTGCCGTACAACGGTTTGAACTCGTCGAAGGCCGAGCCGTCGACCACGCGGGCGATCACCTCACGCGGGTCGAACGGGATCTTGAGGTCACCCGGCACGATGCCGAGCAGTTCTTCCTCGTCGTAGCGCGGCGGGACGAACGGCGCGGGCGTGGCGCCCTTCTTCTGCCAGTTCAGCCTGGCCACGATCCGCCGCCCGATCCGGATCGCGTCCTGCTCGTCCGCCGCGAAGTAGTCCGCGAGGCCGGACGTGCGGGCGTGCATCTCCGCGCCGCCGAGCGACTCGTCGTCCGACTCCTCGCCGGTCGCCATCTTCACCAGCGGCGGTCCGCCGAGGAACACCTTGGACTGTCCCTTGACCATCACCACGTGGTCGGACATGCCCGGCACGTACGCGCCACCGGCCGTCGCGTTGCCGAACACGAGCGCGATCGTGGGGATCCCGGCGGCGGACATCCTGGTCAGGTCACGGAACATCCGGCCGCCGGGGATGAAGATCTCCTTCTGGGACGGCAGATCCGCGCCACCCGACTCGCCGAGGTTGATCATCGGCAACCGGTTCTCCACCGCGATGTCCATCGCGCGGCCGACCTTCCTGGCCGTCCACGGGTTGCTCGACCCGCCCTTCACGGTCGGGTCGTTCGCCATGATCATGCATTCGACGCCTTCGACGACGCCGATCCCGGTCACGACGCTGCCGCCGACGGCGTAGTTGCTGCCGTACGCGGCGAGTGTGGACAGTTCGAGGAACGGCGAGTCCTGGTCGATCAGCAGCTCGATGCGTTCCCTGGCCAGGAGTTTTCCGCGGTTGCGGTGCCGTTCGACGTACTTCGGGCCACCGCCCGCGATCGCCTTGGCGTGTTCGGCGTCCACCTCGGCGAGTTTGCCGAGCATCGAGTCGCGGTTGGCCGCGTACTCGTCCGACGCCGTGTCCAGTGTGGACTTCAACGTCGTCACAGCAGTACCTCCGGGATGTCCGTGTGCCGCGCCCGCAGCCACTCGCCCAATGCCTTGGCCTGCGGGTCGAACCTTGCCTGCGAGGCCACGCCGTCGCCGAGGATGCCTGAGACCACGAAGTTCACCGCCTTCAGATTCCCGAACACGTGCCTGGTCACGGGCAACGCCGCCGTCTCGGGCAGCAGCCTGCGGAACTCGTCGACCGTCAACGCGTGCACCAGCCACCGCCAGGCCTCGTCGGTACGCACCCAGACGCCGACGTTCGCGTCGCCGCCCTTGTCGCCGCTGCGGGCACCGGCCACCAAGCCGAGCGGTGCCCGCTTCACCGGTCCGGTCAGCGGTTCCGGGAGCGCGGGTTCGTCGGCGGGCGCCAGTTCGAGCGTCTCGGCCGCCGGCGGGACGGGGATGCGCCGACCGTCGACCACGGCGACGTGCTCGACCAGCTTCGCGTCGACGTAACCGGGCTTGAACAGGCCGAACGGCGAGGCGTCACCAGGGGGCGCGGTGACGTGGAAGCCGGGGTAGCTGGCCAGGGCGATCTCGATGGCGGCGCTGGAGAACGCGCGGCCGACGACCTTCGGGTCCGGGTCCTTGACCACGCACCGCAGCAACGCACTCGCTTCTTCTTCGCTGGCGGCGTCCGGCCGGTCGGTGCGGGCGAGCGTCCACTTGAGCTCGGCCGGTGGGTTGGCGAACACGAGCTGTTGTTTGACCAGCTCGGCCTTGGCTTCGATGTCCAGGCCGGTCAGCACGAACACCGTCTCGTTGCGGAAGCCGCCGAGGGTGTTCAGCGAGACCTTCAACGACGGTGGTGGCGGCTCGCCGCGGACACCGCTGATCCTGACCCGGTCGGTGTCCTCCTGGGACAGCTCGATCGTGTCGAACCGGGCTGTCACGTCCGGTCCCGCGTACCGCGCGCCGGAGATCTCGTAGAGCAGTTGGGCCGTCACGGTTCCGACGGTCACGGCGCCGCCTGTGCCGTCGTGCTTGGTGATCACGCTGCTGCCGTCGGCTTCGATCTCGGCGATCGGGAAGCCCGGGTGGCGGATGTCGTGTTCGGCGAAGAACGAGTAGTTCCCGCCGGTGGCCTGCGCGCCGCACTCGATCACGTGCCCGGCCGCGACGGCGCCGGCGAGCTGGTCGTAGTCCGTCGGCTGCCAGCCGAAGCGCGCGATGGCCGGGCCGACGATGACTGACGCGTCCGTGACGCGTCCGGTCACCACGACGTCGGCCCCGGCTTTCAGGCATTCCGCGATGCCGAACGCGCCGAGGTAGGCGTTGGCTGTCAACGGTTGGCCGAGGCCGAGTTCGGCGGCCCTGCCGATCAGGTCGTCGCCTTCGACGTGCGCGACCTTGACCTCCAGGCCGAGTCTGGTGGCCAGTTCCCTGATGGCGTCGGCGAGGCCGGACGGGTTGAGGCCGCCCGCGTTCGCGACGATCTTCACGTCCCGGTCGAGCGCCAGGCCGAGGCCGTCTTCCAGTTGGCGCAGGAAGGTCTTGGCGTAGCCGAGTTTCGGGTCCTTCATCCGGTCGCGGCCGAGGATGAGCATGGTCAGCTCGGCCAGGTAGTCGCCGGTGAGCACGTCGAGCGGCCCACCCGTGAGCATCTCGCGCACCGCGCCGAACCGGTCACCGTAGAACCCGGACGCGTTGCCGATCCTGATCGCCGACATGCCGCCAGCATGCCAGCCGGACCTAAAACAAGCAAGCGTGCTTGTTTTATTCTCCGCCGCCCTTGACGAGGCCGTACCGGTAGGCCAGCGCGACCAGCTGAGCCCGGTCACGAGCACCGAGTTTCGCCAGCGCACGGCTGATGTGGGTCTTGGTCGTGGCCGGGCTGATCACCAGCTCACGGGTGATCTCGTCGTTGCCCAGTCCCTGCGCGGCGAGCGCGACGACCTCCCGTTCGCGCGTGGTGAGCTGGGCGAACACGTCGTGGTTCACCGCCGCGTCCGGCTTGGCCGCGCGGGCGATCAGCCGACGGGTGATCCCCGGCGACAGCAGCTCCTCACCGCCCGCGACCACCCGGATGCCGTGCAGCAGCTGCGCCGGGTCGGTGTTCTTGAGCAGGAAGCCGCTGGCACCGGCCCGCAGGCCCGCGATCACGTAGTCGTCCTCGTCGAACGTGGTGAGGATGAGGATCCGCACACCGCTCAGCGCCGGCTCGGCCGCGATCCGCCGGATGCCCTCGATCCCGTCGACCCCGGGCATCTGGACGTCCATCAGGATCACGTCCGGCCGGCACGCCACAGCCTGTTCGGCCGCGGCGGCGCCGTCCCCCGCCTCGCCGACGACGGTCATGTCCGGCTCGTTGTCGACCAGCACCCGGAAACCACCGCGGACCAGCGCCTGGTCGTCGGCGATCAGCACCTTGATCACTGGCCCTCCCTGATCGGCAGCACACAACGCACCTCGAAGCCACCGTCGGCGTGCGGGGCGGCTGTCAGCGTGCCACCGAGCTTCGCTGCCCGCGCACGCATGCCCTCGATGCCGTGCCCACTCGTGGCGGGCTTCGGCTTTCCGTCGTCCCGCACGATGATCTCCAACGCTGTGCCGTAGACCAGTTCCAGCCGCACTTTCGAGGCGTTCGCGTGCCTGCGGACGTTGGTCAGGGACTCCTGGATGATCCGGAACGCGGCGAGGTCGACAGCCACCGGAACCGTCCGGTCGTCCCCTCGTGTCACCACTTCGACGTGCACACCGGCCGTGGCGATCAGTTTGTCCACATGCGCCAGACCGCCGGTCGCGGTCCGCATGTCCGGTGAGCGCATCGCGCCGAGCAGGACACTGACCTCGGCCAGGCCTTCGTCGCTGATCTGCTTGATGGTGTTGAGCGCTTCGGCCGCCTGCTCCGGCCTGCGTTCCATCACGTGCACGGCCACGCCCGCCTGCACGCTGATCGCGGCCATGGTGTGGCCGAACACGTCGTGCAGTTCACGGGCGATCTCCAGGCGTTCTTCGGCGGCCTGCCGCTTGGCCTGGTCGGACCGGGCCTCGGCGATGCGTTCGGCCCGGTCGCGGGCGCCGGCGGCGAAGGCGCGGTGGGAGAAGACCGCCGCGCCCAACGCGGTCGCGGCGGCCTCCAGCGGGACGGCGTTGAACACCTGGTCGCCGAACCATTCGCCGTTCAACGTCAACCGGACTGCGAGCACGGTGACCACCGCGGTGAGCAAACCGCCTGCCACACCTGCCTTCCACCCGCGGTACGCGGCCAGCGTGTAGCAGCCGATCAGCGGCGCCACGGTGATCAGGCGGCCGTGGTAGTCGAAGTGGAACCAGGCGATCGTGACCAGGTTCACCACGAGCAGGCAGCCGGCCGGGAACGTCCGCCGGAACGCCACGGCGAGCCCGGCGGCCAGGACGAGCACGACGGCGGCCCAGTCCAGCGGGCCGGACGGCCCCGGTGGTCCCACCTGGAGCAGGCTGGTCACCATGACCAGGGCGATCACCCCCGCGCCCAACGCGATATCGGCCACTCGTGGCACGTCCTACCCCTTCACCGTGACCAACGCACGCATTCCACGCGCTGCGAACATCTTGCCTGTCCGCAGCTCACGAACCCACGTGACCAGCGCGTACTCACCCGAGGGCAAGGCGGTCGAGAGGGCCGCGGATCGCCACGGCGACATCGGCACAACACCTGTCGGGCCGCCGATGAAGGGCGAGTCGTGCGGATACCTGCCCGCGTCGACCTCGGTGAAGAACGCGTCCAGGTCCGCGAGGGACGTTCCCGGCCGGACCGGCATCAGCATGGCCTCGTTGTGCTGCGACGACGAGTTCACCACGCGCACCGGACCGGCGAGCGTCCTCGGCGCCACGAACTTCCCGTCCAGCATGGTGATCTGCGCCGACACAGCCGGGACTGAGCCGGAACTGCCTGGCAGCACACGCACTGGGCGCACCCGGGTGGCGAGGTCCGGCTTGCCGACGTCGCGGAAGTCGACCAGGTAGTGCTCTCCCGGCCCGACGCGGAGCGTCACTGCGGCGGGCACACCGGCAACAGCAGCTCCACCCAGCATTTCCGCGTCCCGCAGCACGGCCTTGCCGCCTTCGACGGGGTCGTTGCCCATCGCGCGTTCGAGGTCACCGAGGTACCGCTCCAGCGAGACGCCCGGGCGCAGCCGGACCATCCCCAGCCAGGCGCCGTCCGGATCAATCGATCGCACGTGGAACGTCACCGCGCCGGACCGCAGCGTCCGCGGTGCGTCGAACCCGGCGGGCGTGACCGAGATTTCCACTGTCTGCCGAGGAGATGCCTCCGCCACGGGCGCAAGCGCCAGCAGGAACACCACGAGAACCAGTAATCGCTTCATGGCGGCAACGATGCCGACGCGAGGCCGGTCACCGCGTCGGCCCAGCGCGGACAACCCGCACCTACAGCCAGGGGATGACGCTACCGCGCAGGTTGTACGGCCAGGTTGCCACTGCGGGCCGACGTGCGAGACGCGCTCGCCGAGCACTATCAGACGGCATGAGACGACGCAGCTTCCTCGCGCTGGCCGCCCTGCTGACACTGACCGGATGCGAAGGCGTGCAAGGCAATGCGGGCACGCTCGCGTTCACCACTCCCCTGCACATCCCGCCGGTGCTCGATCCCGTGGCCGGTGCCGACGGCGTCAAACGGTTCCCGTTGCGGCTCCAGGAGGGCCGGACCGAGCTCCTGCCCGGCAAGCCCGCCGCGACCTGGGGGATCAACGGCGGTCACCTCGGCCCGACGTTACGGGCCAAGCGCGGCGACCGGGTCGCGATGGCCGTGACCAACGGGCTCGGTGAGGCCGGCACCCTGCACTGGCACGGCATGCGGTTGCCCGCGGCGATGGATGGCGGGCCACACCAGATGATCCGGCCCGGCGGCACGTGGAATCCGGAGTGGACGGTCGACCAGCCCGCCGCGTCGACCTGGTACCACCCGCACCCGCACGGCCAGACCGCGCGGCACGTCTACCGCGGACTCGCCGGGATGTTCCTGGTCGACGACGACACGCCGGTGGCCCTGCCCAGCGAGTACGGCGTCGACGACATCCCGTTGATCGTCCAGGACAAGAAGTTCACGTCGACCGGCCAGCTGGACGAGGACTTCGGCGGCACGTTCGGCCTGCTCGGCGACCAGATCCTGGTCAACGGCACGTACGGTCCGTTCTTCCGGCCGACCACGTCCCGAGTTCGCCTGCGGGTGCTCAACGGCTCCAACGCGCACGTCTACACGGTCGGATTCGCCGACGACCGGGAGTTCCACGTCGTCGCCTCCGACGCCGGCCTGCTGGCGAAACCCGTCGCGCTCAAGCGTTTCAAGATCAGCCCGGGTGAACGGGCCGAGGTCGTGGTCGCGTTCCAGCCGGGCGAGCAGGTGCTGCTCAAGAGCTTCAACGGCGACTCGGACATCGAGAGCGGCGACTTCGACCTGGTCAAGTTCACCGCCGCGGCGACGCTCAGGCCGTCACCCGAACTCCCGTCGGCACTCGCCGCCCTGGCGCCGCTCAAGCAGGCGAGCCGGACGCGGACGTTCCGGCTCGGTGGTTCGAACATCAACGGGCGCAACATGGACATGACTCGCATCGACGAGGTCGTGCCCGCCGGGGCGCACGAGATCTGGGAGCTGGACAACGTCACGTACGCGCACAACTTCCACATCCACGAGGTGGCGTTCCGGGTGCTGGACGTCGACGGCCACCAGCCGCCCGAGCACCTGCGCGGGCCGAAGGACACCGTGTACGTGCCGGGGAAGACCAAGGTGCGGCTCGCGGTCGAGTTCGGCCACCACACCGATCCGAAGACGCCGTACATGTACCACTGCCACATCCTCAAACACGAGGACCAGGGCATGATGGGGCAGTTCGTGATCGTCGATCCCGGCACCGAGAACGGCACACCGCGCACGCTCTCGATGCCGGGCCACGGTCACTGAGAAGGCTGGCGTCCACCGCCGGGCAGACCCGCGAAGGCCTGGGCGATGTCCAGCCATTTGTCGGCGTCGGGGCCGGTCGCGACCAGTGCCGTGTCCGCGCGGTGACGACGCTGGGTGGCGACGAGGCACAAGTCCAGCGCTGGTCCGGTAACCGTCTGGGCCGCGTCCTCCGGGCCCCAGGCCCAGGTCGAGCCGTCGGGCGCGGTCAGCTCGACGCGGAACGGCTCGGCCGGAGGCGTGCGGCTGTGCACACTGTAGGCGAAGTCCCTGGTACGCACGGAAATGTGCGCCACGTGCCGCAGCCGCATGGTCGGTTCGCGCTCGACGCCCAGCGCGTCGGCGACGTCCAGGCCGTGGGCCCAGGTTTCCATCATGCGGGCGGTGGCCATCGACATCGGGCTCATCGGCGGCCCGAACCACGGCAGTTTCGTCCCCGCGGGCACGGCTTCCAGCGCCGACGCCAGCGCGGCCCGGCCCTCGCGCCAGCGCTCCAGCAGCTCAGCGGGTGGTGTCCGCGACAGCTGCTCGGCGCCTTCGTCCACGAAACCGGTGGGGTTCTTCCATGCCTCGGTCACCACTTCCTGGAATCCCGCCGCGTCGGTCGCGGCCAGCACACTGGCGTCGTCGGTCCAGGCCAGGTGGGCGATCTGGTGGGCGATGGTCCAGCCTTGCGCCGGGGTCATCGTCGCCCACGCCTCGCTGGGCAAACCGGCCACCAGGTCATCGAGGGACTGGCCCTCGGCGAGCAGGTCGTCAAGCACCGCACGAAGTTCGGACATGGGTCGCACTCTAACCCTGTCCTGGTTGGACCAACCCGGACTCGTAGGCGAGCACGATCGCTTGCGCGCGATCACGCAGACCGAGTTTCCCCAGGATACGGCCCACGTGCGTCTTCACCGTCTGCTCGGAGAGCACGAATTCCCCGGCGATCTCGGCGTTGGACAGGCCACGGGCGATCAGCGTCAGCACCTCGGCCTCGCGGTCGGTCAGCCTGGCCAGCTGGTTGGGCCGGGTCTGCTTGCGCGGGGCGGCTTTGACCAGGTCCGCGATCAGGCGGCGGGTCACGGCAGGGGCGAGCAGGGCGTCACCGGCGGCCACCACGCGGACGGCGTTGATCAGGTCCGCCGATGGCGCGTCCTTGAGCAGGAACCCGCTGGCGCCCGCGCGCAACGCGTCGTAGACGTATTCGTCCAGGTGGAAGGTGGTCAGCACGACCACCCGGTACGGCGCCGGATCCGCCAGCAGCCGCCGGGTCGCCTCCAGGCCGTCCATTGTGGGCATACGGATGTCCATCAGCACCACGTCCGGCGCGGCGGCCGGGATCGCGGTGACCGCATCCGCGCCGTCACCCGCGGTGCCGACGACGGTGATGTCCGGTTGCGCGCCGAGCACGGCCGCGAAGCTCTCCCGGACCATCGCCTGGTCGTCGACGACGAACACCCTGATCAACCGGGCAGTCTCGCCCATACCCGAAATCCCCCGTCCGCACGGCGCCCTGCCGTGCACTCGCCGCCGACCATGCCGACCCGTTCGGAGATCCCCGCGAGCCCGGTTCCCCCGCCTGCGGTCGACACGTGACCGGAAGGTCCATTGTCGATGGACACTTCGATGCCCTTGCCGGACGCCGTGACGCACACGGTGATCGGCGCGCCTGGGCTGTGCCGCATGGCGTTGCTCAACGACTCCTGGACGATCCGGTACGCAGCGAGCCCGACGACGGCGGGCACGGCTGGGAGCGGATCGTCGATGTCGAGTTCGACGCGAGCACCTGAAGCCGCGGCGGATCGCACGAGGTCAGCAATATCATCCACGGCGGGCTGGGGGAAGTGCTCGGCTTCGGCGCCGTCCTCGCGCAGGACGCCGATCAGCCTGCGGGCCTCGGTCAGCGCCTCCCGCGCGGCCGTGCCGAGAGCCGTGAACTCCTCCTGGATCTCCGGTGTCACCCCGGAAATCCGGTACTGCGCGCTGTCGGTGCGCACGGCGATCATCGACAGGTGGTGCCCGATCACGTCGTGCAGTTCCCGCGCGATCCTGGTCCGCTGCTGCAGGTTCGACCGCTTCTGCCGCTCCTGTTCGGTTTCCTTCCTGGCGAGGCGGGAATCGTTCAACGCGTACCCGGTGGTGATGGCGACGACCAGTCCGGTGAGCGGTCCGGCCATCGCGTCGAGGCCGTAGCGCGGCGCCACCAGGGTCGTCGCGATCACCACCGCCGCGCTCGCCAGGCTCGCGATGCCGCCCATGTCCCGCCGCTGGGCACGTGCGATGGCCAGCGCGACGACGATCCCGGCGGGAACCAGGTACGCGTCGATCGGCCATGAGTGCACGAGCCCGACGGGGCGCTGGATCGGCCTGGCGACGACCGCCGCGAAGACAGTCGCGGCGGCGGCGATCCGCACCGCGGTCAACGGCCTGTGCCGGATCGACACCACGGCGATGAACTCCACGAGCACCACGATCAGCCCGACCAGGCCGTTGCTCACCTGGATCCAGACCAGCCACATGTTGTACGACCAGACGCACAGCCCGCTGATCAGCAGCACCCAGCCGAGCCACGCGGGACCGCGCCACCAGCCCAGCGGCGGGCCCATGTCCCGGTCACGGCCGGTCACCGACGCCTTGGCGATCCCCATACCCCGACGCTAGCCAACCGGTCACCGACCCGATATCGGGGAAATTCCCGTAGCTCCGAGGAGGTACGCCAAGACACCGCCATGGCGGGACGCTTCGGGCCACGCGAATCGGCACGCTCGTCACCATGAACGAGCGAATGACCCGGCTGCTGGCCGGATCCGCGTTGCTCTGGATGGTCGTCGGCATCAGCGTGGCGGTGTACTTGGAAATCGTCTACGCGGGCACCGTCCACCAGACTTTCAGCGAGTACGTCCACACAGGTCAGGGCGCTCGGCTCGCCGGCGTCGCGATGCTGGCGGTCGGGTTCTCCTCGCTGGCGGCTGCCGGTGCGCTGTGGTCGGCGGGCGGCCCGAGGTCCGCGTACTGGCTGATCCTGGTGTGGGGCGTCGGCCTCGCGGTGCTGGCGATCTTCCCGCAGGAACCGGCCGACCAGGCACTGACCTGGCACGGCGCCATCCACCGGCACGCCGCGCTGGCCGGCCTGATCACGTTGCCGCTGGCCGGTCTGCTGTTGTCACGGCAGTGGCCGCTGCTCGTACCGTTCTCGATCGTGAGCTTCGCGGCGCTCGCGGTCTTCGTGCTGACCTTCGTCGTGCCGGGCTGGCGCGGCCACAGCGGGATCGCCGAGCGGTTCGTGCTCGGCGTCGACATCGGCATCGTCGGCGTGCTGATCAGAAGGCTGATCGCTGTTCCGGTCGCAGTCGTTCGAACAGGGCAGCCATCCTGAGCACGCCGAGGTCGTCGAAGCGGCGGCCGGTGATCTGCAGGCCGATCGGCTGGCCCTCGGCGGTGTACCCGCAGTTGACCGACACCGACGGCTGGCCGGACATGTTGAACGGCACGGTGAACCCGATGTGCTCGAACGGCTTGGCCGGGTCGTTGACCGGCGAGGCCCACTCCGCGGGGAACGCGGACACCGGTGTCGTCGGCGACACCACGAAGTCGTACGGCTCGGTCGCCCGCAAGGCGGCCACGGTCATCTTGTCGATCTGCGAGAAGCCTCGGTACACGTCCACACCGGACGAATCACCGCCTGCCCGCGCCCACTCGGAGATGTACGGCAGCACGCGCTCGAACCGTTCGGCGGGCAACGTCATCAGGTCCGTCCACAGCCTGGTTCGCCAGAACAGGTCGAGACCGTCGAGCATCTCCCTGGTGACGAACGGGTCGATCGAGTCGACGGTGACACCGGCGCCCTCGAACAGCCGGGCCGCCTCGGTGACCGCCGCGGCGATGTCCGGTTCGACGTCCAGCCCGACACCGGCTGTCAGGTGCACGCCGACGCGCACGCCTTCCGGCGCGAAGTCCAGAGACTGCCAGTCGATGTCGTTCGGTGGCAGGCTGGTGAAGTCGCGGGCGTCCGGCTGGGACAGCACGCTCATCAGCAGCGCCGCGTCGGCGACCGTCTTGGTCATCGGCCCGATGACGCGGCCGATGTACGGCGGGTCCACCGGCACCCGGCCGAAACTCGGCTTCAACCCGACCAGTCCGCAGAACGCCGCCGGTAGCCGGATCGAACCGCCGATGTCCGTTCCCAGGTGCAGCGGCCCGTATCCGGCCGCACCGGCAGCGCCCGCACCCGCGCTCGACCCGCCCGGAGTCCGTGCGGTGTCCCACGGGTTGCGGGAGGTTTCGTGGAAGCTGGACAGGCCGGACGTGAGCATGCCGTAGTCCGGCATCGTGGTTTTGCCGAGCAGGATCGCACCGGCTTCCCGGACACGCGCAGCCGCGGGAGCGTCCGCAGGCGCTGGCGCCAGTTCGGTCGCCGCCGTGCCCAACGGGACCGGGGTTGCCTCGGTCGCGATGTTCTCCTTGATCGTGACCGGTACGCCGTCCAGCGGCCCTTGTGGACTTCCCGCCTGCCAGCGTTTCCCGGATTCCCGTGCCGCGGCGAGCACCGCGTCCGGGTCGTGCGTGTAGAACGCCTTCAGCGTCGGCTCGTGCTTGGCGATCCGGGCGAGCACCGCTTCGGCGACCTCGACCGGCGACAGCCCCGAACGGTACCCGGCGAGCAGTTCGACCGCGGTGTGATCGGCCAGGTCAGTCATGTCAGTCCCTTCACGCAGGCGGGTTGAAGCGGCCGTCGACCGCGGTCCAGCCGCCGTCGACGGCGATCACGGCACCGGTCACGAAACTGGCCGCGTCCGAAGCCAGGTACACCACGGCACCGGCCATTTCCGACGGTTGCGCCCAGCGGCCGAGGGCGCCCTTGTCCGCGTACGCCTGGTACCAGCCGGGGTCGGACTTGATCTGGGCGGTCAGCGGGGTTTCCACGACACCGGGCGCGATCGCGTTGACCCGGACACCGGCCGGGCCGAACTCGGCGGCGGCCGTGCGGAACAGCTGCACCAGACCCGCTTTGGTGGCCGCGTAGACACCTTGGCCCGGTTCGACCGTGGTTCCCCTGATCGACGAGAACCCGATGACGCTGCCCCGGCCGCGGTCGACCATGTGCGCGCCGAACGCCCGCACCACGTCGAAGCTCGCACCGAGGTTCAACGCCACCACGCGCTCGAACTCCGCCTTGCTGTAGTCGAGCAAGCGCTTGCGGACGTTCATCGCCGCGGTCAGCACGAGCACATCGACTTCGCCGAGTGCCGTAGCGGCTTCGCTGACGGCTTGCGGGTCGAGGATGTCGAGCTCGTAGGCATCAGCGTCGATCATCGACGCTGTTTCCTGTGCGGCCTCGATGTTCAGGTCGGCGCACGTCACCGACGCGCCGTGTGCGGCAAGAGCCAGCGCGGACTCACGGCCGATCCCACTGCCCGCGCCGATCACGACAGCGTTGCGGCCGTCCAGTCTGAACAGCTTGGTGTAGTCGGTCATGACGGCCGGATCACCGCCATCCTGGTCACGGTCAGCTCCTCGATGGCGAACCTCGGGCCTTCCCTGCCGATCCCGGAGTCCTTCACACCGCCGTACGGCATCGTGTCCGACCGGAAACCCGGCACTTCGTTCACCACGACCGCACCGACCTCCAGTTCCTCGATCGCCTTGTGGGTGGTGGCCAGCGAACGCGTGAACACCGAGGCGTTCAGCCCGTAACGGGAGTCGTTCACCAAGTCGAACGCTTCTTCCACAGTGGACACCGCGCGCAGGCACACGACCGGCCCGAAGATCTCGTCGTCCCAGCAGGAAACACCGGACGGCACGTCGGCGAGCACCGTCGGCCGGATCACACCACCGTCCACGCCACCGCCGCCGGCCACCCGCGCCCCGGCGGACACAGCCGCGTCGATCCAATCAAGGACGCGCCGCGTGGACCGGAAGTCGATCAACGCCGACACGCGGGTCTTCTCGTCACGCGGGTCACCGGTCACGACCTCGCCCAGCCGGTCGGTCAGTTTCGAGGCGAACTCCGCCGCGACGGATTCCTGCACGATCAACCGCTGGACCGAGATGCACGCCTGACCGGACGCGTAGAAACCACCGCGCAGCGCGGCATCCACGGCCGCGTCCAGATCGGCGTCGGCCGCGACGACCATCGCCGCGTTGGAGCCGAGCTCGAGCAAAGTCTTGGTCGGCGCCGCGTCCCGCGCGATCTGGTGGCCGACCGCGGACGAGCCGGTGAACGACACCGCGCCGATCCGCCGGTCGGTCACCAAAGCCGAGCCGACCTCGACGTCCCCGGTGACCAACTGGACCAGCGCGGCAGGCGCGCCCGCGTCGACCGCTGCCTTGCGGAACACGTCGACCAGCCACAGCGTCGCCAACGGCGTCGCCGGAGCGGGCTTGCACACGACCGGGCACCCGGCCGCGACAGCGGGCGCGATCTTGTGCGACGCCAGCAGAAGCGGGTAGTTGAAGCCCGCGATTCCCACGACCACACCGATCGGGCTCCGGGTCCAGTACCCGATCATGCCGTCGCCGGAGGGCAGCAGGTCGAGCGGCACGGTTTCGCCGTGCAGCCGGGCGACTTCCTCGGCGGACGCCTGCAACGTAACGATCGTGCGCGCGACTTCCACCCGGCAGTCCACCAGCGGTTTGCCGGTTTCCGCGACCAGGAGCTGCTCGAACTCCTCCCGCCGCGCGGCGATCGCGTCCGCTGCCGTGGTCAGGATCTGCCTGCGGGCACGGGACGACAGCGCCGCAGCGGCCTTCTTGACCGCAACGGCCTCGTCGATGGCCCGGCGCGCGAGATCCACTGTTCCGACAGGCGCCTGCGCGACCTCCGACCCGTCGTACGGGAAGTGCACCGGGGTCGTGCTGGGCGTGGGTACCCAGTCCGGGCCGATCGGCAGCCCAGGCGGATACGGCGGCTGGAACATGCTCATCCTTCCTGGAAACGGGCCAGCGCGGTCCGCAGAGTCGGCGCGGCGGCGATCAGTTCACGCGTGTACTCGTGCGACGGGTGCCGGTAGACCTGTTCGACGTCACCGAGTTCGACGATCTCACCGCGACGCATCACCGCGACCGTGTCGCACACGTGCCGTACCACGGACAGGTCGTGCGAAACGAACACCAGCGTGAGCTCGTAGCGTTCCACCAAGTCCGCCAACAGGTTCAGGATCTGCGCGCGGACCGACACGTCCAACGCGCTCACCGGCTCGTCGGCGATGAGCACCTTCGGGTTCGGCGCGAGCGCACGGGCGATCGAGATCCGCTGCCGCTGCCCGCCGGAGAACTGGTGCGGGTAACGGGAAGCCGCCTCCTGCGGCAGTCCGACCGCGTCCAGCAGTTCGGCGAGGCGTTCGTCGTCCCGCCGTTTCAGCGGCTCGCAGATGATGTCGCGAACGCGCATCCGCGGATCGAGCGAGCCCATCGGGTCCTGGAACACGATCTGCAACTCGTCACGCAGGAACTTCAGCTTCCGCTCCGCGACCCCGTCGATCCTGGTGCCACGGAAAGAAATCGTCCCGCCGGTCGGCGTGTCGAGCGCGGCCAGCATCCGGACCAGAGTGGACTTGCCGGAGCCGGACTCGCCGACGATGCCGAACCGCTGCCCGGCGGCGACGTCGAACGAGACGCCGCGCAACGCTTCCACCGGCGGGCGGCCGAGCCGTCCCCGGTAGGTCCGGCGCAGGTCACGGACCTCAATCATGGGACACCGTCCGGAGCCGGCCGTTCTCGTCGGTGACTTCGAGGTCCGACGACGCCAGCAACTGCTGGGTGTAGCGGTGTTCCGGCGCGGTGAAGACGTCACGCACCATGCCTGATTCCACGATCTGCCCGTCGTACATGACAAGCACGCGCTCGCACACCGTCGCGACCACGGCCAGGTCGTGCGTGATGAACAGCAGCGCGGATTCCCGCGTGTTCGCCAGGATCAAGTCCAGGATCTGTGCCTGGACCGTCACGTCCAACGCGGTCGTCGGTTCGTCGCAGATCAGCAGCGACGGGTTGTTCGCCAACGCGATCGCCAGCATCACGCGTTGCCGTTGACCACCGGAAAGCTGATGGGGATACGCCTTCGCGGCCCGTCGCGGGTCCGGCAGGCGAACCCGGTCGAGCAGCTCGACGGCCGCGGCCTTCGGGTCCTGGTGAGTCCGGTGCAGCCGCATGACCTCCGCGACCTGCTTGCCCACCTGCATGGACGGGTTCAGCGCGGTCATCGGCTCCTGGAAAACCATGCTCATCGCACGGCCGCGCAACCGGGACAGCTCCCGTTCCGGCATGCCGAGCAGTTGCCTGCTGTCGAGTTCCACCGAACCGGAGACGTCGAGTTCCTCGGACAGCAGGCCCATCACCGCCGACGCGGTGAGCGACTTGCCCGAGCCGGACTCGCCGATCAGCCCGACCCGCTCCCCCGCGCCGATCTCCAGGGACACGTCCTTGACCAGTTCGGTGTCCCCCACCGAGACGCTCAGGTCCCGCACAGCCAGCACAGTCATCGGCGGCCTGCCAATCGCGGGTCGAGCCGGTCACGCAGACCGTCGCCGAGCAGGTTGAACCCGAGGACGGCGATCGCGATCGCGATGCCGGGAACGATCGCCAGCCGTGGCTGCACGGCAAGGAGCTCCTGGGATTCCTGCAACATCCGGCCCCACGACGGCGTGGGCGGACGCGTGCCGAACCCGAGGAACGACAGGGCCGCTTCGGCGAGGACCGCGATGGCGAACGACACCGAGCTCTGCACGATCAGCAGACCGGCGATGTTCGGCAGGACGTGCCTGCGCGCGATCGCGAACCGCGACCGACCGGCCGCCCGGGCCGCGAGCACGTATTCGGTGCTCATCACCTGCAATGTCCCGGACCTGGCGATCCGGGCGAATGAGGGCACAGTCGCGATACCGATCGCGACCATCGCCGTCCACGTGCTCGCCCCGAACACCGCACCGAACATGATCGCCAGCAGCAACGCGGGGAACGCGAGCACCAAGTCGTTGACACGCATGATGAACTCGCCGAACCAGCGTGGGCTCATCGCGGCGAGGATGCCCAGCGGCGTGCCGATCAGCGCGGCCACACCGACCGCGACGACACCGACGTACAGCGTTGTCTGTGCGCCGACCATGATCTGGCTGACCAGGTCACGGCCGAACTTGTCCGTACCGAACAGGTAGTCGCCGGTCGGCCCGAGCAGCCTCACAGCCGCGTCGACCCGGGTCGGGTCGTATGGCGTCCAGATGAACGACACCAGCGCGAGCAGGACCACCAGGCCGATCAGGATCGCGCCCACGGTCAACGTGGGCGTACGGCGTTTCGTCGCAGTCGTCATCACGACCTCCGCAGCCGTGGGTCGATGACCGTGTACAGCAGGTCGACCAGGAAGTTCACCAGCAATGCGGCGATCACCAGCACCAGCACGATGCCTTGCACGGTCAGCAGGTCACGCGCAGCGACCGAGTCCAGCAACATGCTCCCCAAGCCCGGGAGCACGAACACCCGCTCGACCACGACAGCGCCGATCAGCAACGTCGTGAGCTGCAACCCCAGCACAGTCACCACCGGGACGGCGGCGTTGCGCAAACCGTGCCGTACCAAGGCTTGGCCGGGCCTGAGGCCTTTGGCACGCGCAGTACGCAAGTAGTCCTCGCGCAACGTGTCCAGCACAGCGGACCGCACATACCGCGTGAGCACAGCGCCTTGCACCAGGCCCAACGCCAGCGCGGGCAGGGTGAGGCCACGCAGGAACCCGCCGAAGTCCTGATCGGGCGGCGTCCAGCCACCGGACGGCAGCAACCGCCACTGCACCGCGAACACCTGTACCAAAAGGATTCCGGCCAGGAACGCGGGCACCGCCACGCCCAACTGGGACACGCCCGAGATGACTGTGCCGCTGAGCTTGCGGTGCCGCACGGCCGCGAACGAACCCAGCGGAACCGCGATCACCAGCGCGATCACCATCGCCGTGCCGACGAGCCACAACGTCACACCGAGCCGGTCGGCCAGCTGCGGCCCGATCAGGTCCCTGGTGACGTACGAACGGCCGAAGTCGCCGGTCAGCACACCGCCGATCCAGTCGAAGTACTGGGTCGCGAGTGGACGGTCGGTGCCGAACTCGGCCCTGGTCCTGGCGATCAGCTCGGGCGTGGCGTTGATCCCCAGCGCGACCTGCGCGGGGTCGCCGGGCAGGACCGCCATGAACAGGAACACGGCGACCGACGCGACGGCACCACTCACCACGAAGATCGCGGCCCGGCGGGCGATGGCGAGGATCATCGGCGCCCCAGTCCGGTCAGGTCGAACGACTCGCTGACCAGGTTGCCGGACAACCCGGTGACCTTCGTCTTGGCCGCGATCAAGTTGGGGAACAGGAACAGCCAGCCGGCCGCCGCGTCGTCGGCGATCGTCCGCGCGACCTCGCGCATCGCCGCGACCTGCTGCTCGGGCGTGCCGGTGTCGGCGCCCGCCAGCAGGGACTTCACCTTCGGGTTGTCGTATCCCCAGTAGTACTTGGGGTTGCCGAACGTGACGATGTCGCGGGCCTCGACGTGCTGGATGATCGACATGTCGAAGTCGTGGTCGGTGAACACCTGCTTGAGCCAGACCGCTGGGAAGTCCAGCGGCTCGATGCTGACGTTCACGCCGACATCGGCCAGCTGCGAGGCCACGACCTGCGCGGACGACACCGCGTACGGCAGGTTCGCCACCCGCAGCCGGAGCCGGAGGTTCGGCTGTCCCGCCTCGGCGAGCAGCGCTTTCGCCCGCCCCGGGTCGTGCGGATAGACCCGTGTGAGGTCCTCGTACCAGGGGTCGGTCGGCGGGACCATGCTGCCGATCAGGGTGCCCCGACCGGCGGCGGCCGTTGCCATCACGGCCTTGCGGTCGATCGCGTACATCAGGGCCTGGCGGACCCGCTTGTCGTTCAGTGGCACCTTCGCGTTGTTGAACGACAGCGTGACCTCGGAGTTCGTGGTGCCCTGGAGCACGGTGAACCGCGTGTCGGTCTCGAACTGGCCGATCGAGTCGGGGGTGGTGATCGCGGAGATCACGTCGATCCCGTTGCTGAGCAGTGCGTTGTTCAGCGCGGTCGGATCCTTGTAGTACTTCAGGTACACCGTGGTGTACGTCGGTTTCCGGCCCCAGTAGGACGGGTTGGCGCGCAGCACGATCGAGTCGCCGCGCTTGCGCGTCGCGAAGGCGTACGGCCCGGTGCCGACCGGGTTGCCGGCCAGGTCGGCGACACCGGACGGGCTGAACATCGCGCCGACCCGGGTGGTCATGTCGAACAGCCAGTTGTTGCTCGGCCGTTTCAGCACCACCCTGGCGTGCGCCGGGCCGACCACGTCCACCCGCTCCACGACGTCCATCTTGGACTTCAGCGAGATGGTCCACTCGGTCTTCACCCGGTCGATGGAGAACTTCACGTCCGCGGCGGTGAACGGTTGACCGTTGCCGAACTTGACACCTTCGCGCAGCTGGAAGTCGTACGTCCGGCGATCCCCGCTGACTGTCCACTCGCGAGCCAGCAGCGGCACGATCTTCCCGCCCGCGTCGAGTTTCACCAGGCCCTCGTAGACGTTGTACAGCAACGCCTGCGGGATCGCGGCACCGTCGGTCCTGGTGAAGTCCAGGTTCGCGGGCTCCGCGGTGAACCCGATCGAGATCGCGTCCGGGTCCGCGGGCACCGACACCGACGACCCGGCCGAGCACGCCGTCACGGCAGCCAGCAGCGCGAATACGAGCGTCGCGCCGAACATCCGCACTGGCTCCACCTACCTAGTACGCTGGTCTGACCAGTAGACTTGCACTCCCTGCCGCATCGGTCAAGAGGGGCGGTCCC
Organism: Kibdelosporangium phytohabitans; assembly: GCF_001302585.1. Classification (GTDB taxonomy): domain Bacteria; phylum Actinomycetota; class Actinomycetes; order Mycobacteriales; family Pseudonocardiaceae; genus Kibdelosporangium; species Kibdelosporangium phytohabitans. The sequence continues at coordinate 745,844 of NZ_CP012752.1, read as the reverse complement.
GATGTTCGAGCCGGTCAGCCCGGTCAGGGCGTACGAACGAGTGGTCGAGCAGATCGAGGAGGCCGTGTTCGCGGGCAGGCTCAAGCCCGGTTCCCGGCTGCCCAGTGAGCGGGACCTGATGACCCAGTTCGGGGTCAGCCGGTCGACCGTGCGCGAGGCGCTGCGGGTGTTGCAGAGCAACGGGATGGTCCAGTCCCGCGCGGGCGATCCGCGTGGCCCCGAGGTGCTGCCCGCGTCGCCGAAGACGCTGCGCAAGTCGATGTCCAGGCTGGTGCGCGCGGAATCCATGTCGCTGGCGGAGTTGCTGCAGTTCCGGATGCTGATGGAAGGCTCCGCGTACCAGCTGGCCGCGCGGTTACGGACCGACGCCCAGCTCAGCGAGATGGAAGCGGCGTTGCGGGCCATGGCGGACGCGACTGGGCACGCGGCGTTCAGCGACGCGGACGTGGCGTTCCACGACGCTGTCGCCCGCGCGACGCAGAACACGCTGATCGTGGTGTGCAGCAACGTCGTCAGAGGTGTCGTGCTCGACTCGATCGCCGACAGCCTCGCCAACGCGACCGATCAGCAGGCGTTGATGCGCGCCTACCTGAAGCACCATTCCGATGTCCTGCAAGCAATCCGAGACCGTGACGGCTCGCTGGCCGCGCAACTGGCCCGGCAGGCGCTCTACGACTACTACGGCAGGCACTTGTCCGCGGCCGACCAGAACCTGCTCGCCACCCTGGTCACCTCGTGAGTGTTTCGGCCGGTTAGAACCGGACCAAACACTCACGAGGGTTTGGGGAGCCAGCCTTTGGCCTCGGCTGTCTCGACTGCTTCGGCGCGGGTGCGCGCACCGAGTTTCTGGATCGCCGCGGACAGGTGGTTGCGCACGGTTCCCGGCGAAAGGTGCAGGCCGCGGGCCATCTCCGCGATCGTGCCGTGGCCGCGTGACGCCGCGAGGATCTCGGTTTCCCTCGGCGTCAAAGGGCTCGCGCCCTCGCTCAGCGCGGCCAGTGCCAGCCCCGGGTCCACCACCCGCTGCCCGGCGGCGACTTTCCGGATCGCCACGGCCAGTTCGGTCACCGGCGCGTCCTTGATCAGGAACCCGGCCACTCCGGCCGAGATCGCCGCGTGCAGGTAGCCGGGACGGCCGAACGTCGTCAGGATCATCACCTTGGTCGTGGGCACGCGCTTGCGCAGCAGCCGCGCCGCCTCCAGGCCGTCGATCCCCGGCATCTCGATGTCCAGCAACGCCACGTCGGGTTCGAACGCCTCCGCCGCGCCGACGACCTCGTCACCCCGGCCGAGCTGCACGACCACTTCGAGGTCCGGTTCGAGGTCGAGCAACGCGGCCATCGCGCCGCGGAACATGGTCTGGTCCTCTGCCAGCAACAACGTGATCATGCGGGTACCCGTACTCGGATGTAGAAGCCTCTGTCCTCGCGCGGACCTGAATCCATGGTGCCGCCGAGTGCCTGTGCGCGCTCGGCCAGCCCGACCAGGCCGTTGCCCCGGCTGTCCTCGCCCGGCCCGACGCCGTCGTCGACGATCTCGACCACCGCGCAGACGTCCTCAATAGACAGTGTGATCGTGCAGCGGGTCGCCTGGCTGTGCCGCAGCACGTTGGTCACGCCTTCGCGCACGGTCCACGCCAGCGCGCCGTCCACCGGCGCGGGCAGCGACCACGACTCGGGCGATTCGACACGGCAGTCGATACCCGCCGACGCCGCGGCTCGCCGGGCCGAGGCCAGCTCGCCCGCCAGGGTCGGCTGCCGGTAGTTGGTGACCGCCTGGCGCACTTCGGCCAGCGCACGGCGCACAACCGTGTCGATGTCGGCGAGCTCCTGCTCGGCCTTGGCGGTGTCGATCGCGACCAGGCGACGGGCCAGTTCGGTCTTCACCGCGATCACCGACAGGCTGTGGCCGACCAGGTCGTGCAGGTCGCGGGCGATCCGGTCACGTTCCTCGGCGACCGCGAGCCTGGCCCGTTCCCTGCGGCTGTCGCGCAGTTCGGTGAACAGCTCGAACTGCTGCCGGGCCTGGCTGCTGAAGAAGCCGACCATCAGCCCGACCAGCACCAGCCAGGCGACCAGCACCCACTGCATGCCCTGGATCGCGGCGATGCCCGCGAGCACGGCGCTGACCATGACCAGCCGCGCGAACATCCACCGGCCGCCGATCCAGCCGGTGGCGGCGCTGGCCCAGATGGAGCTGGACGCCCACTCCATCCCCGCGAACACGGGCAACCCCGCGCACAGCACCAGCAGCAACACGTAGGACGGCCAGAACGGCAACTTACGCAGCAACAGGATCGGTGTTTCGAACGTGGTCCGCATACCGAGCACCGTCAGGACAAGCGCGGCTGCCATGACGACAACGGCCTCCCAGACCGGCGGCTTGCCACGGAAGTAGAACACCGCGGACGCGATGATCGACACGTACATGGCGATGTAACGCGTCCACTTGCGCCGGTTCCACCACACCCGGACTTGGTCGTCGGTCACGTCCACACCGACCATTGTCACGCGCGGCGCCACCGCAGCAACACCGCCGCGGCCGCGACCACGGTCCACGCGCCCAGGTTGAGCATCGGTACTGCATCGAACGGCTGGATTCCCAACGCACCCGCACCCAGCGTCATCAGGCTGTGGGTCGGGGCGAGCGACCAGATCGTCTCGCCGCCGATCACGCCGCCGACGAACATCAACGCGAAGAACACGACCGACAGCGCCATGACCGCCGTCTTGCCACGGAACAAGGTCCCGGCGAACACCCCGACAAGGACGAACGGCAACGAACCGGCCACGGTCACCGCCACCAGCAACGGCCAGCGCTGCACGGTCGTGGTGATCGCGCCGACCACGCTGACCAGCAGCACCCCGGGGATCACTGTCAGCACCCCCTGCACGATCTTGCCGACCAGCCAGGCCCGGTCGGACAACGGCGTGACCCGCAACTGCCGCAGCCAGCCGCTGCCGCGGTCTTCGGCGATGGTGTTGCCGCTGCCCAGCAGTCCGGCGCCGGTCGCCGCGTACACGGCCATCGCCGCGGTGACTCCCGTGCCCTGTTTGCCCCAGATGATCTCGAACACCACCGGCATCAGCACGACGAAGACCAGGTACCGGACGTTGTGCAGGGTGCGCAGCACCTCGAACTTCGTGTACGCGATCATTGCGCCCCCTCGGTCAGCGCGACCAGCGCGTTCTCCAGGCTCTTGTCGCCCTTGACCTGCGCGGGTGATCCGTCGGCGATGACGTGGCCCTTGTCGATCACGATCACGCGGTCGGCGTACTCGTCGGCCTCGTCGAGGTAGTGCGTGGCGAACATGACCGTGTTGCCCAGTTCCTTGACCGAACGCCAGAACTGCCTGCGCGCCTTGAAGTCCAGCGCGACCGTGGGCTCGTCGAGGAACAGCAGTTCGGGTTTGCCCGCCATCGCCACGGCGAACCGGACTCGCTGCTTCTGCCCACCGGACAACGCGTCGACCTTGCGTCGTTTGACGTCCAGCAGACCGGCGAGATCGAGGAGTTCCGCGGCGGTCCGGCGTTTGCCGTACAGGCCGGTCGCCAGGCTGATGATCTCTTGCACGGTCGAATCCGTTGGCAGGCCGCCGCTTTGCAGCAACGCACCGACCCTGCCCGCGGCCACGGCGTCGTGCGGGGATCCGCCGAGTACGGTGACCGACCCGCTGCGTGGCCGTTTCAGGCCGAGCAGCAGGTCCACCGCGGTGGACTTGCCCGCGCCGTTGGCGCCGAGCAAGGCCACTGTCTGTCCACTAGGGACAGTGAAGCTGACGTCGGTGAGCGCGGGTACCGAGCCGTACCGGTAGCTCACCTTGTCGAAGCGTGTTTCCATGCTCCAACGCTAGGAACACCCGGCGCCGGTTTTAAGTGTCGCGCATCGCGACTTGACCCCTGACGACCGTCACCCCCGGGAATCAGCCCCGGCCGACGAACGGCATGGTGGTTGCCATGATCGTCATGAACTGGACGTTGGTGTCCAGCGGCAGGCCCGCCATCTGGCGGACGGCCGCGGCCACGTGCCGGACGTCGAAGGTCGGCTCGGGCGCGATGGTCCCGTTGGCCTGCGGCACCCCGCTGGCGAAGACGTGGGACATCTCGGTGGTGGCGTTGCCGATGTCGATCTGTCCACACGCGATCCGGTACGGCCTGCCGTCCAGCGAGATCGACTTGGTCAGCCCGGTGATCGCGTGCTTCGACGCGGCGTACGCCGGGGTGCTCGGGCGGGGGCTGTGCGCGGAGATCGAGCCGTTGTTGATGATCCGGCCGCCCTGCGGGGCCTGGTCGCGCATGAGCTTGAACGCCTCCTGCGCGCACAGGAACGACCCGGTCAGGTTGACGTCGATGACGTGCCGCCAGTCCTGCACCGACAGCTCGGCCACCGACCCGGAGATGCTCAGCCCCGCGTTGTTGAACAGCACGTCGACGCGGCCGTACCGATCCCGGACCTGCCCGAACAACGCTCGGACAGAGTCCGGGTCGGCCACGTCGGTGGGGACGGCCAGCGCCGGGCCGTTGCCGAGGGAAGCGGTCTCCTGCAGCTTGTCCTCGCGCCTGCCTGCCAGAACAACCGTGTACCCGGCGCCAAGCAGGTCGATGGCGACAGCCCGGCCGATTCCCGAACCGGCCCCGGTGATCACAGCAACCTGAGTCATGCGGGCAGTATTACAAGCTCCCCAGATCGATCGCGGCGGCCATAGCCCGATAACCAGCGCCGTTGGGGTGCAGCTTGTCCCCGGAGTCGTACGCCGGGTTGAGCGAGTCCGCGTCCTTCGGGTCGGCCATCACCTTGTCGTAGTCGACGACCGCGTCGTACAAACCGGACGAACGGATCCACGTGTTCACCGCGTCACGGACCTTCTCGCCGCGCTCGGTGTAGTACGCGGCGCCCTTGTACGGCAGCAGCGTCGCGCCGATGACCCGCACGCCCTTGGCACGAGCCTGGCGGACGAGTTCCTTGTGGCCCGCGATCAGCTGCTCCGCGGTCACGTGCGGCCTCGGCGGGATGCCGGGGAACGAGGCGTCGGAGATGCCGATGTCGTTGATGCCCTCCAGGATGATCACCGTCCGCACACGCGGCTGGTCGAGCACGTCGGCCTTGAGCCGCTTGGTCGCGGCGTCACCGGCGAGGTCCGTGTCGAACAGCACCTGGTTGCCGCCGATGCCCTGGTTCAGCACACCGAACCGGCCGCGGACCCGCTCGGCGAGTTCGTCCGGGTAGCGGTTGTCCGCGTCCTGCTCGGCACCGACCCCGTCGGTGATCGAGTCGCCGAACGCGACGACGACGTCACGGCGCGGGTCCGGGTCGAGAACCTGCACGCCCGAGAGCACGTACCAGGACGCCGAGTTCTCGGTGAACGCCTTGCCGTCGCGGTCGGCGCGGTGGTCACCGGAGGCCCGATACGTGGTGGACACCGACGCGAAGTGGTACGTCACCGGGCCGGTCGGCCTGGCGAAGTACAGCGTGACCGACAGCTCCTCCAGCGGCCGCACCGGCAGGAACGCCAGGTCGCTGGCGAGCTGACCACCCGGCGGGATCACGGCGTGTTCGCGGTGGTTGAAAGTCAAGGGGCGTAACGAATCCACCGCGGCGCCCGGCCTCGCGCGGCCGACCGTGGCGCCCGCGATGGCCAGCGGGGAGGTGCCGTACTTGTTGCTGAACTGGATGCGGATCGCCGCACCGCCCTGGCTGACCCGCACGACCTGGCGGACCGTCTGGTTGGCGAAACCCGTCAGTGACCAGTTCGGGGCGAAGCCGTCGTTGGGTTTCTGCGCGGAGGTGGTCCACGTGCCTTCCCAGCCCCCAGGCTGGCCGGGGGACGCCACAGCGGACACCGCGGGCGACGCCACCAGTCCGAACACTGTCACCAGTGTGAGAAGCGTTTTCCGTCTCATGAATCGATGCAACCGCCGGGCCACGGCATAAAGTCCCGGCCGTGACCGACAAACCCAAGCTGTCGATGCTGACCCTCGGCGGGACGATCGCGATGACTTCGGCGAGCGCGTCCGGCGCGGTGGTGCCGAAACTGGACGCCGCCGACCTGCTGGCCACGCTGCCCGAACTGGAGATCGACCTGGTCACGCACGACTTCAGGCAGGTGCCGAGCCCGGACATCGGCTTCGTCGACCTGGCCGCGCTCGCCACGAGGATCGAGGCGGAGATCACCGCAGGCGCGACCGGCGTCGTTGTGACGCAGGGCACTGACACCATCGAGGAGTCGTCCTACTTCCTGGACCGCACCGTCGGCGGGGACGTCCCGATCGTGATGACCGGCGCGATGCGCCACCCGCAGCAGGCGGGCCCGGACGGGCCGGCGAACCTGCTGGCGGCCATGGTCGTCGCGGCTGATCCGCAGGCCCGCGGGCTCGGCACGGTCGTCGTCATGTCCGACGAGGTGCACGCGGCGCGGTACGTGCGCAAGTCGCACAGCACCAGCACGGGCGCGTTCACGTCTCCGAACGCCGCGCCGATCGGCCGGATCGTCGAACAAGAACTCGTTCTGCTTTCACGTCCGCGACCGTACGAGCCGCTGCCGCGTGACCCGAGGCTGCCGGACACGTCGATCGGCATGGTGCACGCGGCGCTCGGCGACGACGGCGACTGGTTGCGCCCGTTCGCCGAGCACACCGACGGCCTGGTGATCGCCGGGTTCGGCGGCGGGCACGTGCCGTCCCGGCTGGTGCCGCTGCTGGCCGAACTCGCCGAGGTGAAGCCGGTCGTGCTGGCTTCAAGGACGAGTTCCGGGCCGGTGCTCACCCGCACCTACGGATATCCGGGATCCGAGCAGGACCTGTTGTCAAGGGGCCTCATCAACGCCGGTTTCCTCGACCCCTTCAAAGCACGTGTTCTGTTGCACGTTCTGGTCTCCGCGGGCGCGGACCGGACCGAGATCGCACGCGTCTTCCGCGACTCGGGTGAGATCACTGTGAGCTGAAAAAATTCTCAGCGAAATTCCGGCGGCGCATTTCGGTGTGACGCAGGAAACGTCTACTCATACTCACGGTAGGTTACCGTTCGGTAGGTCCACGGTGACGGAGTGCCCGGAAAGTACCGATTCGGCAGCGAGGTCTGGCCGATCCCCATACGGGAAGGCACTATGTCACCCTGGTTACCGTGTAGTAGCAGGTCGGAGGAGTGAGGTATGCGCGAGATCGCAGTCGCCCCCTTGGTGGAGCCCTACGGCGGTGGACTGGCCGACCTCATCTACACCAACGCGGCAGAGGCGCCGGACACCGTCACCATCAGCCGCAACATGGGTGGGACCTGGAAGGACGTGACCGCGGCCCAGTTCAAGGACGAGGTGATCGCGGTCGCCAAGGGCCTGATCGGCTCCGGCGTCGGCGCCGGTGACCGGGTCGCGATCCTGGCCGCCACGCGGTACGAGTGGACCCTGTTCGACTTCGCCATCTGGGCGGCGGGCGGCGTGCCCGTGCCGATCTACGTGACGTCGTCGGACGAGCAGATCCAGTGGATCCTGTCGGACTCCGGCGCGGTCGCGGTGGTCGCCGAGAACGACGCGCTGCAGGCCAAGGTGGAGAGCGTCCGCGCGAACACCCCGGCGCTCAAGCAGGTGTGGAACATCGAGAAAGGCGCGGTAGACGAGGTCGTCGCGGCGGGCGCGAACGAGACCGACGAAGCGGTCGACGACCGTCGCAAAGCCGTCAAGGCCTCCGACACCGCCACGCTGATCTACACCTCGGGGACGACGGGCCGCCCGAAGGGCTGCGTGCTCACCCACGCCAACTTCCACTCCGAGGGCGGCAACGTCGTGGAGATGCTGGCGCCGGTGTTCAAGGGCCTGGGCCCGGGTGACACGTCGACGCTGCTGTTCCTGCCGCTCGCGCACGTCTTCGGCCGGATGGTGGAAGTCGGCACGATCATGGCGCGGACCCGCCTCGGGCACACCGCGGACATCAAGAAGGTCACCGAGGACCTGGCCACGTTCAAGCCGACGTTCATCCTGTCGGTGCCGTACGTGCTGGAGAAGGTCTACAACGGCGCCCGGCAGAAGGCCCACTCCGGCGGCAAGGGCAAGATCTTCGACGCCGCCGCGGCCGTGGCCATCGCGTACAGCGAGGCCGACGGCAAGGCCGGGCTCGGGCTGAAGCTCAAGCACGCCCTGTTCGACAAGCTGGTCTACTCGAAGCTGCGCGCCGCGCTCGGCGGCAACGCCAAGTACGCGATCTCCGGCGGCGCGGCCCTCGGCCTGCGGCTGACGCACTTCTTCCGCGGTGTCGGCCTGGTCGTGTTCGAGGGTTACGGCCTGACCGAGACGTGCGCCGCGGCCACCGTGAACTCGCCGGACAAGTTCAAGCCGGGCACAGTCGGCCACCCGCTGCCCAACACGGCCGTGCGGATCGCCGAGGACGGCGAGATCCAGATCAAGGGCGGCCAGGTCTTCCCCGGCTACTGGCAGAACGAGGACGCCACCAAGGCCGCGCTGGACGACGACGGCTGGTTCGCCACCGGTGACCTCGGCGAACTGGACGACGAGGGCTTCCTGAAGATCACCGGGCGCAAGAAGGAGATCCTGGTGACCAGCGGCGGCAAGAACGTCGCGCCCGCCGTGATCGAGGACCGGATCGCCGCGCACCCGCTGGTCGGCCAGGCCATGGTGGTCGGTGACGGCAAGAGCTACATCGCGGCACTGATCACCATCGAGCCGGACTACTTCACGTACTGGAAGAGCACGACGGGCAAGCCCGCGTCGGCGACCGTGGCCGACCTGGTCGACGACGCCGAGCTCAACGCCGAGATCCAGCGCGCGGTGGACGACGGCAACCTGGCGGTGTCGAAGGCCGAGTCGGTGCGCAGGTTCCGGATCCTGACGACCGAGTTCAGCCCGGAGACCGGCCACCTGACGCCGTCGCTGAAGCTGAAGCGGTCGGTCATCATGGCCGACTTCTCCTCCGATGTTGATGCCTTGTACTCATAAGGCTACGAATTGTGACGCCACTCCCGGCGGCAACTGGTTTTGTCGCCGGGACAGCGGTTCAATTGATAACGATCAACCCTCGCAGAACGACAATTATTGACGGAACCCCGTGTTACTGCACTCGGCGTATTCGTCGGCGCCATTCGAGGCAGTACATTCCAGGGGAGCCGAAGTGATTGGCCGGAAATGCCGGCGACACCGTGAGGGGTAGGAAAGATGGGCCGGCACGACATCGAACGACGCAACCGGCGCAAATTGACCTTGACGCTGGTCCTCGCGGTCGTCGGCGCCCTCGTCGCCGGGATCGCGTGGTTCACAGTCGACCGGCTGCGTGACACGTCGACCGCGAAGTGTGCCGACCCGGCCGTGCTGAACGTGGTCGCGGCGCCGGACATCGCCCCGGTGGTCGACCAAGTCGCGCGCGGCCTGAACCCCAGCGACGAGAACACGTGCTACCGCGTGGAGATGATCGTCAGCGACCCGGCCCACACCGCGGACCAGCTCTCGGCGCCCAACCCGGTGAACCCGCCGACGGTGTGGATCCCGGACTCCTCGGTCTGGCTGCGCCGGGCGCGGGAGAAAGGCGCGGCGCAGGTTCCCGAAAGCGGTTCGTCGATCGCGAGCTCACCCGTGGTGATGGCGCTGGCCGAACCGGCGGCGAAGCAACGCAACTGGCCGGAGAAGCAACTCAACTGGTCGGACGTGATCGGTGCGGGGGGCGCGGACCTGAACGTGGGCATGGTGGACCCGTCAGCCGACGCGGTGGGCGTCTCGGCGCTGATCGCCGTGCGCTCCGTGACCGCGCTGACCTCCGACCCCGCCGCCAACAACGTGGCTGTGCTGCGCAAGCTGTCCCCCAACGCGGCCTCCGGCTCGTCCGAACTGTTCGCCAAGACCGGCACGACGGCGGCGGGTCCCCCGATCAACGCCTTCCCGACGTCAGAACGGGCACTGCTGGACAACAACGCCAAGCGCAAGGACGAACAACTCGTCGCGGTCTACGCGGAACCAGCGGCACCGTCGCTGGACTACCCGTACGCAGTGCTGCCGTCGCCGGACAACGTCGCCGTGGCGGCAGCGAAGTTCCGCACCGCGCTGCTGTCGCAGAACGTCCGCGATGTCCTGTCCAGCAACGGCTTGCGCTTCCCGGACGGCCGCGTGCCGGGGTATCCGCCGTCGGACAACAGGACGATCGTGCGCAAGCTCAACCCGGTGGCCGCACCGGGAACCGCCCAACTGGACCAGGTGCTGAACACGTGGGCGGGCATCAGCAAAGCGTCACGGATCCAAGCGGTCCTCGACGTGTCGGGCTCGATGAACGGCGTGATCCCCGGCTCGGGGAAGACAAGGATGCAGGTCACGCTGGAGGCGTCCGAAGGCGGGATCAAGCTGATGAACCCGAGGACCAAACTCGGGATCTGGGTCTTCTCGGCGGAACTCGACGGCGACAAGGACTACCGCGAAGTGCTGCCGGTGCTCCCCCTGACGGAGTCGCTGCCGAACGGAGCACTGGACAAACTGCGGGGCATCAAAGCAACCCCGACCGGCCGCACAGGGCTCTACGACACAGCGCTCGCGGCGTACACGTCAGCCCGCCAGAACTGGGAACCCGGGCGGCTGAACCTCGTGCTGATCCTGACCGACGGGAAGAACGACGACGACGGCAGGGGCATCAACCGCGAGGCGCTGCTCGCGGAACTGGGCAAGATGCAGGACCCGAACCGCCCGCTGCCGATCGTGTTCATCGGCATCGGCCCGGACGTCGACGTCGAGGAGCTGAACGCGATGTCAAGGGCGACAGGCGGCCAGACATTCAGCACAGCGGACCCAACGAAGATCAACGAGATCTTCTTCTCCGCCTTGAGCCGCGTGATCTCCGGCAAACCCTGACACATCGCAAGCAAGGAACCACCGGCAAATCCGGTTGTCCACAACCGACCAGTAACCCCCTCGACCACCCGTTACCCCGTTAGACTGGAGCAGGGACGCCCCCCGGGTTGGGTGGGGGACTGTTTGTATAGGTGTAAGGGCGGCTTCAAGAGTCTTGTGACCGGTCGCCTTCGCGCACCGTGGCTTGGTTAGGCGCCCGACTTGCGCGCAGGCACGGAAACCAGCCACGGCGGTTCGCGTAAATGCGCGGACCAGCCCGCATCCGCACGCGCAAGGTGCAAGGCCGCGACCGGCCAGCGCACAACCGCAGAACCAGCCCCACAACCGGCAAGCGCGCAACCGCAGACCAACCACAACGGCGAGCACGCAAGCACACAGACCGGCCCCGAGCGCGCAAGCGCAGAGAAGGACTTCGGGGGTGCTCCTGCCCGAAAAACACCCCAAGATCCCGAGCACGAGACAGGAACACGGAACACAGCCGCATGCCCAGAGGTCTGCCTCCCGGCGAGGGACCAGCTTGTTCCGTGCAAGGACACCGCGTCTTGGTCAGTCACCACACCCCGAAACGCCCGACATACTAGGAGACGACAGCACAGGGCACAGGTGGTGAAAGACAGTTCCCTCGCGGGAGGCAGACCACCGACAGGGGAACCAAGAACGAGTGCGCCGCACTCCCCTCGTCAGCTCGAGATCTCCGGGGCGGAGTGGGCGCGGTCGGACCCCTTCCATATGGCCTGCCGGAGGCAACCACACGCGTCGAGAGGTCCGTATGACCGCCGCTCATGCCCGGGAGTTGCGTAGGCGGACCTCTCTGGACACGTCTGGTCCGGCTTCGCCCAGGCCATCCGGAAGGGAACCACCCCCGAAGCCGCCCCTTGTGCTGACAGCACAAGGGGCGGCGTCACTCGCTGGCGCTACATGCCGAAGACCACAGCGTGCTGACACGCTGGCCGCGCATCAAGCCTGGTTCCGCTCTCGGCGCGAGCTACTTCCCAGCGCAGTCTCGGCGACCCCGCTACCTGGCTTGCTGCTCCCGGAACGCCAGGAATGCCGCGGCGCCCGATCCGACCGCCATCAGGATCCCCAGGTACAGGCCGAATCCGCTGGCGATCGTGGTCGGCAGTGTCACCCAGCGGAGCAGGATCATCACCAGCGCCAGCATCGCGAGCGTCAGCCACAGTGCGGACAGCATCTGCACTGGCTTGCCGAATCGTTGCCACAGCAGCAGGACACTCACGGCCAGCAGCAGCACTGTCGGGAACCACGCCAGGAAGTTGCCTTGCCACACCGGGATCCAGGTCGCCGATCCCTGTGCTCGTAGTTCTGCCGCTGTTGGCTCCGCCAGGCGGAACCACGGCAGGAAGCTGACGACCACCGCTGCTATCCCCGCCCCTACGCCGACCCATTCCTGCCAGGTGATCCGGTCGTGTTTCGCGGGGACGTCAGCCACGGCAGCCTCCACTGTTCGGGTGGCGAACAGTATGGCCCCGGTACCGCTTCTTTCGCGAGCCGACAGCGGACCCCCAGGACCTCTGCGACTCACTTCCAGTTCGGGTCCCTGCCCACGTACGCGACCAGCTTGTCCAGTTCGCTCGCGTCGTCCTGTGCTGGGATCACCACGTCGAAGGCCGCGGTCGGCCGTTGTGGCGGGAAGCGGCGCATCACTTTCAGTGTCGTCGCCGTCAGGTACTCGTCGGGCTGGTAGGGGACTCCGATCGTCCTCGCCACGTCCCACGCGTGCACCACTGTGTCCACCAGGTGCATCGACACCGCTGTCGCGCCTCGGACTATCCCGAAGACGTTGATGCGCATCGGGCGGTCGAGCACCTCGTCCGGTTCGAAGGCCGCCACGTATCCCGCCGCTGCTTCCCTGTAGTCCGCGACCGGGTCATCGCCCAGCCTGCCCGCGTTCCAGTCCACATCGGACCACTCGGTTCCCGCTGTCGTCGCCGCCGCGAACGCCGTGTCCTCGCTCACCAGGTGCCTCAGCAGGCCGTGCAGCGTCCAGTCCGCGCAGGGGGTCGGCAGGCGCAGGTGTTCCGGGCGGACCTGGCTGATCACTTCGTCGGCCGCCTTCATCGCCTGGCGGTCGAGATCCCTGAAATCCACCCCTCGACCCTACGAACCACCAGCGGCACCTCGGAAGGGCCAAAATCTTGAAGTTCGACTGGGCCAATCCGGCTATCGTGTCCCTGTGGAGTTCCATGTCAGCCTGATCGGCCGCGCCGACAAGACCGGCCAGATCTACCAGCAGATCAAGGCCGCCATCATGGACGGCAGGCTCCGCCCGCCCGACGCCCTGCCGCCGACGAGGGAGCTCGCCGCCCGGCTCGCGGTCTCCCGCAACACCGTCAGCGCCGCCTACGACCGGCTCACCGCCGAGGGGTTCGTCACCGCCCGGACCGGCGCGGGCACGTTCGTGCAGGCCACGGGCTTCTCCCAGCAGCCGAAGACCGCAGGCGGCCTCGGGCCGCGGCCCAAGGCTGTGTGGGACGACGTGCGGGTGCCCGTCCCCAACCCGTTGCCGATCCGGTACGACTTCCGGGCCGGCATCCCCGACGGGAAGCTCTTCCCATACGCCGCGTGGCGGCGCTTGTTGGCCAAGCAGTTCACCCCGGTTGCCGTGGGTTCGCTTGGGCACGACGCCGCCGCAGCGCACCCGCAGCTGACCGCTGCGCTCGCGAGGCACGTCGGCGTCTCGCGGGCGGTACGCGCGACTCCTGACGACGTACTCGTCACCAATGGCGCTCAGCAGGCGCTCGATCTGGTGTGCCGGGTTCTCGTGGATCCGGGAACTGTTGTGGCCGTGGAGGATCCTGGCTACTTCGGGCCGCTGCACCTGTTCCGGTCGCACGGCGCCGAGGTTGTCGGTGTCCCGGTCGACGACGAGGGCATCGTCGTCGACGAGATCCCGCCTGCCGCGCGCATCGTGTACGTGACGCCGTCGCACCAGTTCCCGTTGGGTGTGCCGATGTCGCTGGCTCGCCGGGCCGCGTTGCTCGAATGGGCCGAGCGGACCGGCGCTGTCATCGTCGAGGACGACTACGACAGCGAGTTCCGCTACGGCGGTCACCCGATCGAGCCGTTGCAGAACCTCGACCGCGCCGGGCACGTGGTCTACGTCGGCTCACTGTCCAAAGTGCTGCTGCCGAGCCTGCGGCTCGGTTTCCTGATCGCGCCGAGCGGTCTGCGGGCCGCGCTGCGCGCGGCCAAGTACGTCACCGACTGGCACTCCAACAAGCCGATGCAGGCCGCGCTGGCCGACTTCATCGACGAAGGACTGCTGGCCAGGCACATCCGGCGTACCCGAAAGGAGTACAAAGCCAGGCATGACCGAATACTCACGGTGTTGCGGCGCGACTTCGCGGGCGTGCTCGACCCGCTGCCGGTCGCGGCCGGGCTGCACCTGTGCGCCTATCTGCCTGAATCGTCCGACGACATGGCGGTGTACCAGCGTGCACGGGCCGCTGGTGTCGGCGTGTACGCCTTGTCCCCCTTCAGGATCCGGCCGACCGGGCGACCGGGACTGGTGATCGGGTACGGCGCGGTCGAACTGTCCGATATCGACGAAGGGCTACGCCGGCTCAGCGGCTGCGTCGGGCCCGATACGATTCGCCGGTGATCCGACGCCCTGTGTTGATCGGCCCCCTGCTGATCGGCTCCGCACTGCTTCTGGCCGCTTGTTCCGGCACGCCCGCACCGGCCCCGGCGCCGTCGGCGCCGGCCGAGCAGGCCCCCGCCGAACAGGTGAAAACGGAACCGTTGACACCACAACGGTTGCAGAGCCTGTGGTGGAGCTGGACGAGTTCGGCCGAACCGGGCCAGAGCCCGGTCGAGGACACCACCGGCCAGTACTGCGGTGACAGCCAGCCGTTCGGTGTCTGGCTGCTCGCGAGCACGTCGAGCGGAACGGCCGACCGGCACTGCCAGGTCCCGGCCGCGCTGCCGATCGCGGGTCCCGCCGCGGCTCAGGTGACCAAGGACCAGAGCGGCTGCACCACGTTCCTCGCCGCCGCCAAGGGCGAGGCGACGCTGGACGGCAAACCGGTCCAGTTGGAGAAGATGGAGCCGACCAAGATCACCTACGAGACGGAACAGGGCAGCAAGGAGGGCTTCAGTTGCGGCCTGTGGTTCCGCGCCGGACCGTTGTCGCCCGGCCAGCACACGCTGACCCTGCGCGGCAGCAGCGGCAGCTTCACCAGCGAGGTCAACTACAACCTCACCGTCGTCCGCCTGTAATCCCGGTCCTGCTTGCGGTGCAACGCCATCCCGTCGCACCGCAAGTCCACTGTGGAGCTTTCAGAGCTCGAGCGTCGCCCTGGCCACGATCACGGCGGAGCCGGCCACCTCGACCTTGTCGATGCGGTCGCCCTCGCCCTGCACCCTGGCGAGGATCGTCGACGGGCGGTGCAGTTCCACGCCCTGGCTGATTTCGATGTCCTCGCCGAACGGGATCCGGCCGTAGCGGGCGAGGTGCACCGCGAGCGGGCCGGCGGCGGAACCCGTCGCCGGGTCCTCGGCCACACCGAGCGACGGCCCGAACATCCTGGTCTTCCACCGCAGTCCCGATCCGGCGAAGCAACTCACGCCGATTCCCGGCAGCTGGGACAGCACCGACTGGTCCGGGCGGAGCGCCGCCACGGCGTCCATGGTGTCGAGCATGACGTACAGGTGCCGCGGGCCGTTGGTGTAGACGTCGACCGGCAGCACGGAGTACCGCACACCCAGTGCCGCCAGCAGTTCGCTCGCGTCCGCGAACTCCTCCCACGTCGGCACCGGCTGGGTCATCCGGCCGGACGTGATCCGCCCGTCCGCGTCGCGGGTCAGCGCGACCGGCACGATCCCCTTGCCTGTCTCGAGGCTGATCACGTCGCCCGGCAGGGTCTGGCCGAGGACGTACGCGGTGCCGAGGATCGGGTGCCCGGCGAAGGGAAGTTCGATCGCTGGGGTGAAGATCCTGACCTTGGCGTCGCCGCCTTCGGTCGCAGGCAGCACGAACACCGTCTCGGAGAGGTTGGTCTCCCGTGCGATCGCCTGCATGTGCTCGGCCGGCACGTCCTGGCCCGCGGTGAACACGGCGACGGGGTTGCCCTTCAGCGGCCGGTCGGTGAAGACGTCGGCCACGACATACGGATGCATGCGCCCAAGTTACAGCGTGAGATCAAGTCCCATGCCGCGCAACAAGGTCTGGAACTTCGCGGACGTCTCGGCGAGTTCCAGCCCCGGTACCGATCCGTCGACGATCCCCGCACCCGCGTACAGCCGCAGCGAACGGTCGGTGACGTCCGCCGACCTGATCGCGACCGCCCATTCGCCGTCCCCGGCGGCGTCGACCCAGCCGACCGCGCCGGTGTAGAAGCCGCGGTCGAAGGATTCGAGCTGGGCGATGGCGCCACGGGCCGCGCTCGTCGGCGATCCGCACACCGCCGGGGTCGGGTGCAGCGCCGCTGCCAGCGTCAACGCCGTCACGGCCGGGTCGGCCAGTTCGCCGGTGATCTTCGTGGCCAGGTGCCACACGCTCGGCGTGCTCAGCAGGGACGGCGTGCGCGGCACGTCCAGTCGCCGGCAGAACGGCCGCAGGGCTTCCACTTCCGCTTCGACCACCCAGCGGTGCTCGTCGTGGTCCTTGCGGGACGCCAGCAGGCGCTGTGCGTTGGCGCGGTCCTCGACCGGGTCCTTGCCGCGCGGCTGCGACCCGGCCAGCGGCCGGGACACGAATTCCGTTCCGGTTCGGCGGACGAGAAGTTCCGGGCTGGCGCTGACGAGGGTCACTCCAGGGGTGGGTAGCGGGGTAGCGACGGTGTAACCGTGCGTGTTCATCGCGGCCAGACTGGCCAGCACGCGCCGCATGTCGACCGGCCCGTCGAGGTCGATCCGGAGTGTCCGGGCCAGCACGACCTTGCCCAGTTCGCCCGTTTCGAGCAAGGTCAGCGCCTTGGCGACCTGCCGCTCGTACTCCTGCGGCAGTGGTTCGGGCGTCACCTGGTGGCCTGGCGGCAGCGCGGCCTGGTGCGTGCCCGGCCGGATCGGGCCCGACCAGGTCACCGAGGTGGGCAGCAGGACGTGCGCCTCACCGGTGTTGTCGTAGGGCAACGCGCCGACGGCGATCCCGCCATATTCCGCCAGAGCATCGCTGACCTGCACGGACAGCGCGTCCGAGTCCTTCTCGGAGAGCACGTGCCTCGGCTGGTCGGCCAGCAGCGCGCGCTCGGGGGTGGCGAAGAGGAAGGCTCCCGGTCGGTACTGGTCGGTCAGCTCCACGTCCACACCTCTCGTCGTGCCCGCCCACACCCATCGTGCCCGCCGACCGGCCCTGAAACTGCTGAAGGTGGCCCTCGTCATGCGAGGACCACCTTCAGCACACTTCGTCAGCCCCAGGTCAGTGGGGTGACCGGGTCACTTCAACGCGTCGATGAGGGCGCTGCGCTGACGGTCGCCGAGCCCGGCTGCCCGGCGCGTCTCGTCAATACCCGCCTTCTCGAGGATGTTGTTGACCTTCACGGTACCGAGACCCGGAACGGCCATGAGCAGCTGCTTGACCTTGGTCTTTCCGATGGTCTTGTCTTCCTTGGCCTTGGCGAGCACCTTGTCGATGGTGGTCTTGCCGGCCTTGATCGAGGCAAGCAGCTCGGAGCGCGCCTTGCGTGCCTCGGCTGCCTTGGCCAACGCCTCAGCGCGCTGCTCGGGAGTCAACGTAGGCAGAGCCAACGTGCTGTTCCTTCCTATGTCGAGGTCTGGTGTCGCCGGCGCGATTTCCACCGCCCTTTTTCGGGCCCGATCACGCCTCACGACGCGACCAGTAAACGACACCTACCTGCGGAACATACCCCCGACACGCGGGACTTTCCGCCGAAGAACCCCACCCCGACCAGGCACAACCCTCAGTAATTCACCCTCAAGGGCGGTTTTCCGCCTCATCCGCAAGCGGCTATGCGGACCGTGCACACGGTGCGTTTCGGCCAGATTTTTTGGCCTCTTCCTGGGGATGTTTGGGGATTTCGACGGCTACCGCACACCGGCCGGAGTCGCAACCCGTGACCGTGACAGGAGCCTCACCGCTCGGGGGCAAGGACCATCTACTGTGCAGTAAGGCGCACGATGCGGTGACGCAGGACACAGCGGGAGAGCCCATGTTGAGCACCATGCAGGACACCCCTCTCACGATCGGGCGGTTGGTCCGCCACGGCACTGGCATGTACTCGTCGAGTGAGGTCCTCACCTGGACCGGTACGGAGGCCAGGCGCGAGCAGTACGGGCAGACCGGGCGCCGCGCCGCTCAGCTCGCACACGCGCTGCGCGATCTCGGCGTCACCGGCGACCAGCGCGTCGGCACCTTCATGTGGAACAACGCCGAGCACCTCCAGGCGTACCTCGCCGTGCCCTCCATGGGAGCGGTTCTGCACACCCTCAACCTGCGGCTGTTCCCCGAGCAGCTGACCTACATCACCAACCACGCGGCCGACCACGTGGTGCTCGTCGACGCGTCGCTCGCCCCTCTGTTCGCCCGCGTGCTGCCCACGTTCACCACGGTCAAGCACGTCGTGGTCGTGAACGGCCCGGTGGAGGCCCTGGAGGTGCCTGACGGCATCGAGGTGCACTCGTACGACGAGCTGCTGTCCGGGCGGCCGGAGGAGTTCGACTGGCCGGAAGTGGACGAACGCCAGGCCGCCGCGATGTGCTACACCTCCGGCACGACCGGCAACCCGAAGGGTGTCGTCTACTCGCACCGCTCGATCTACCTGCACTCGATGCAGATCTGCATGTCCGACAGCATGGGACTGGACGGCACGGACAAGTCGCTGCTGATCGTGCCGATGTTCCACGCGATGTCGTGGGGCCTGCCGTACGCGTCGATGCTGGTCGGCGGGTCGATGTTGATGCCGGACCGGTTCCTGCAGCCGGAGCCGCTCGCCGCGATGATCACCGCCGAGCAGCCGACGTTCGCCGCGGCGGTCCCGACGATCTGGCAGGGCCTGCTGGCGCACCTGGACGCCACCTCCGGCGACGTGTCGTCGTTGCGTAACACCATTGTCGGTGGCTCGGCGTGCCCGCCCGCGTTGATGCACGCGTTCTACGAGCGCTACGGCGTGCGCATCACACAAGCGTGGGGCATGACCGAGACGTCACCGCTGGGCAGCATCGCCATGCCGCCCGCCGGTGTCACCGGTGACGACGAGTGGCCCTACCGCTACACGCAGGGCCGCCCGCCCGCCGCGGTGAGCGCCCGGCTCATCGACGACAACGGCGACGAGGTGCCGTGGGACGGCGAGAGCGTCGGCGAACTGGAAGTCAAGGGCCCGTGGATCACCGGGGCGTACTACCGCCAGGAGGAAGACGGGGACGGCGCGGAGAAGTTCCGTGACGGCTGGCTGCGCACCGGCGACGTCGGCGCGTTCACGCCGGACGGATACCTGAAGCTGACCGACCGGTCCAAGGACGTGATCAAGTCCGGTGGCGAGTGGATCTCCTCGGTGGAGCTGGAGAACCAGGTGATGGCGCACCCGGCGGTGGCCGAGGCGGCTGTCGTCGGCATCCCGGACCTGAAGTGGGACGAGCGCCCGCTCGTCGCGATCGTGTTGCGGGAAGGGGAGAACGTGCAGCCGCAGGAGCTGCGCGAGTTCCTCGAGGACCGGGTCGCGCGCTGGCAGTTGCCGGAGAACTACACGTACATCGAGGAAGTGCCGAAGACGAGCGTCGGCAAGTTCGACAAGAAGCGGCTCAGGGCCGCTTACGCCGAAGGAAAGCTCGACGTCACGCATCTGCAGTAACCGCGTAGCGGCCGAAGGGGCCCACTTCGGCAGCCGACAGCACGAAAGGCGGGCTCCCACCCCCAGGAGCCCGCCGGTCGCGCCAGTCCACTTCGGTCCGTCGTCAGGGCAGCACCGGACGCGACGACCATTCCAGACCAGTGTGGAACACGAACGCCTTGGGACAAAGGCAAACCCGGCTACTGCCGGATATCGAGCAATTTGGCGATATCAGGAAGCGGTTGCCCCGCCGCCGGTCTGCGCGGCGCCCTTCGGCTTCACCTTGACTTGCTGCTTGGGCTGTTGTGGCGCTTTCCCCTTCGGCGCGACAACCTCGAAGGCAGCACTCACGGCTTTGCCCGGGCACTTGAAGGAAACGGTGTACTTCCCCGGCCTGGCGTCGGGCCGCACCTTCGCCTCCACCATGTAGACAGTGCCTTCGACGACTTCGGCCTTGCCCAGCAGCAGCGCCGGGGCATCGATCCCGGACGCGTTGACCTCCGCGCCGCAGTACAGGCTCACCGAGATCTTCGCGCCGGGCTCCCCTTTGCCGGGGCTGACAGAGATCTTGGCCTTCGACGGGTCCAGCTTGCCCTCATCGGTCTGCGTCTGGCCCGATGGAGCCCCTGTCGGCGTGGCACCCGCGATCGGCGCGGCGATCGCGAGTGCCCCCGTCGCGATCAGGGCAGCATAAGCAAACCTGCGCATTCTCATGATTTCTCCCTCTAGGCGAACAGCCGGTCAACGGCTGCTCGATCCCCGACTCTCACAAGTAGAGTCGTGCGGGAGACGCCAAGGTTGATCGGCGTTACCGATCCGTGACAACGCTACCGCGTGATGATGTAAGCGACCCCGCCCGGCCCGCTCGCGACGGAACCGTCTGCGCGGTAACGCTTTGTGCGCTGCCAGATGTTCTCGAACTGCGCACGCTTGTAGACGTTGCGAACGCGGTCGTTGCTCGACGACGCGGGGTCGTTGACGATCACGTCGCCGTCCTTGGTGAACCCGATGACCACCATGATGTGCCCGGACGTGCCGTATCCCGCGCCGTCCAGTTCCGTCGAGAGGAACGACTGCGACGTGATCACGGGGATGCCGCGCTTGATGTAGTGCTCCAGCTCGGTCAACGAACGCAGCCGCGTGACGTGTGCCTTCAGGCCGTACGTCGCGGCGTAGGCGGTGTTGAACGGCCAGTTCCCCGTACCGTCGTAGTCCTTGTCGTACGTGTAACGCGCGGCGTGGTCGACGCTCGGGTCCGCATAGGACGGATCGACCCACGATAGGTCTTCTTTGGACGGACGCTTGCCCCAGTACTCCACGACCATCTGCGTCGACGTCGGGCTGCACCAGGCTTCCCCGCCACCGCCGTATTCCGGGTACTGTCCAACGTGGATGTTCTGGGAGTACGCCGGGACCTTCAGCTCCTTGCCCCACGCGCCCCCGCTCGGACTCGTCGGCACCGTGAAGCGGTCGGGGATCGCGGACGTCATCGCCCCGGCCATGGACAGCGTCGGCGACTCGTTGCTGCCCGCCGCGCGCAACAGCGTGACGCGCAGCTGGTAGCCGCGCAGCGTGGACTTCGCGACGAACGTGTCGACGTCGACGTAACCGTTGCCGTCGGACTGCTGGGGCAGGCTCGTGCGGCGGATGTCCGTGTCGTTCGAGGCCCAGCGGCCCATGCCGTACCAGATCGTCTCGGCGCCCGCGGATGTCCGGCCGCGCATCTCGACGTTGAGCCACGTCCCCTTCGGCGTGGTCGCGTTCCACGACGCCACGAGCTGGGTCGCGTCGAAGCCGTGGCGGTAGAACGGTGAGGTCCACGTGCCGTACTCGTACTTGCGGGCGCGCGTGCCGGGCTCGGCGTGGTCGATCACGCCGGCTGGGCGGCTGATGCGCAGCCCGCGCAAGGTCGGGATCAGTCCGTCGCGGTGGCCCGCGTAGAAGAAGTCACGGGACTGCCATGAGTGGTAGTCGACCGGCGCTTGTGGTTGCGCGGCTGCCGCGGGCAGGGCGGGTAACGCGAGGAGCGTGGCGATGGCTAGCACGGCTAAGCGGGTCATGGCGCCTCCCTCGGAGCGAGTGGGAGACATTTTCATCATTGCCGGAGATCATGTAAACCGCTGCCGGGGTGGAATGTCGTCAGGGCGGCTCGCGGTCCAGCTCCTCCATCAGGTCCTTCCAGAACTTCTCCACTGTGCGCTCGTAGCGCATCCCCAGCTCGAGTGTCTTGAGCTGCCAGCGGTCGGCCATCTCCTCGATCTCGGCGCGCTGCTGGTCGTAGCCGTCCGCGCGGTCGCGGTGCGACTGGTAGCGCTGCGCGGCGAGCCTTCGGATGTCCTCCGGGCTCGCGCCGACACAGAAGAACAGCTTGAGCAGGCCGGTGTCCCTGACCTCGGTCTGCTCGAGCGTCGGTTCCGCGAGCCACTCGGCCAGTGCCTCGCGGCCCTCGTCGGTGATCTCGTATGTCCTCTTGCGCCTGCCGCCCTCCTCGGTCGTCCGGGTCACCAGACCCGCGGCGGCCAGCCGGGCGGGCTCGTCGTAGAGCTGGGAGTGGGCGAACGCCCAGAAGTTGCCGATGGTCCGGCCGACCCGCTGTTTGAGCTGGTAGCTCGTGGCCGGGCCGAACGAGAGCATGCCGAGCACCACGTACGAGGTCGCGTTGAGCTTGCGCGATCGTCCGGTTGTCGGCTCGGCGGGGTCGGCGGGCAGCGGGGTCACCTCCTGGGGCGCGATCGCCCTGACCATATCGATCACCCAGCGTTCGCGCCCTCCCTATGCCATCACAGTCGCGCTGCCCGTGCGCGATCAGAACGGTTTCGTGAGCACCAGCTCCGTGTTGTGGTCGACGGCCGAGCCCAGCAGACCCGGGTCCATGTGCAAGTCGTTGAGCGAAATCTGCCGGTACAGCGAGGCCAGGCCGGGCTGGGAGGCGTCGTCGTACGCCGCTTCGTACGGCGCGTCGGCCTCGACGAGGGTTGTGAAAATCGAGAGCGTGCCGTCGGCGTTGTCCGTCAACTCGATGATCCTGGCGTGTTGTGGATAGTCGATGTGTGACGCCGTGTTGATTTCCCAGAAGCCCTGTTCGGGTGTGGCACCGCGGTGCGCGGTGATCCGGTTGCGGTGGCTGTGGCCGTTGACCCACGCCACCACGTTCGGGAAACGGTTGAGCAGCGCAACCAACGCGGCGCCGTCCCGTCGTGGCTCGAGCAGGTTCGTCGGGTCGGGCAGCAGGTTGCCCATCGACGTGCTGGTGTGGTGGCTGAACAGGATGAACAACGTGTCCGCGGCACTCGCGCGGACCAGGTTGCCCTTGCTGTCGTAGTACCGGGAGCTGCCCGCTTTCAGCGTGCGCTCGATCCACTTGAGCTGGCCGTCGCCCATCGAGCCGTCCGCGAGACCGGCCCGGTTGGTGGTGTCCATGCCGATGCCCGCGACGCCCGGTGCGACCTGGAACGTGTAGTAGAGGTCACGCCCGGCCGCGTTGGCGGGGCCGAAGCCGTGCCCGACCGGCCCGGGACCCGTGTTGCGCGGGTCACGGTGCGCGGCGACGTATTCCTTCGACGTGAAGGGCTTGCGGCGGGCGTCCCTGGTGACCGTCCGGATCGGTCCGGAGAACCCCAGCAGCAGCTCGACCGCTTTGAGCGGCGAGGTCTTCATGGCGCGGGCGAGTTTCTCCGCGTCGGCCGTCGACGAGAAGCCTTCGATCTTGTGCGATCCGGTGTAGATGGCGTCGATCAGCGGGACACCGCTGGGGAACGTGCCCTGCACGCTGTCGTCGTGGTTGCCGAAAACGCTGTACCAGGGCCGGTTGAGGCCGGGGCTGGTGAACGGTTTGATGGCGTTGGCAAGCAGCTCCGGCATCAGCGGGAAGCCCTTGTCCTTGTACATGTCGGCCACGGCGTCGCCGGGGTTCCAGTACAGTGCCGAACGCGAGTTCTGCACGCCCTCGAACCGCGCGGGATCACCCGTGTTGGGGATGACGGTGCCGCCGTTGAGGATGGTGAGGAACCATTCGAGTTCGACGGTCTCGTGGTTGTCGGTGTTGTCACCGGTGCTGAGCACGAAGTCGAACGCGTTGCCGGTGTACGGGCCCCGCAGCGCGTTCACGCGCCGGACGAGAGCCGCCGCGCCCTGCGTGCCCAGAGTCTCTTGTGGACGGTGTGCGGAGCCGATGAACGGGTGCAGGTACTCCACCCGCGCCGGGCTCTGCGCGTCGATCACGTGCATGTCGGTGAGCTGCACGAAGGCCGTCAGCGCGGTGCGCCGGTCGTCCCGGCCGCCCGACGGCTCGACGAGGTCGGCACGCACGACCAGCGGCCACCCGGGGCCGGCGGCGAGGCGCCGGAACCCGGTACTGCCGACCGGGGTGCCGACGGTCTCCAGTGTGGTCCCCGCCGGGCTGATCGTGCGCTTGGTGGTTTCCCGCAACGCTTTGTCGCGCGCCTGCGCCGGTGTGGCGGCGAGCAGACCCAGTGCACCAGTGGCTGTCAGGATGCTACGGCGGCTCAGGTTGGCCATGTCGCTGATCGTGCCGGAAAACGTGAAGAAAAGTCACTACTCCAAAAGTTGTGATCCACGGATCTATTGTGGACAGCACGGAGTGCTCAACTTTGACGACTGCCGTCGGCGGGGTGGGCGCCGACGGCAGAACAGGTCAGCGACCGACCGCGGCACGGACCGCGTCGGCGAGCGGGACGCTCGGCCGTCCGATGATCTTCTCCAGGTCGGGCCGTACTTCGGCGAGAGCGCCGTTGCCGATGTGCACGTAGATGTCGGTGTACAGGTCGGCCGCGTGCCCGGGCAACCCCGCCGCCACGTACCCGGCGCGCAGGTCCGCCGCCGGAATGCTCTTGTGCGCGAACGGTTTCCCGGCGATTTCCGCCACGGTCGCCGCGAATTCGTCGAATGTCCACGCGGTCGAGCCGGTGAGCTCGTACGCCGCGTTCTCGTGGCCGGGCGTCGTCGCCACGACCGCGGCAGCCAGCGCGAAGTCGTCACGGGACGCCGACGCGAGCAACCCGGATCCCGCGGCGGTCAGGAAGGTGTCCGGGGTGTGTGCGAGCTGGGCGGTGTAGTTCTCGTGGTACATGTTGTTGCGCAGGAACGTGAAGGGGATACCGGTCGCCCGGATCGCCTCTTCGGTTCCCTTGTGGTCGACCGCGAGCGCGAGTGGCGACTGGGGCGCCTCGGTCACACTCGTGTAGATGATGTGCCCGACGCCCGCCCGCTGCGCCGCGTCGACCGCGTTGCGGTGCTGGGTGAGCCGGTCCTCGGCGCTCGTGGAGATCAGGATCAGCTTGGTCACGCCGTCGAACGCCTGCGCCAGGCCCGCCGGGTCGGCGAAGTCGACCTGGCGCCCGCCCTGGGACGGTGTGCGGGAACCCGCCACGAAGGACGCGCCGCGCTCGGCGAGGTGCTTGGCGATCAACGTTCCGAGCTGGCCGTTGGCCCCGGTCAACAGAGTAGTCATGACACTAACCATAAGAACGGTACTAACGAATTGAAAGTACCCACTTTGAAGTACTGTACTTACCTTCAGGAAAGTGTCGATGCTAACTCCACGACCTATACTGGCTGAATGGAAAGCGCCACGGTCGACGTGTTCGACATCAACTGTCCATCCCGGGCCGTGATGGAGCACCTGTCGAGCCGCTGGGGCGTGCTGATCCAGATCATGCTGCTGCGCGAGGGGACGATGCGGTTCAGCGAGCTGCGCAGGGCGATCGGCGGCGTGAGCGAGAAGATGCTGGCCCAGACGCTCCAGACGCTCGAGCGCGACGGCATCGTCGACCGGTTCGTGCACCCGGTGATCCCGCCGCACGTGGACTACAGCCTCACCGAGCTCGGTGAGCAGGCGGCCCGGGCCGTGAACACCCTGTTCGACCTGATCGCCGGTCGGTGGACGGACTTCGAGCAGGCACAGGACGCCTACGACAAGCGCAAGGGCGAGAAGTGAGCTCGTTCACCGACGCCGAGTACCCCGCCGCGCCCTACCCCGGCACCCGCCCACCGTTCTCGTACGCGCACCTCGACGGCAAGGGCTACCGCATCCGGCCAGACGACGACCTGGACGAATGGCTCGCCAAGCACAACGCCCCCGCGCTCGCCGAGCGCGTGCCGGTGCTGACCTACGGGTCGAACGCCAACCCGAGCAAGATCACCTGGCTACGCGAGAACCTGGGCCTCTCGGGTCCCGTGGTCGTCCTGCGCGCGCAGTGCACCGGGTTGTCGGCAGTCTGGGCGGCCGGGTTGCGCGTCGTGGACACGCAGCGGCCGGTGACGCTGGCCGCGATGCCGGGCGTGACCGAGACCCATGCCGTGTGGATGGCCGATCCGGCCCAGGTCGCGGTGCTGGACGTCTGCGAGGGCCGCGGCGACCGGTACCAGCTGTCCCGGCTGCGCTCCGGCCGCGTCGAACTGGAGGACGGCGGCGTGTGGGACAGCCTGCTCGCGTACACCGGCAAGGCCGAGATCCGCTGGCCGCTGCTGGTGTCGGGCCGGCCGGTGCGGTGCGCGGATCTCAGCCAGGCGGACGCGCAGGACCTGGTCGGCACGGCGGCGCCGGTGATGGGCCTCGACGTGGTCGCGGTGGACGGCGCGCCCGAGCCCGACGAGTTCCCCGCCCGGGTTTTCGTCTACGGCACGCTCAAGCCGGGTGAGTCCGCGTGGGAGCTGGTCGAGCCGTGGGTGGACGGCGAACCGTACCCGTCGAGCATCGCGGGCGAGGTGTTCGACACCGGCTTCGGCTACCCGGGCCTCAAGCGCGGTTCCGACCGCGTGTCCGGCTGGGTGCTTCCGTTGCGCAGCCCCAAAGCGGCACTGGCCACATTGGATTCGTACGAAGGTGACGAATACCGGCGAATCAGGGCGAACCTGCCCGACGGCACGATTTGCTGGACCTACCTGTGGAAATTCGCCTGACGGGGTGAGGCGGCGCAACCCGGCGTGCGGGTACCCGTCCTAACTGATAGGACCTGGTAACGACGTTTCGGGAGGTGGCACATGGTCCGACACAAGGTGCTCGTCGCAGGGGCGGCAGTGGTTGCCCTCGGCACGCTGGCCGCGTGTGGTGGCGGCAGCGACAACACGACAGCACAACCTCCGCAGACCGTGACCGTGACCCAATCACCCTCGTCACCCAGCGGTTCGCCCACGTCCACAAGCGCGGAACGGCCGGACAGCGTCGTGCGCAGCAGCCAGGTGGCGCGTTGTGCCCCCGGCGTGCTCAAAGGCGAGATCGAGGGCGGTGACGCGGCTGCGGGCAACCGCTACGCCAAGCTGGCCGTCACGAACACGAGTTCCAAAGCGTGCACTTTGTACGGCTATGGCGGTTTGCAGCTGACCGACGCCAACGGCTCCCCCACGCCGACCAAGCTGACCCGCAAGCCCGACCCCGGCCCGGCGCTGGTCACCCTCGAACCAGGCCACAAGGCCTTCAAGAACCTGCACTGGGGCGCCGTGCCGGGCGGCACCGAGCCGACCACCGGCCCGTGCGAACCCGAGTCCATGGGTGCGAAGGTGATCCCGCCGGACGAGACCGAGCCGTTCACCATCAAGTTCGACTTCGGGTCGGTCTGCCAGAAGGGCTCGATCGACGGCAGCGCGTATTACAAATAAGTCCGTTCGTTACCCGTAGGCCGCCACGAGGAGGCACTCTGTCGGCATGTCGACAGAGATCGTCTCCCCGGCCGCCGGGCCGGACGCCGCGGACGACCCGCTGGCCAAGATCACTCTGACGCCCCGGGTCTTCGTCGCGTCGCTGGCGTCCATCGCGCTGGTCGTCGGACTGGTGCTCGGCCTGGTCCCGGTGCGCGTCTCGACGCTGGACACCACCGCCACGGTCAAGGTGAGCTGCGGCAACACCCTCGGTGGCGTGGAGACGCCCCGCCTGGCCGCGAGTCTCGGCAACCCGGAGAAGCCGATCCTCGCCGAGTACGTGGCGATGTGCGACCGCGGTATCGACGCGCGCACTTTGCCCGCGTGGACGCTGTTTTTCGGCGGCATGCTCGGCTGGATCTGGCTCGGCGCGGGCCGCAGGCGAAAATCAGGGCTCGAATAGGTCTGGACCAGTGAGTAGTATCACGGTGTATGAGGGTTCGACCGCATACCGTGATCGTCGCCCTGCTCCTGCTCGCGGGGTGCTCCGCCGAACCAGTGGCCCAGCCCGGCCCGTCCGCGCCGCTGCCACCGGACGAATGGGCGTCGTTCCGCAACGTCGACTCGTGCGCGATTCTCGACGAGACCGCGCTCGCGAGACTGGGGAAGGTCAGCGCGCGCACGTTCACCGGCGCGAGCGCGCACAACTGCGTCGTGACGATCACCCGGCCGGACGGGACGCCTCTCGTGACGCGGGCGTACGTCGGCGAGCGGGTCGCGCAGGACGCCAAACCGGTCGACATCCCCGGGCTGACGGCGTTCCAGGACAGCGGCTGCACGCTGACCGTCAAGACCGCGGGCGAACTCGGCATCGCCATCTCCATCGAGGGCACCGACTACGAGAAACAGTGTGCGCAGTCCCGTGAAGTGGCCACGCTCGTCTCCGCGCAGCTGAAGTCCCCGCCGCAGAACCCGGGCGCGTCGCCGTTCCACGGCAAGGACCCGTGCCAGCCGGTCGGCCAGTTCACCAAGCAGATCGGCTCGCTCAAAGAGGCCAAGCGGCCGACTTTGATCAACTGCGAGCTGACCGGGACCAGCGGCACCCTGCTGATCAGCCACGAGATCGAGAACATGGCCGGGCACGCGCACGGCGAACCGCTCACGATCAGCGGCATGGAGGGCATGCGCCACCAGGAGCCCGACCAGAAGGACCGCTGCATGGTCATGATCATGGTCAGGCCGGTGCTCGAGCAGTCCTACTTCACCACGCGCATCGAGGCCGTCAACGCGCCTGACTCGTGCACGAAGGCGACCGACGCGGCCAACGAGTCGGCTAAGGAGCTATGAGCTTGCCGGGGTTGAGGATCCCGGCCGGGTCGAGCGTGTTCTTCACCGCCGCGAGCACTTCCACGCCGAGGTCGCCGATCTCGCCGGGCAGGTAGGGAGCGTGGTCGACACCGACGGCGTGGTGGTGCGAGATCGTGCCGATCCCGGCGATCGCCTGGCACGCCGCGGTTTTCGCGCGCTGCCACTGTCCGGCCGGGTCGTCGATCGAGCGCGGTGCGATCGCCGTGAAGTACAGCGACGCGCCGGTCTCGTACGCGTGCGAGATGTGGCACATGATGATCGGGCGTTGCAGTGAGCCGGTCAACGCTCGCCGGACTTTGTCGTACAGCTCGTGCAACTGGGACCAATGCGTCGCGGTTTCCAGGGTTTCCACGCACACGCCCGCGTTCATCAACGCGTCGCGCTGCCGTGGCCCGTTGAACCGCCCATGCCGCCATGCCTCACCGAGCACACGGCCCAGCCGCACAGCACCACGCAACCTGCTCATCGCCGCGGCCCGGCGCATCGCCAGCTCCCGCTTGTCCCGCACCTCCCAGCCGAGGATCAGCAGGCACGGCTGCCGCACGCCCCTCAGTTTCAGGTAGGCGCCGAGCCCTTGGGCCTTCAGTCCACCGGTCAGCGCGAACGACACCCGCGTCTCGTCCACATCGGACAGACGGGTGACGTCGGCGAGCACGCGGTCCTGCGCCAGCGCGCGGACCGCCTCGGCGGCCTGGTCCCAGCCGTCGAGCACGAATCCCTCGTAGCGGCGGATCCTGGGCACCGGCCGGATGCGCACGGTCACCTCGGTGATCACGCCGAACGCGCCTTCGCTGCCGATCATCAGGTGCCGCAGGTCCGGCCCGGCCGCCGAAGCCGGCGCGATGCCGAACCGCACCTCGCCGCGGGGCGTGGCAACGCGGACGCCTTCGACCATGTCCTCGAACCTGCCGTACCCCGACGAGGCCTGCCCGGCCGACCGGGTCGCGGCGAACCCGCCGATCGTCGCCCGCTCGAACGACTGCGGCACGTGACCGAGCGTGAACCCATACTCCGCCAAGGCTTTCTCCGCGTCCGGCGCACGCATTCCGGCTTGCAGCACGGCGAGCCTGGACACCTCGTCGACCAGCACCAGCTGGTCCAGCCTGGCCAGGTCCAGCACGATCGACCGATTGGCGGCCTTCACGCCGCCGACCACTGAGGTTCCGCCGCCGAACGGGACGACGTCCAGGCCGAGCTCCGCGCACGCGCGCACCACGTCGGCGACCTCGGCGGGGTTCGCGGGCAGCACGACCGCGTCCGGCACCGAGACCTCCCCGATCCCCTTGTGGGCGAGCAGGTCCAGGTACGACAGGCCACCGGTCCGGCCGAGCCGGCCCGGGCCGTCGGTCAGCACGTGGTCGGCGCCGACGATCCCGTCGAGCACCTCGCGGGCCTTGTCGGGCAGTTCGGACGGCGGTGCGGTGAGCCCGCGAGTGGGGGTCCAGGCGTCCGTCAGCCCAGTCTCCTGCCGGAGCCAACGCAGGGCTTGCGGCGGCAGCTGAGGCGGTTCGTCCGTCCACGCGGACCGCAGGAGCTGGTCAGTTCGGTTCGCCATAGGTACAGTGTGACATATGACGTCACAACGTCACAGTTATCGAGTGGACGACGACGTGCTCCTGGACGCGGCACGCAGCTGCGTGCTGGCCATCGGCGTCGGCCGGACCACGCTCACCGAGGTCGCCCGGCGCGCGCAGGTCAGCCGCATGACGCTGTACCGCCGCTTCCCGGACGTCCGCAGCCTGATCGCGGCACTGATGACAAGGGAGTTCGGCGGGCTGCTCGCCGGGATCTCCGCGTCGCTGACCGGCGCGACGGCTCGCGAGCGACTCGTGACCGGCTTGGTCACCGGTGTACGAGTGCTTGTGGACAACCCGATCATGCGGGCCGCGCTGGACCTGGAACCCGAACTGCTGCTGCCGTACGTGGTGCAGCGCCTGGGCAGCACGCAGCGGCTGACCGAGCAGTTCATCGCCGACCAGCTGAAAGCCGGGCACCACGACGGCTCGATCCGGGTCGCCGGCGTACCGGCCCAGTCCCGTGTCGTGCTGCTGACCATTCAGTCCTTCGTGCTGTCCATGCGTCCTGCGACATCCGATGTGGACAGCGAGGCGCTGCTCGCCGAACTGGGCACGCAGCTCGACGGGGCATTGGAGCGCCGGTGAACACCTCTCTCAACGCCCGCAGGCGCGCACGTGAACTGGCCGACGCCGAACGGGGCGTCGTCGACGTGCTGGTCATCGGCGGTGGCGTGACCGGGGCGGGCGTCGCGCTCGACGCCGCTTCCCGTGGCCTGTCCGTCGTCCTCGCCGAGGCGCACGACCTGGCGTTCGGCACGTCCAGGTGGTCGAGCAAGTTGATCCACGGTGGACTTCGGTACCTCGCGAACGGCGATGTGGGAATCGCGTACGAGAGCGCGGTCGAACGCGGAATCGTGATGACGCGCACAGCGCCGCACCTGACCCGGCCGCTCCCCCAGCTGGTTCCGTTGCACGAAGGCGTTCCCAGCGCGTTGACGTTGACCGGCCTGCACGCGGGCGACCTGCTGCGCCGGGTGGCCCGCACGCCGTCCAGTCTGTTGCCGCGGCCACGGCGTGTTCCCGCCGCGGAAGCGCTTGCGCTGGCGCCGGGGCTCAGGCGCGACGGGCTGCGCGGTGGTCTGCTTTCGTACGACGGACAGGTGATCGACGACGCACGGTTCGTCGTCGCCCTGGCCAGGACCGCGGCCGGGTTCGGCGCGAAGATCCTGACCAGGACCGAGGCGGTCTCGGTCGACGGCGGCGGCGCGCACCTGCGCGACACCCTGACCGGCACGGAATTCGACGTGCGCGCCAGGAAAGTGATCAACGCGACGGGGGTGTGGGCCGGCCGGCTCGTGCCTTCCGTGCGGTTGCGGCCCTCCCGCGGCACGCACATCGTCCTGGCCGGCACGGCGTTGACCGGCACCGGGCTGACGGGCACCTCGCTGACCGTGCCGATTCCCGGCTCGCACAACCGCTTCGTGCTCGTGCTCCCCCAGCTCGACGGGCGGGTCTACGTCGGACTGACCGACGAGCCGGTCGACGGCGAGATCCCGGACGTGCCGAGCGTGCCCGACTCCGATGTGGACTTCCTGCTGTCGGCCGCGTCCTCGGTGCTCGAACGCCCGCTCACCCGCGCCGACGTGCTCGGCGCGTTCGCCGGGCTGCGGCCGTTGCTCGAGGCCGACGGCACCAGTGCCGACCTTTCCCGCCGGCACGCCGTCCGCACCGCCGACAACGGTGTGATCACGGTCGTCGGTGGCAAGTTCACGACGTACCGCCGGATGGCGGCCGACGCGGTGGACGCGACGAAGCTCACCGCGGTTCCCGCCCGTACCAAGGACATCCCGCTCGTCGGCGCGACCGCCCGCGAACGGCTCACCCGAATCGACGCACCGGCTAGGCTGATCGCCAAGTACGGCACGGAGGCACCCGCGGTCGCCGCACTGGATCCGGCCGTCCTGCACCCCGATCTCACGGCCGCCGAAGTGATCTGGGCCATCGAGCACGAAGGCGCACTGGACGCCGCGGACGTGCTGCACCGCCGCAGTCGCGTGGGCCTCGTTTCCGCCGAGGCAAACTGCCTGGTAGACATCGTGAGTGAGTACGCCGGTGCCAACCGGACGAACCACTCACGAGGCTCTTGAGCGCGCGGCGGGCTCAGGCTGGATACTGCGTGGGGGACACGTCCAGCGAGGAAGGAACGATGGTGCCTGAAGCGGGACTGGAGATCGACCGGCTCTCCAAACGCTACGGCGACGTCGTCGCCCTGTCCGACATGACGTTCGAAGTACGGCCGGGTGAACTCTTCGGCTTCGTCGGCAGCAACGGCGCGGGCAAGACCACCACGATGCGGATCGCGCTCGGCGTGCTCGAGGCGGACTCCGGCGCGGTGCGCTGGGCAGGTGACCCGATCACGTTGAGCACCCGCCGCCGGTTCGGCTACATGCCTGAGGAACGCGGCCTCTACCCGAAGATGAAGGTGCTCGACCAGCTGGTCTACCTGGCCAAGCTGCACGGCATGCCCGCCAACGACGCACACCGCGCCGCCGACGACTGGATCGTCCGGCTGGGACTGCGCGAGCGGCGGCTGGACGAGGTGCAGAAGCTGAGCCTCGGCAACCAGCAGCGCGTGCAGCTGGCCGCCGCGCTCGTGCACGACCCCGACGTGCTGGTGCTGGACGAGCCGTTCTCGGGGCTGGATCCGGTCGCGGTCGACGTGATGAGCCAGGTGCTCAAGGAGAAGTCGGCGGCCGGGATTCCGGTCGTGTTCTCAAGCCACCAGCTCGACCTTGTCCAAAGGTTGTGCGACCGTGTCGGAATCGTGAACAAAGGCACGATGGTCGCCTGTGACACGGTCGACGCGTTGCGCTCGGCCGGTTCGTCGGAGCTGCACGTGCACGCGCCCGCGGCGCCGCCGGGGTGGGCCGCGGGCATCGCCGGCGTGACAGTGGTGTCCGAACTGGACGGCCACACGTCGCTGCGGGTCGGTGACGGCGTCGACGACCAGGTGATCCTGCGTGCCGCGCTGGACACCGGCCCGGTGCACGAGTTCAGCAGGCACCGCCCGTCGCTGGCCGACCTGTTCCGCGACGTAGTCAAGGAGGGGCGTTGAGCACCGAGCTGAAGCCCGCCCAAGCCGTGTTCCTGGTCGCGGGCCGCGAGCTGAACACCAAGCTGCGCACCCGGTCCTTCGTGATCAGCACGATCGTGTCGGTCGTCGTGCTCGCCGCGTTCGTGCTGTTGCAGAGCTCCACCTTCGACGAGGGCAGCCGCAGCCGGGTCGGGCTGAGCGGCCAGGCCACCGCGCTCGGCCCGGACATCGTCGAGTCGGCGAGGCAGATCGGCCACCAGGTCGCGATCGTCGACATCGCCGACCCGGCGCAGGGCGAGCAGCAGGTCAGGGACAACGACCTGGACGCGCTCGTCACCGGGCCGGTCGGGTCGCTCCAGGTGACAGTCAAGGACACGCTGAACACGGAGCTGCGCAACACGCTCAACGGCCTGATGAGCCAGCAGGTCCTGATCTCCGAGATGTCGCAGACCGAACTGAATCCGAAAGAGGTGCTCGCCACCGCGGCGGCGGCGCAGGTGAAGGTCACCGAGCTCGAGCCGCGCGGTGACGACCAGGGTCAGCGGCTGGCGATCGGCCTGATCGTGGCGTTCCTGCTGTACATGGCGCTGATGATCTACGGCCAGATGGTCGCGCAGGGCGTGGTCGAGGAGAAGTCCAGCCGTGTGGTGGAACTCCTGCTGGCCACCGTGCGGCCGTGGCAGTTGCTGGCGGGCAAGGTGCTCGGGCTCGGTCTGGTCGGGCTGATCCAGTTCGCCGTGATCTCCGCTGTCGGCCTCGTCGCCGGCCTCGCGACAGGCGCGCTGACGCTCTCCGCCGCCGCGGTCGGCGGTGTGCTGGCCGGGGTGTTCTGGTACCTGATCGGTTTCTTCTTCTACGCCACCATCTTCGCCGCGCTCGGTTCGCTGGTGTCCCGTCAGGAGGACACGCAGAGCGTGCTCACCCCGGTCACCATGGTGATCGTGATCGGCTTCATCTTCGCGATCAACCTGTTGATCAGCAACAGCGACAGCACGCTGACCATGGTGATGGCGATCCTGCCGCCGTTCGCGCCGATCCTGATGCCGGGGCTGACCGCGCTCGGCCTCGCGCCGATCTGGCTGCAGGCCGTGGCGATCCTGCTGTCGCTCGGCGGCATCGCCCTGGTGGCGTGGCTCGGCGGCCGGATCTACCGCAATGCCGTGCTGCGCACCGGAAGCCGCGTGAAGCTGCGCGAAGCGGTGTCGTCATGACCCCGGCTGGCTCTTGATCGAGTTGTAGCGCGCGAGCGCGACTTCGCGCTCGTGTGCGTGGTCGACGATCGGCTTGGGGTAGTCGATGCCGTCGATCTCCCACGGCTTGTGCACGCGTTTGCCCGTGACACCGCGCAGTTCCGGCACGAACCGGCGGACGTAGTCGCCGTTCGGGTCGAACTTCTCGCCCTGCGTGGTCGGGTTGAACACGCGGAAGTACGGCGCCGCATCGGTTCCGCTGCCCGCCGCCCACTGCCAGTTGTGCTGGTTGGACGCCAGGTCTCCGTCGACCAGGTGCTTCATGAAGTGCCGTGCGCCCCACCACCACGGCAGATGCAGGTCCTTGACCAGGAAGCTGGCGACGACCATCCGGACCCGGTTGTGCATCCAGCCGAGTTCGAGCAGCTGCCGCATTCCCGCGTCCACGATCGGGAATCCGGTCATGCCTTGGCACCACGCGTCGAACGCTTCCCGGTCGTCGTCCAGTTCGATCTTGTCGAACCGGCGGTCCAGGTTCTGACGCGCGCTGTCGGGCTTGTGCCACAACACATCCGCGTAGAACTCGCGCCAGGCCAGCTCGTTGCGGTACGGGCCGGGTGTCAGGTCGCCGAGCAGTGTCCGCGGGTGGACGCAGCCCCAGCGCAGGTACGGCGACATCCAGCTGGTGCCTGGCCGGTCCGGCCGGTTGCGGTTCTCGGAGTAGCCGTCGACGCGCTCGTCGCGGAACTTCTCCCAGGCCGCCAGCGCGGCGGCTTCGCCGGCGCCGGGCAGCTCGGGCACACCGGCCGGGTCCTTGGGGATGCGGCTCGTCCTGGGCGGCTCGATCCAGTCCACAGTGGACGCGTCGGTGTCCGCCGGTTTGCGCCAGCCGTGATCGGCCCACGCCCTGGAGAACGGGGTGAAGACCTTGTACGGCGTGCCGTCCGGTTTGGTGACGCGACCGGGCGCGACCGCGTAGGGCGAGCCGGAACGAACGAAGTCGATGTCGCCGAGCGCGGCTTCTACCTTGTCGTCACGCTCACGGCCATAGGGCGCGTAGTCGGCGGAGACGTGCACGCTCGTCGCGTCGATCTGCTTGGCGATGCGGGGCACCAGCTCGACCGGATCACCGGACACGACCAGCAACCGGCCGTCCAGCTGTTCGTCGAGGTCCCGCAGGCAGCGGTAGAGGAAAGCGAGCCGTGCCGCACCGGACGGCTCGGTCAGGCGCTTGTCCAGCACGAAGAGCGCGAGGGCGTCCTTGTCGGCGGACAACAGCGTGGGGAGGTCCCTGGTCCGCAGGTCACGGCGGAACCAGACGACGGAAGTCATCCGAGAACGCTACCGCGTCCGTGGTGGACGTGCAGAACCGATGTGGCCTTCGTAGCGGTTCGCGCTACGAAGGCCACATCGGTTGCACACGAATCTGGCTAGCGGGCGTCCATCGCCACGTAGTCCCGCTCCTTCGGTCCGATGTAGACCTGACGCGGGCGGCCGATCTTGGTCGCCGGGTCGTTGGTCATCTCCCGCCAGTGCGCGATCCAGCCGGGCAGCCGGCCGAGCGCGAACAGCACGGTGAAGAACTTCGTCGGGAAGCCCATCGCGCGGTAGATCAACCCGGTGTAGAAGTCCACGTTCGGGTAGAGCTTGCGCTGGACGAAGTAGTCGTCGGCGAGCGCGTGCTCCTCGAGCTGCTTGGCGATGTCCAGCAGGCTGTCGTCGCCACCGAGCTTGCCGAGGATCTCGTCCGCGGTCTTCTTGATGATCGCGGCCCTCGGGTCGTAGTTCTTGTAGACCCGGTGGCCGAAGCCCATCAGCTTGACGCCGTCTTCCTTGTTCTTGACCTTGTTGACGAACGACTTCACGTCGCCGCCGGAGTCGCGGATGCCCTCGAGCATCTCCAGCACCGCGCTGTTGGCGCCACCGTGCAGCGGGCCGAACAGGGCGTTGATGCCTGCCGAGATGCTGGCGAACAGGTTCGCCTCGGACGACCCGACCAGCCGCACGGTCGACGTGGAGCAGTTCTGCTCGTGGTCGGCGTGCAGGATGAACAGCAGGTCGAGCGCACGGGCCAGCGCCGGGTCGACGTCGTAGGGCTCCGCGGGGAAGCCGAACGTCATCCGCAGGAAGTTCTCCACCAGGCCGAGCGAGTTGTCCGGGTAGAGGAACGGCTGGCCGACCGACTTCTTGTACGCGTACGCCGCGATGGTCGGCAGCTTGGCCAGCAGCCGGATGGTGGCGATCTCGGTGCGTTCCTCGGTGACCGGCTTGAGGGTCTCCGGGTAGAACGTGGACAGTGCGGACACCGCGGAGCTGAGCACCGGCATCGGGTGCGCGTCCCGCGGGAAGCCGTCGAAGAACCTCTTCAGGTCCTCGTGCAGCAGGGTGTGCCTGCTGATCTTGGTGGTGAAGTCGTTGAGCTGCGCCTCGGACGGCAGCTCGCCGTAGATGAGCAGGTAGCTGACCTCGATGAAGGTCGAGCGCTCGGCCAGCTGCTCGATCGGATATCCGCGGTAGCGCAGAATTCCGGCGTCACCGTCGATGTAGGTGATCTCCGAGGAGCAGGCGGCGGTGTTGACGAAACCGGGGTCCAGTGTGACCAGTCCGGTTTTCGCCAGCAGTTTGCCGAGCTCGATTCCATTCGAGCCCTCGGTGGCGGGTACTACCGCCATTTCGAGCTCTCCGCCGTCGTGGTGAAGCGCGACGGTACGAGTACCGGATTGCGGCGCGGTCGTCGCGTCGGGCATGAACGTCCCTCTCCCGATCGGTCAGGGCGGTGGATCTGGCGAATCAAGCCACGTGCACGCGGTCTGATCGATCGCCGCACCGCAGCACCGCCCCATTGGGGTCCTGTCAACCCCCAACGCTAGTGCGCCGGGGGCGAATCGCACAGTGCGGCGTAAGTTAAGACACGCTGGTGGGACGCTTCTCACATCGATTCACAGAACGATTCAGATGATCGGGCCCAGTTCAGCGGCGAATGGCGGTTCCGCTCCGGCCCTCGACACGGTTATCGCCGCGGCCGCCCCGGCGAATCGCAACGCTGTTCGCCATGCCTGCCCGTCCAGGGCCCGCAGGTGTTCCGATGAGCGGACACCCTTCGTGTACAACCAGCTCAGCAACGCCCCCTGGACCGTGTCCCCCGCACCGATCGTGTCCACGACATTCGTTTCCGTAGCCGGAACCTCGATCAGTTCACCCGGACCGGTAACAACGGCCAGCCCTTTCGAGCCACGCGTGAGCACAACAGCCGCCGGGCCCCGCTGCTGCCATTCCCTGGCAGCTTCGACAGCGTCTTTCGGCCCGGGGGCTTTTCCGGCGAGCCACTCCGCGTCCTCCTCGGACAGCTTGAGCAGGCCGACATCCGGCAACCAGCTCTCGAACCGGGCCCGGTAGGCGTCCGCGTCGGCGATGAGCACCGGCCGGACGTTCGGGTCCAGCGCGATCAAGGCGCCGGTCCGCCGCATGACCTGCTCATACGCGCTCGCACCCGGCTCGAGCACGAGCGAGAGCGTGCCCAGCGAGAGGATGGCCGCCTCCGGCAGCGCCGAGGGCGCCTCGAACAGCCGGTCCGCCGTGCCCTCGGCGTAGAACGTGTACCTGGCGCTGCCGTCCGGCCCGAGGCTGGTCACCGCGAGCGTCGTCGGCTCCGGCCCACGCTGCAGGTATGACGCGTCCACATTGGACACCGTCAGCCGCTCGACGAGCGCGTCGCCGAAATCGTCGGTCGAGATCCTGGACAGGAAACTCACCGGAGTCCCGAGCCGACCCACCGTGACGGCGACGTTGTACGGGCCGCCGCCCAGCCGGGGCAGCAGCGCACCGGGCTCACCGTCGAGTGTGGACTTCGCGGGCACCAGGTCGACCAGCGCCTCACCAGCGACAACGATCACGGCACCCAACCTACCCCGGGCGGTAATCTGGGCTGTCCTTTAGTACTGCGTGTATACGGAGATCCCGCTATGGCAGTCGAACGTCTGCTCCCGGACACCGAGGCGGAGGACCTCATCGCCCTGGTCCGGGACATCGCCGCCAACGAACTGGCACCGAAAGCCGGCGAGTACGAGGAGAAGGAACGCTTCCCCCGTGAAGAGTTCCGCCTGCTCGGCCGATCCGGCCTGCTCGGCCTGCCGTACCCGGAGCAATGGGGCGGCAGCGGAGTGTCGTACGAGGTCTACCTGCAGGTTCTCGAGGAAATCGCGGCGGCGTGGATGACCGTGGGCGTCGGCCTGTCGGTGCACACCATGTCCTGCTACGCGCTGGCCGAGTACGGCACGGACGAGCAGCGGGACCAGTTCCTGGCGGACATGCTCGGCGGCGACCTGCTCGGCGCGTACGCCCTGTCGGAAACCCACGCGGGCTCGGACGCGGCCGCGTTGTCGACACGGGCCGTGCTCGACGGCACCGACTACGTGGTCACTGGGACGAAGGCGTGGATCACGCACGGTGGCGAGGCGGACTTCTACACCACCATGGTCCGGACCTCGCCGGACGGCGGCCGGGGCATCAGCTGCCTGCTCGTCCCCGCCGACACGCCCGGCCTGAGCGCGTCGGCACCGGAACGCAAGATGGGCATGACCGCGTCGACGACCGCCCAGATGAACTTCGACCAGGCCAGGGTGCCCGCGTCGCGGCGGCTCGGCGACGAGGGCATCGGCCTGAAGATGGCGCTGTCGGCGCTGAACTCAGGGCGGCTCGGCATCGCGGCCTGCGCCGTCGGCCTCGCCCAGGCGGCGCTGGACGAAGCCATCCGGTACGCCAAGGAGCGCAGCCAGTTCGGCCGGGCGATCATCGAGTTCCAGGGCCTGGAGTTCCTGCTCGCCGACATGGCGGCCGCGGTGGAGTCCGCCCGTGCGACGTACCTGGAGGCCGCGCGGCGGCGTGACCGCGGGTTGCCGTTCAAGCGCCAGGCGTCCATCGCCAAGCTGGTGTCCACCGAGGCCGCGATGAAGGTGACCACGGACGCGGTGCAGGTCCTCGGCGGCGCCGGGTACACGAAAGACTTCCCGGTCGAGCGCTTCATGCGTGAGGCGAAGGTCCCGCAGATCTTCGAGGGCACCAACCAGATCCAGCGCATGGTGATCGCCCGCGAGCTGCGCAACGCCTGAAAGAACTCGTGAGTGGTTCGGCCGGTTTGAACCGGCCGAACCACTCACGAGCTTTCATTCGCTGTAGAAGGGGTTCTTCGTGATGCCCTCGCCCTTGGCGTCGTCGTAGTAGTAGACCTCGTTGCCCTCGATGAAGACGCGGACCGCGCGGCTCATCACGTCGAGCGGGTCGCCGGACCAGAGCACCACGTCGGCGTCGAGACCGGCGGCCAGTGCGCCGACGCGGTCGTCGAGGCCCATCATCTCCGCCGGGTTGATGGTGATCGACCGCAGTGCCGTGTCCGTGTCCAGGCCTTCCTTCACGCACAGCGTCGCCTGGTGGACGAGGAAGTCGATCGGCACCACCGGGTGGTCGGTGGTCAGCGCGATCTTCACACCCGCCCGCGCCATGATCCCCGGGCCCTTCAAGGTGCGGCGGCCCGTCTCGATCTTGCCCCGGCTGGTCATCAGCGGACCGACGATCACCGGAATGCCGCGCTCGGCCAGCGTGTCGGCGAGCAAATGCCCTTCCGTGCCGTGGTTGACGACCAGGCGGTAGCCGAATTCGTCGGCGAGCCGGATCGCGGTGGCGATGTCGTCGGCGCGGTGCG
Organism: Kibdelosporangium phytohabitans; assembly: GCF_001302585.1. Lineage (GTDB taxonomy): Bacteria > Actinomycetota > Actinomycetes > Mycobacteriales > Pseudonocardiaceae > Kibdelosporangium > Kibdelosporangium phytohabitans. The sequence continues at coordinate 705,803 of NZ_CP012752.1, read as the reverse complement.
TGTGCTGGCACCACGGCACCTCACCGCTGAGCACCCGCGCGAGGATTTCCATTGTGTTGTCGCGGTCGAACGGTTTGTCGTCGGCCGCCGCCTGGTCGCGTTTCTTGACGTAGTCCTGCGCCTTGGTCAACGCGTCGCGAATGATGGCCGCGACACCCATCCGCGTCGACGGCAGCTTTTTCTGGTCGCCGTACACGCGTTTCGGGTTTTCCCCCAACGCGCTTTTCACACTCGCCGGGTCGCGCATCAGCATGTCCTCGACCGTGCGGCCCCACGCCTTCAGCGCGACCGTCTGCCCGCCGATCGGATTGCCCGAACCGGGCTTGGCGACCAGCGTGGTCACACCACCGGCCAGCGCGTCACGCAGGCCCTGGTCGTCCGGGTTGAACCCGTCGATCGCCCGCAGCCGCGCCCCGTTCGGGTCGGTCATCTCGTTGTAGTCACGGCCTTCCCAGCCGATGCCGTCCTCACCGATCCCGGCGTGCGCGTGCGCCTCCACGAACCCGGGCAGCACCCAGGTCCCGGAGGCGTCCACGATCTCGGCGTCGTCAGGCACATCGACGTCGGCGTCCGCGCCGACCGCGACGATCCTGCCGCCCTCGATCAGCACCGTGCCGCCCTCGATGGGCTCACTCGTTACCGGAACAACGTATCCACCCGTGATAGCCACTGTCACGGATGGACACCGTACTAGCTCATGCCCCACCTGGGGGCGTTGGTGACAGCGGGAACATCCCTCGGCCGCGGGTCCGGCCTGCTGCCGCGCGGCGTGACGACGGCGGTTTCGCCGCGCCTGAGCCGGATCTCGGCGATACCGGGCGACGTTTCCCGCCACGGCAGCCTGCGCCCGTGTTCGTCCCGCACGTCCAGTTCACCGGAAATCCCGTGCCGCAAGGACAAAGGCGCCCCGGCGTGGCTGCGGACAGTGATCCACTCGGTCCGGCCGGCCCGGCGCGACGCGCCGACCTCGAACGCGCCCATGGTACGCAGGCCGTCGATCGAGGCGTCCTGCCACGGCAGCGCGGGGAACACCTTCACCACACCGGGATCGCTGTCGATCAACATGTCCAAAACGGACTGCGCCGCGGTCAGCGGGCTCTCGATCGCGAGGTTCGTGCCCTCCTTGTACATGGTGTTGGGCATCAGCTGGGCGATCCCGATGATGTTGCCGTCGAGCAGGTGGCGCAGGTACGACAACGCCTGCTCCGGCTGCCCCATCATCGAGTACATGGACGACGCGGCCGGATAGCTGTACCCGGCCCACGCCGAACGCATGCTCGACCAGTGCTCGAAGGTGCGGCGGATGATGTCGCGGTCCGCCGGGTTGTCCCAGGTCTTCTCCCGCAACGGATGCATCCACAGCATGTGCGAGAAGTGCCGGTGCGACTCCGTGAGCGGGACGTCCTTGCCGATCATGACGCCCTGCTCGTTCTCGTGGTACGGCGTCAGCCTGGTCGCGACGTCACGCCACCTCGGGTCGGGGTTGACGCGCAGTTCCTGTGCGATCTGCGGCAGGATGCCCGCTGCCCACCGGATCAACGACAGGTCGTAGGTGCAGTCCTCGGCGTCGTGGATCTCCGGCGAACGGGTCAGCGGCAGGTGCAGCTTGCCGTCGTTGCCTTCGGTGAGGAAGTGCAGGTAGAAGTTCAGCGCCTTGGTCAGGATCGGGAACAGCACGTCCTGCAGCACCCAGCGTTGCCTGGTGTGCTGATAGGACTGCCACACGCCGTGCATGGCCCAGATCAGGTTGCCGGTCTGGTCGGTCTTGGTGCTCGTGCCCGGCCTGCCGACCGTGGCGTTGCCGGGGATCTGCGCGCCCAGCTTGGGGCCGCCGGACCGCAGCGTCCGGTCGCCGGGGTGCGCCAGTGCGTACGTCTTGCCGTCGCGGTAGTCCGGTGGGACGGAAAGCTCGAGATTCTCGTGGTAGCGGCGGAAGGTCTCGGTGACAGCGTCCAGTTCGGGGTGGTTGGAGCCGTTCACGAGCGGGTACGACACCTGGACGTTGAGGTTCCACCACACCGCGGTCCAACTGCCGCCGCCGTCGGGGAACCACGGGCCCCACTCGGTCACGACGGGCGCGTTGCGCCGGGTGGCACTGGCCATCTTGTACAGCTGGATCCAGTAGAAGCGTTGAACCCACTTGTCCGGCACGGAAATCAGGCTGCGGGTGTAGTACGAGTTCCACCACGCGCGGTGCGTCGCGACGCTCGGCGGGATCCGGACCTTGGCGAGCGCCTCGGCCAGCCCGGTGGAGTTCGGGTGACCGTAGTGGACGGCGGCGGTCAGGATCTTCCGCGTGCCGAACTGCCTTTCCTGCCAGGCCGTGCTGTACCCGCCGCCCGCGATGAGCGGCTGTTCCACGTGGTTGCGGCCGATCTTCGGCGCCGGGTTGCCGACGTAGTCCGGTGGGATGCGGATCGTGCGCGTGGTGTGCGAGGGCATCGGCGTGAAGCCCCAGCCGGCGTCCCCGGTCGTGGAGACCATGAGGACACCGGACTCGTTGTGCACCAAGGCTTCGAACCGAAGGCTGCCCTGCGCGGTGGCGACTGTGCCGCGGAGTTCGGCGTTCCACAGGTCCAGCGTCCAGTCGACCGCGGTCACCGCCCCTGGCAGGGTGAGCGTCAGGTAGCCGATCGGCAGCCGTGACAGGCCGACCGCGGCTTCCCAGTGCGCGCGTTGGTCCTGCACCAGGCTGTGACTGAGCATGAAGCGCAACACGTTCGGCTCAGGGCCCCGGTAGACCTGGACTCCTAGAAACCCGTTGCCGAGGAAGGGAGCGTTGTCCCACCCGGTCGGCACTTTCCGCCAGACCATCCGGGCGTCGGCCACGATCTGCTCGTGCACTGCGCCACGCCCCGGGGCGGGCCGGTTGCCCGGCTCAGCCCACGCGACCGGATCCCCGGCCACCCAACCGCTGGTGAGGGCCGCGGCCCCCAGGAATGTCCTCCTCGACACGTCCGCCACGGAGGAAACATACGATGAATCGTCGGTTATGACCAGACTTTCTTCCTGATGTAACGGTATTCATCCGATGACTGTTCAGGTACGCGAACAGTTCAGCCCGCTGAACCGAGCTGTCCTCTATGGACGACCGTGTTCGACGGGCGGCATCAGCGGCGGCCCGTCCTGCTCAGCGGCCGTGACGACCTTGCGGAGCAGGTCGGACAACTGCTTGCGTTCACTGTCGGTCAACACGGCGAGGAGCTCGTGTTCGTTGGCAGCCTGGTCCTCGATCGTGGCTTCCCAGCTCCGGTGGCCGAGGTCGGTGAGCTCCACCAGGAGCCGTCGCCGGTCGGCCGGGTCGTGGATCCGCGTGAGGTGACCGGTTTTCTCCAGCCGCTCCAGCCTGCTGGTGAGCGTGGCCGGGTGGGTGTCCAGCGCCTTGGCCAGCCAGGTCGGGCTGACCTGGTACGGCGGGCCGACCGACCGGACCCGCCACAGGATGTCGTACTCCCAGCCCTTGAGGTCGCGCGCGTCGAGGCCGGCCTCCCGGCGGCGCCACAGCAGCCGCACGAGGCCCTGCATCCGGGTGATCGCGCCCTCCACGTGCACGTCGAGGTCCGGCACCTGCTGCGACCAGTAGGCGATGTGTTGATCGATCGAATCGGCCACAGCTGATACTATCATTTCAGATACTACGATTTCGTACTAACTTCGGAGGGCGCCGTGCCACTCTGGCCAGCCGGCTTCGCAGGCCGGGTCGACGAACACACAATCGACAGCGAACTGTTGCGTGACAACACTTTGGGCGACCCGCACAGCAGACCGCTGTGGGTGTACACACCGCCCGGCTACGACGACGACTCACAGCGCCGCTACCCGGTCGTCTACATGCTGCTCGGCTTCACCGGAACACTGCCAGCCTGGAGCAACCAGCCCTCGGCCTACCGGAAATCGGTGCCGGTCGCCATCGACGAGGTGTTCGCCCGAGGCGAGGCGCCACCGATGATCCTGGTGTTCGTGGACGCGTGGACGACGTACGGCGGAAGCCAGTACATCGACTCAGTGGGAACCGGCCGCTACCACTCGTACCTGTGCGACGAGATCGTGCCATGGGTCGACGCCCGCTACCGCACGAAGGCGACCCGCGAACACCGTGCCATCGCAGGGAAATCCAGCGGAGGCCTCGGCGCGTCGATCACCTCGATGCTGCGCCCCGACCTCTTCGGCGCGTTCGCGACACACTCCGGTGACGCACTGTCCGAAGCCCAGTACATCCCCCACTTCCTTATGGCAGCCAGGCAGCTGCGCGCCTACGACGGCGACATCTTCGCCTGGTGGCAGGACTTCCAGTCACGAGTGGCCTTCACCAAAGAAGAAGACATGCGCCTGCTGGAAATCCTCGGCGTGTCAGCCTGCTTCTCCCCAGCCGCCGACGGCACACCACAACTGCCGTTCAACCCCGTGACAGGGGCCATGCGGCCGGAGATCTGGCAGCAGTGGCTGAACTGGGACCCGGTGCGGATGGCACCGGCACACGCCGACGCATTGCGCTCGATGCGTGCGATCTGGATCGACGCGGGAAACCGCGACGAATGGTTCCTCGACCTCGGCGCCCTCGCCCTGCACGAGGCGATGACCGAAGCCGGGGCTCAGAACATCCACTTCGAACTTTTCGATGGTGGTCATTTCTCGATCGAGTACCGTCAGCCCCAAGCCCTGATCTGGCTTGCCAATCAGATCAGCGAGTAGCTCAGGGTTCTTCGCAGCGGACGGCGGTGCGTTCCGTGCTTGCACTCTCTGGGCCGCTTTGATGTCCGGCTCGGTTTCTTGCACGGAACAAGCCTTTCCCTCGCCGGGTGGCTGACCTCTGAGCAGGAGCCGTTGTGTCCGGTGTCCTTCCTCTCTCGTGCTCTGGATCCTTGGTGTGTTTTGCGGTGTGGGCGCTCCTGTCCGTCGGCCTGCCCGGAGGGAACCACGGACTGTCAAGAGGTCCGTTTGGCTTTCGCTTGGCGTTGGTTTGCGTGGGCGAACCTCCTGACAGACCGTGGTTGGCGTAGCCCAGGCCGACAGGCAGGAGCTCCCCCGAACCACCCCTCTGCGCTGGCACGCTCGCTGCATTGGCTATCGCTCGACCCGCTGGTGTGGTCTTCGCGCTTCTGGGCTCGCCCTTACGACTTGGTCAGCACTGGCGCGGCCGATTCTGTTGGCTGCCTTGCTTCGCGGTGCCGCGTGCTTTCCTGCACGCGACCATGCTGGCCAAGCCGACTTGGGGTCGGGCTTCTTTGCACCGGCTCTCTTGTTTCGGTGCCGGGCGTGCTGGCTCGTGCAGTTCAGCTCGCGGCGCAGTCGGTCGACTTGCTCGGCTGGTCTGCGTGCTGGTCAGCAACCTGAGCCTGGCCGAACCCAACCTGGGCCTGCCTGGCCTGCCTGGCCTGCCTGGCCTGCCTGGCCTGCCTGGCCTGCCTGGCCTGCCTGGCCTGCCTGGCCTGCCTGGCCTGCCTGGCCTGCCTGGGCCGGATCGGACCCGGCCGAGCCGAGCCTGGGCTGGCCTGACCTGGCCGAGCCGGACCTAGCCGAACCTGGGCTGGCCTGGTCGGACTAGCCGAACCTGGCCTGGTCGAGCCGGGCTGGGCTGGCCTGATTTGAGCTGGGCCGGGGCGAGCCCGGGCTGAGCAGAGGCTGGCCCAGCGGGCCGCGTCGTCCGGCGGGACCTGGCGGCCGAGGACCTCTGGCGGCACCACTCGCTCAGTCAGCTCGAAGCTACGCCGCGTGCCGGTGGCGAGCTCGCCGAGGCCGAACAGGTCTGGCCTGGCTGAGCTGGACCGGGGCTGGGCTGCCCAGGCTGGGCCGAACCGAGGCTGGGCTGGGTCCGGCCTGGCCTGGCCTGGGCTGGCCTGAGCTGGGCTGGGTGTGTGCCGCTATGCCGGGGTGTCGGATTCCCAGTAGGCGTCGATTCGAGCGATGGCTTCCTTTCTCGTCATGGTTGCGACTGTTCGTTCTGGGAGGCCTAGGCGGGTGAGGAGGAGGTGGACGAGGTCGACGGGGAGGGCGTCCGGGCGGGCTTTGGCTATCCCGCGGTCGGGTTTCTCCTCGTCTTTGACGCAGGCCCAGAAGGTTGGCTCGTCCACTTCCAGTTGGTCGCGGAGGATGTGGCGCCAGAGGTCGGGGCCGTAGGTTTCGCGGTCCGAGAGGCGGGTGCGCAGGACGCGACCGTCGGGCAAGCCGAGTTCGTACGTGGTGTGGGCGTCTGAGCGGACGCCGATCCACCCTTCGTTGCGGCAGAAGCGGTCGTGGTCGGCTGGGGTCGGCGACTGCTCGCTCACTCAGCGACTCCAACCAGCCATTCGCGGAGCTGGACGTCGTCGCTCAAGCCGATCAACTGGACCAGGCCCCAGTTGTCGCGGTGGTTCGGGGTTTCCAACAGCCGCTCCTGCCAGTCCTCGGCGTACTCGCGCAACGACGTGATCATCTCGGTGATGGCCTCGTCGAACGTCGCTCCGTCTGCCGAGATGGGTAAGCCGGGGATGAACACCGACCAGCCGTCCGACTCCGCGACCACGTGAGCCCTTGGCTGGTTCATCGACACCAGGACATGTTGCAGCCGAACGACATCGACCACCGCGGTGCGTGCGTGATCGCGGCGGATGGTCGCCACTCGGCCTTTCTCCGCCGCGTCCAGCAAGTCCTTGAGGTGGGTGCGGGCGTCGGTGTAACTGTCGAAGTGCATGACTTTCCCTCTCGGTCGGGTTTCATTTTCTCCGAGAGGGTCAGGTACGTCAAGTACTTCAGGTACTTATCGGGGTTATTCCCCAGCGTGCCGCCCATGACTCGCCCGGCGCCAGCGTTATCAGGTCCGTTCCCGAGTTCAGCGCGTCCGGCGGGCAGGTCATCGGCTCGACGGCGATCGCCCGGCCCCGCCCCGGGAACTCGCCCGGGGTGAACACCTGCACCCACTTGAAGTCCGGGTCGGCCCAGACCTCGACGCCCGTCGTCGGCCCGGTCACCACGTGCCGGACAAGACCATCTTCCCCTGGCAGGCAGCCACCGAAGGGCGTATCCAGCTGAACATCCCGCAAGGGCCGTGCGGTACGGAAGTCGTACTCGGTCCCCGTCACGTCGACAGCGGGACCACTCGGCACCATCCGCGACGGGTCCAACGGCAGGACGGTGGTCGCTGCCAGCTGCAACGTGCAGGAGTCCGTTGAGTCGTTGCCCGCACGGGGATACGGGTGCGTGCCCACGCCGAACGGCGTCGGGCGGTCGCCGACGTTATGCACTCCGTGCGTCACGGTCAGCCCGGTGTCGTCCAGCGAGTACGCGATCGTCGTGCGCAGCCGTGTCGGCCAGCCCGCCTGGGGATCGATCGTGGTCTCGAGCGAGATCGACGAACCGACCTGCTCTATCACAGTCCACTGTAGACGGCGGACGAGGCCGTGGATGGCGTTGCCGCGCGCGGGTTCGGTCACTTCGAGCTGTTGCGGTTCGCCGTCGAGCCGCCACCGCCCGCCCGCTGTCCGATTCGGCCACGGCACCAGGACGGCACCGGAACCGAGCGGTGGCGTCTCGCCGAAGCCGTACGTCTCGCTGAACGGCACGCCGCCCACCTCGTAGGCCCGCAGTCCCGCGCCGGTTTCGGTGATCACGGCCCGAGCGGCGCCGTGCACGATCTCCAGGGTCATGATTTGCAGCCTAACGGCGGGTGGTACTCCGCTCGCGCAGCGTTGACGCTCGGAGTCCCTGCAAGCGGAAGGATCACCACTATGATCAAGCGTGTAGCTGGCACGCTCTTCGCAGCCATGGCCATCGGCGCGCTCGCGGCGGCACCGGCGAACGCCGTCCAGGCGGACTTCACCGGCATCGTCGCACTCAACAACTGCTCCGGCTCCGTCGTCCGGCCGCCGTCAGCGCAGGACTCCGACCCGGCACTGGTGATGTCGAACGGTCACTGCGTGAAGTTCATGGGCGCCAACGAGGTCATCCTGAACCAGTCGGCCAGCCGGACCTTCACGCTGCTCAACGGCTCCGGCCAGAACCTGGGCACGCTGCGCGCGACCAAGCTGGCCTACGCCACCATGAAGGACACGGACGTCGCCTTCTACCAGCTGAGCCAGACGTACGCCCAGATCCAGCAGCAGTACGGCACGCGCGGCCTGGAGCTGACCACGTCGCGGCCGACCGCGGGCACGAACATCCAGGTCGTCTCCGGGTACTGGAAGCGGATCTACAACTGCCGGGTCGACGGCTTCGCCTACCAGCTCAAGGAAGACGCGTGGACCTGGCGTGACTCCATTCGCTACGTCTCGCAGTCGACGTGCAACACGATCGGTGGCACCTCGGGTTCGCCCGTGATCGACACGGCGTCGGGCAAGGTCGTCGCGGTCAACAACACGGCGAACGAGAGCGGCGGCCGTTGCACGTTGAACAACCCCTGCGAGGTCAGCCAGAGCGGCCAGGTCACGGTCCGCAACGGCTACAAGTACGGCCAGCAGATCTACAACATCCCCGCCTGCATCGGCGCGGGCAACCAGTTCAACCTGAGCGCACCGGGCTGCACGCTGCCACGGCGCTGACCAGGCCCGATCGGCCCGCCGGGGATGTCGTCCGGCGGGCCTTCGCATGCCCTCGCGCGGTAATAGACCAGTCTGTATAGTCGCTCGCATGCCCAAGAAGAACGACACGCGGGACCGGGTGCTGAGAACAGCGGCCACCCTGTTCCGCACCCAGGGGTACCACGCGACCGGCCTCAACCAGGTGCTCGCCGAGGGAGGCGCGCCCAAGGGCTCCCTCTACTTCCACTTCCCCGGCGGCAAGGAGCAGCTGGCTGTCGAGTCCCTCCAGCTCTCCGGCGGCGAGCTGTGCGAACAGCTCAAGCTGGCCGCCTCGCTCGACGACGTCATCGACCTGCTGGCGACCGCGCTCGTCGAGTCCGGCTTCCGCGACGGGTGTCCGATCACGACTGTCGCGTTGGACGCCGCAGGCGAGAGCGAACAGATCCGCGAGGCGTGCGACACCGCCTACCTGTCGTGGGAAGGCGTGATCGCCGACCACCTCGAACGCCAGGGCGTCGCCGAGCCGAAGGCGTTGGCGACCACAGTGCTCGCCACCATCGAAGGCGCTCTCATCCTCGCCAGGACGCGCAAGGACGTCACACCGCTCCGCCAGGCCGGGGACCACCTCAAGCTGTTGATCCACAAGGAGTGACCACCATGCGCGTACACCACCTCAACTGCGGGACCATGCGCCCGCTCGGCGGCAAGTTGCTCGACGGGCAGCCCGGCCACCTGCGCCGGGGCACGATGATCTGCCACTGCCTGCTCATCGAGACCGACGACGGCCTGGTCCTCGTCGACACCGGCATCGGCTCGGACGACATCCGCGACCCGAAGACGTCACTGACAAAGGAGTTCCTCCTCGCCGCCAACCCCATCCTCGACGCGCGGGAAACCGCGGCACAGCAGGTGGTCGGCCTGGGGTACAAGATCGAGGACGTCCGGCACATCATCCCCACTCACCTCGACCTCGACCACGCGGGCGGGTTGCGCGACTTCCCCGACGCGACCGTGCACGTGTACGCCGAGGAGCTGCAAGTCGCGCAGGCACAGGCCACCGCCAAGGACCGCAGCCGGTTCCGCAAGGTCCAATGGGCACACGCGCGGTTCGAGAGCTACCAGACCAGCGGCGAGGACTGGTTCGGCTTCGAGGCGGTCCGCGACCTCAAGGGGTTGCCGTCGGAAATCCTCATCGTTCCCCTGCGCGGGCACACGGCCGGGCACGCGGGCGTCGCCGTCGACATCGGTGACAAGTGGTTGCTGCACGGTGGCGACAGCTACTTCTTCCATGGCGAGATGGACCCGGCGCACCCGCACTGCCCGCCGTTGCTCACCCTGTTCCAGAAGATCGTCGAGACCGAACGCGCGCCGCGGCTTCGCAACCAGGACCGGCTCCGCGACCTGGCACGTGACCAGTCCGGCCGGGTCGAGCTGTTCTGCGCGCACGACCCAGCCGAACTAGCGCGGTATCGCTAGTCGCTGCCTTTGTTCAGCGCCTCGGGGTTCAGCTCGACCTGTTCCCCTTTGCGCTTGGTGTAGATGAAGTTGATCAGCCAGAGGACCAGGCCGACGCCGAGCAGGATGCCGGCGATGCCGTACTCCTTGCTCTCCCTGCCGGACAGACCCGGGATGACGAGGTAGGCGCACAGGCAAGCCGCGAGGACCGCGACGGCGGTCGGCGTCCTGAAGTGCTTGTGCTCCGCCTTCTCCCTGCGCAGTACCAGGACGGCGATGTTGACGATGGTGAACACCGCGAGCAGCAACAACGACGTGGTCCCGCCGAGCCCCTTGATATCCACAGTGGACACCATGACGATCGCCAGCGCGGAGGTGAACAGGATCGACACCCACGGCGTGCGGCGCAACGGGTGCACGCGGCCGAGCTGCTTCGGGATGATCCGCTCGTTGGCCATGCCGTAGAGCAGGCGGCTGGCCATCATCATGTTGATCAGCGCCGAGTTGATCACGGCGATCATGCCGATCGCGGAGAACACCACGTGCGGGAAGCCGGGCGCCCCGACGTCGAGCACCTTCAGCAGCGCGGAACTGCCCGCCGTCTTCAGCTCGTCGGCCGGCACGAGCAGCGAGGACGTCACAGCGACGAGGATGTAGATAGTCGCTGCGATGACCATGCCCCACAGCAGGGCCTTCGGGAAGATCCGAACCGGGTCGCGGCACTCCTCGGCCATGTTCACCGAATCCTCGAAGCCGACCATCGCGAAGAACGCCAGCGAGGTCGCCGAGCTGATCGCGACCAGCCAGGTCTGGTTGGCGGTGTCGATCTCGGTCAGCCTGCTCGAGTCGCCGTCGCCGTTGACGACCGCGTACACGCCGACCGCGATGATGATCAACAGACCGGACAGCTCGACGATGGTGAGCACGACGTTGGCCTTGACCGACTCACCGACGCCGCGGAAGTTGACCAGCGCGATCAGCAGCACGAACAGGATCGCGATCACCGTGGTGCGCAGCTCGGACGTGCCCAGGCCGAACGTCTTGACCATGTAGGTCTCGCCGAAGGCGACCGCGGCCGACGACGCCGACGTGATCCCCGAGCACATCACCGTGAACGCGACCATGAACGTCAGGAACTGGATCTTGAAGGCGCGGTGCGTGTACAGCGCCGCCCCCGCCGCCTTGGGGTACTTGCCGACCAGTTCCAGGTAGCTGAACGCCGTCATGAACGCGACGACGAACGCGATGAGGAACGGCACCCACAGCGCGCCGCCGATCTCCCCGGCGACCTGCCCGGTCAGCGCGTAGATCGTCGTCCCGAGGATGTCCCCCACGACAAAGAACAACAGCAGTTTCGGCCCGATGGCCCGCTTGAGCTCGGGCTGAGCGGACGCGTGTTCCTTGATCCCTTCCGTCATCCCTGGAGTGTGCCCGATGTCACCGAAAAAGGTGTAACGACATCACTCCATTGCCGTCGCGACTTGCTTGTCGGCCCGATAACGCCAGAAAGCGGACAACCAGATCGCCGACGCGACGGTCAGGATGATCACCAGGACACCGCCGCCCGCCGAGGCGACGGCCGTGCCCGTGCCCGCCGCGGTCCACCCGTGCGTGATGTCCGCCAGGCGCGGCCCACCTGCGACGACAACGGTGAACACACCCTGCATCCGGCCGCGCATGTCGTCCGGCGCCGCCATCTGCAGGATCGACGAGCGGTAAACGGCACTCACCATGTCCGCGGCCCCGCCGATCGCCAGGAACACCACGGCCAGCCAGAGAGCGCTGCTCAGCCCGAACCCGACCATGGCCGCGCCCCACACGCACACGGAGATGATCACGCCGACGCCGTGCCGGTTCACCTTGTGCAACCAGCCCGACGACAGCCCCAGCACGAACGCGCCGAGCGGAATGGCCGCGTACAACCAGCCCAGCGCGCTGCCACCGCCCGGCGGGTCGCCGAACGTGCGCTCGGCCATCTCCGGGAACAGCGCGCGCGGCATGCCCGCGACCATCGCGATGATGTCGACGAGGAACGACGCCAGCAGCACGGTCTGCCCGGCGAGATAACGGAATCCGTCGACGACGTCACGCAGCCCGGCCCGTCTGATCTCCCCGCTGAGCGGCGGCATCGGCGGCAGGCGCCACACCGCGTACATCGCGAGCACGAGCGCGACCGAGTCGACCAGGTACAAAGTGGACAGTCCGAGGACCGGCAGCAGCGCACCGGCCAGCAACGGGCCGAGCACGGCGCCGAACGTGAAGATGGTCGAGCCGAGCGCCATCGCCGACGGCATCAGCTCCGGCGGCACCAGCCGGGAGATCGCCGCCGACCGGGTCGGCATGTTGACCGCGAAGAAGGACTGCTGCACGCCGAGCAGCAGCAGCACGACCCAGACCGACTGCGCCCCCATCGCGGCCTGCAACCACAGCAGGATCGAGCTCAGCGCGATGCCCGAGTTGGTGATCAGCAGGAGTTTGCGCCGGTCCATCATGTCCGCGATGGCCCCGCCCCACAGGCCGAAGACCAGCAGCGGCACCAGCGCGACCGCACCGGTCAGCCCGACGTAGCCGGACGAGCCGGTCAGGTCGAACACCTGCTTGGGCACGGCGACCGCGGTGAGCTGGGCGCCGATGGACGTGACCGCTGTGGACAGCCATAACCGGCGGTAGGGCCGTACGCGAAGGGGTCGGATGTCCATCACCAGTTCGCGCAGGGCCACGGCAAATAAGCTTAGGGGTCCTAATCATTTTCGCGAACGTGATTTTCCTCGTGAGTGTTTTGGCCGGTTAGAACCGGCCAAAACACTCACGACGAGAACTTACGGGCCGAGGCGTTCGACCTTCCAGCCGTCGCGCGTCAGCTTGTAGCGCAGGCGGTCGTGCATGCGGTTGCGGCGGCCCTGCCAGAACTCGACCACTTCGGGCCGGATCCGCCAGCCGCCCCAGTGCGGGGGCACGGGCACTTCCTCAGCGTCGGCGAACTGGCGCTGGATGTTGGCCAAGGACGAGTCGAGGGTGTTGCGGCTGTGCACTACCACCGACTGCGGTGAGGCCCACGCGCCCAGCTGCGACTCACGCGGGCGGCTGGCCCAGTACGCGGCCGTCTCGGCGACGTCGACCTTCTCGACCGTGCCGCGGACGTGCGCCTGGCGCTGGAGGGAGTACCAAGGGAAAGTGGCCGAGGCGTACCGGGTCGCGGCGAGCTCGTGGCTCTTGGTGGACGTGTAGTTGGTGAAGAACACCACGCCGCGCGCATCGAGGCCCTTGGCGAGCACTGTGCGTGACGACGGCCTGCCCTGGGGGTCGGCGGTGGCGAGCACCATCGCGTTCGGTTCGACCACACCCTGCTGCGCCGCCTGGTCCAGCCAGTACTGCAACTGTTCGTGCCACGTGCCGGCCAGCTCGGACTCGTCGAGAGTGCCGCCTTCGTAGTGGGCACGCATCGTCGGTAGGTCGAGTGTGATGTTGGACGTGATGTCGGCGTCCGCCATGCGTATCACCCTCCGCCTCGGGATCTCCTTGGTTCCCAAGGACGTTACGGGGTCCGCACGTCCGGAGAAACAGCACGAATGGTGATTACACCCACGCGGAGCCAACCAGATCGATCAACCAGATCGATTCAGTGATTCGATCATGTGCTGCGCGGTGACGGCGTCGTCGGCGAGTGCGGTGGCCAGCGACCCGCCCGCGGCCAGCGGGACGAGCGAGCACCAGTCCCCGGCGACCGCGGCGGGCGGATCTTCATGGCCCACACGGAGATCCGAAGCGAGGACCCGCCTGCCCGCGAGCACTGCCGGGCTGGCGGTCAACGAGTCGATCTCCAGCCGTTGGTTGAGCAGCGGACGGCCGCCGCGCCGCACGACTGTCTCGGTGCTCAGACTGCCGGGCCGCTCGCCTTCCCTGCCGAGGACGAGCATCTCGCGCACGCGCAGCCGCGCCTCCGGTTCAAGCGAACCGGTGAACACAGCCGCGTGACGGGCGCGGTGGGTGATGATCGTCGAATCGGGCAAATACTCCACAATGGATCCGTCGGCGGCCTCGACGTGCACGGCGAACCGGCTCCGCGCCGGTCCCGGTCCCGGCAGGACGAGGCTCGCGGCCACGCCCACCACCCGAAGCCGGGCACCGGGCCCGGCGACGAGGGTCAGGGCGAGGTCGTCGCCGCCGAGCGGCGCCGACGCCGAGTTCACCAGGTGCACCAAGCCCGGTCTGGCGCGGTGCGGGATGAGGGTCAGCGGCGAGCAGGACCGCAGGTCCCGCAACACTGTCCGCCCGCCGACCGACTCGGCGACGACCCGCGCCCGTGCTTTCATCCCGACCTGACTGGCAGTTGGGCACGGACCCAGTCGGCCACGGCGGGCGCACCGGGCGTCTCGGTCAGCGACTGCGCGATCACCGGCAGGTCGCCGCGCATCCGGGCCGCGTCGCCCGCCATCACCTCCAGGTCCGCCCCGACCAGCGGAGCGAGGTCGATCTTGTTGATCACGAGCAGGTCCGCCGTGGTCACGCCGGGACCGCCCTTGCGTGGCACCTTGTCGCCGCCGGCCACGTCAACGACGAAGACCTGCCGGTCGACCAGGCCCCGGCTGAACACCGCGGTCAGGTTGTCGCCACCGCTCTCGATGATCACGAGCTCCAGCCCCGGGTGGCGCTCTTCCAGCGTCTCCACGGCGTCCAGGTTCGCGGTGATGTCGTCGCGGATCGCGGTGTGCGGGCAGCAGCCGGTCTGCACTGCCTCGATCCGGTCCGTGTCGAGCACGCCCGCGCGACGCAGGAAGTCCGCGTCCTCCGTGGTGTAGATGTCGTTGGTGACCACGGCGAGGTTCACCTCGCCCTGGAACACCCGGCACAGCGCGGCGGTCAACGCGGTCTTGCCGCTGCCGACCGGGCCGCCGATGCCGATCCGGTAGGCGCGGCCCGGCTGCGGCGCGGCTTCGTGGTGGTCCGGCTCCGACCAGGTCGGGTCGAAGTTCACCGGGTGGGTGTGCGTGTGATCAGCTTGCAAAGAGCCGTACCTCTTCCTTGTGGTGGCGCAGATGTGCCTCTGCCAACAGGTCCAGCCCCGGCGCTCCCGGGCCGGGCAGGTCTTCGGGCGGCAGGTCAGCCGCGAGCACGGCACGCTCGGCAACGGCGCGCATGGCGTCGCTCAGCCGGGTCACTTCCGCGTTGGCGGCGAACGGATCCAGCCCGAGCAACCGGATCGCGGCGCTCGACGGTCCGCTGACCGACAGGTACGCGGCCGTCAGCGCGGCATCGGCCGACGAGCCTCCCGCGATCGCGGTCAACGCGCCGACGACGATGGCGTGATGCGGCCTGGGAGTGGCCCGTACCAAGGCATCCAGCACCGGCGACGGCCACGCGCCGCGGCCCGCCCGGAGGGTTGCCCGGCCTTGCGCCCGTGATGCCCCGCGTTGGGCGGGCGACGGCGTCCGCGCGTCCAGTTCTTCGTCCAGAGTGGACCAATCGTGGTGTTTCACGGCGGCAGCGGCGAAGATCGCCGCCAGCTCCCCCGCTGTGCGCAGCCGTCCGGCCAGGAACAGCCCGAGTGAGGGGATGTCGGTGACGAGCCCGCGCGCGGCGGCCTCTTCGAGACCGCCGGAGTGCACGTGCCCGCCGCCGGGGAACCGGGAGTCGGACAGGACGAGCGCGACCGTGTGCATCAGAACAGGAAATACCGCTGTGCCAACGGGAGCCGGTCGACCGGTTGGGGTTCGACCAGTTCGCCGTCGACGTGCACCGCGAAGCTGTCCGCGTCGACCCGCACGTCCGGCATGGCGTCGTTGAGCAGCATGTCCGCCTTCGTCACCCGGCGGGTGCCGGTCACGCCGACGAGTTCTCTGTTGATCCGGAACACGTCCGCCACGTCGGAGTCCAACGCCTCCTGCGCGACGAAATGCAGCCCGCTGTCGATCGCGACCGACGGCGCCGCACCGAACATCGGCCGTGCGTACACCGGTTGCGGCGTCGGGATGGAGGCGTTCGCGTCGCCCATCGCCGCCCAAGCGGTGAACCCGGCCTTCAGCACGACGTGTGGCCGGACACCGAAGAACTTCGGTTCCCACAGCACGAGGTCCGCCAGTTTGCCGACCTCGACCGAGCCGACCCACTTGTCGATGCCGTGCGCGATGGCCGGGTTGATCGTGTATTTGGCGACATATCGACGCGCCCGCGCGTTGTCGGCGGCCGTGTCACCGGGCAGCGCGCCGCGCCGGTCCTTCATCACGTGCGCGGTCTGCCACGTCCGGATGATCACCTCGCCGATCCGGCCCATCGCCTGCGAGTCCGAGCTGATCATCGAGATCGCGCCGAGGTCGTGCAGCACGTCCTCGGCCGCGATCGTGGTCGGCCGGATCCGCGACTCGGCGAACGCGAGGTCCTCGGGCACGGACGGGTTCAGGTGGTGGCACACCATGAGCATGTCCAGGTGTTCTTCGAGCGTGTTCGCGGTGTGCGGGCGCGTCGGATTCGTCGACGACGGCAGCACATTGGCCTCGGAGACCACGCGGATGATGTCCGGCGCGTGCCCGCCGCCCGCGCCTTCGGTGTGGTACGCGTTGATCGACCGGCCGGCGATGGCATCCAAAGTGGACTCCACGAACCCGGCCTCGTTCAACGTGTCCGTGTGGATCGCGACCTGCACACCGGATTCGTCGGCGACGGTCAGGCACGCGTCGATCGCGGCGGGCGTCGAGCCCCAGTCCTCGTGCAGCTTGAAACCGCCCGCGCCCGCCCGGAGCTGTTCCCGCAGGCCTTCGTGGCTGACCGTGTTCCCCTTGCCCAGCAGGAGGACGTTGACCGGCTGGTCCTGCATCGCCTGCAACATCCGGCCGATGTTCCACGCGCCGGGCGTGACCGTGGTGGCCTTGCTGCCCTCCACCGGGCCGGTGCCGCCGCCGACCATCGTCGTCAGACCGGACGCGAGCGCCTGGTCGGTCAGCTGCGGGCAGATGAAGTGCACGTGGCAGTCGATGCCGCCCGCGGTGAGGATCTTGCCGTTGCCCGCGAGGATCTCCGTGGACGGCCCGATCACCAGCGCGGGATCGACACCGTCCATCACATCGGGGTTGCCCGCCTTGCCGATCGCGACGATCTTGCCGTCGCGCACGCCGACGTCCGCCTTGACCACGCCCCAGTGGTCCAGGATCACCACACCGGTGATCACCAGGTCCGGCGCGCCCTGCGCCCGCGTGACCACGCCCTGGCCCATCGACTCGCGGATCACCTTGCCGCCGCCGAAGATCACCTCGTCACCGGCGCCCGCACCCGTACTGCGGTCCTCGGTGACCTCGATCAGCAGGTTCGTGTCGGCCAACCGGATCCGGTCGCCTGTGGTGGGGCCGAACAGCTCCGCGTACCGGTCACGGTCGATCGAGGTCACCAGCCCACTCCTTCCGCAGTCCGGGAACGACGCGCCGGCCGGCGATCGGCACGAGCCCGACCGCACGCTCGACACCCGGTTCGAACCGCACGGACGTCCCAGCGGGGATGTCCAGCCGGTGGCCCCACGCGGCCTCGCGGTCGAACTCGAGGCCCGGGTTGGCGGCGGCGAAGTGGTAGTGCGAACCGACCTGGACCGGCCGGTCGGCTGTGTTGCGGACCCGCAGCAGGAGCCGCGGCCTGCCCGGGTTCAGCTCGACCGGCTCGTCCGCCGGGATGATCTCGCCTGGGCGCACGCGCGGCTCCTAAACGATCGGATCGTGCACGGTGACGAGCTTCGTGCCGTCCGGGAAAGTGGCCTCGACCTGGACCGCGTCCACCATCTCCGGCACCCCGTCGAGCACCTGGTCACGGCTGAGCACGTGCCGCCCGCTGGCGACGAGCTCGGTCACGGCCCGGCCGTCGCGCGCGCCTTCGAGGACGTGGTCGGTGATCAACGCGACCGCTTCCGGGTAGTTCAGCTGCACGCCGCGGTCCAGCCGCTTGCGTGCGACGTCGGCCGCCACGTGGATCAGCAGCTTGTCCCGTTCGTGCGGGGTCAGGTGCATGTGGACAGGTCTATCACCGGGAAGCGCCGTGATCCGATCCGGAAACACACGTGTAACTCAGATGGGTGCGTCCACTCCGGCGCCGAGTTCGACGGCCTTGCGCAGCACGTAGTCGGCGGCGAACAAGTCCTCGGTGGCGATCCCGAGCGACCGGAACACCGTGATCGCCTCCGGACCGGACCGGCCGGGGACCTTCCCGACCAGCAGGTCGCCGAGTTCGCCGCGGACCGGCGGCGGGTCGTCCTGGAACTCCTTGGCCTCACCGAGCACGGACTGCATCGCGTCGACGTACAGCTCGGCGGCCAGCACAGTCGCCTTGTCGACTTCCTGGTGGCGCAGAGTGCTCGCCCCGACCGCGTTGACGTGCGTGCCGGGGCGGATCCATTCCCGGCGCAGCACGGGCTCGGTCGACGTGGTCACTGTGACGACGATGTCGGCATCCCGCACGGCTTCCTCGACGCTGGCAGCGGCTTCGAGTTCGAACGCGACGTCCATCCGCTCGACGAACGCGGGCGCGGACCGCGGGGAGAACACCTTCGCGTGCCTGATCTGCCGGACGAGCGGGATGGCGCGCAGATGCGCCTCGGCCTGGACGCCCGCTCCGATGATCGCGAGGGTCCCGGCGTCGTGGCGAGCCAGTTCACGAGTGGCGAGCGCGGACACCGCGGCGGTCCGGATCTCGGTGAGCGCCGAAGCGTTCATGAAGGCCAGCGGCTCACCGGTGACACCGTCGAAGAGCGTGACCGCTCCCTGGTGCGCGTCCATCCCGCGCACCGGGTTGTCCGGAACAATGCACAGCAGTTTGGTGCCGAACAGCGGCCGGTCACCGCCGCGGTACGCGGGCATCCACACCTCGAACGCATTGGTCGACGAAGGCTGGAACGGCGTCCGCAGCGGCTGCTCGACCTGGCCGTTCGCCCTGGCCATGAGCGCGTCGGCCATCACGTCGACGCACTCCCCCAGCGTGAGGAGGTGTTCGACGTCCGCGGCGGAGAGGATTCGCATGCGGCATGGAATAGCAGACTGAATCGTTCACGCAATCGTGACCCAAGCCACGGCGCGTGTCATTGCGACACAGGGCGCCGGGGTGAAGTGTTTGAAGATGAGGCCGCGCGGTGTCGCCGACTCTCATCCGATGCCGGCGCGGCGCGAGGCAAGTCGGGGAAATTTCGGAAAGGCGACCGCGCATGTCGACACCAACAGTGCACCCACCGCAGGCCGGCTTCGACGACGACGGCCACAAGCCCGGTCTCGAAGGAGTCATCGCGTTCCGCACGCAGATCGCCGAACCGGACAGGGACGGCGGAGCGCTGCGCTACCGAGGGGTGGACATCGAAGACCTCGTGGGCCGCGTGACCTTCGGCAACGTCTGGGCGCTGCTCGTCGACGGCCGGTTCGGCCCGGGGCTGCCGCCGGCCGAGCCGTTCCCGATCCCGGTGCACACCGGGGACGTCCGGGTGGACGTGCAGGCCGCGCTGGCGATGCTCGCCCCGATCTGGGGATTCCAGCCGCTGCTGGACATCACGGACCTTGAGGCAAGGGCGCAGCTGGCACGGGCGTCGGTGATGGCACTGTCCTATGTAGCCCAGTCGGCACGGGGAATCGGCCACCCGGCGGTCACCGAAAGCCGGATAAACGAATGCGAAACGATCACTGAACGGTTCATGACCCGCTGGCGCGGAGAACCGGACCCGGCCCACATCAAAGCGATCGACGCCTACTGGGTGTCGGCGGCGGAGCACGGGATGAACGCGTCGACGTTCACGGCCAGGGTGATCGCCTCGACCGGAGCGGACGTGGCAGCGGCGCTGTCAGGGGGAATCGGCGCGATGTCCGGCCCGCTGCACGGCGGGGCGCCCGCGCGAGTGCTGCCGATGATCGAGGCAGTCGAACGTTCAGGAGACGCACGCGGATACGTGAAGGGCGTGCTGGACCGCGGGGAACGCCTGATGGGCTTCGGCCACAGGGTGTACCGCGCGGAAGACCCACGCGCACGCGTCCTGCGCAGGACCTGCCGCGAACTGGGCGCAGCGCGTTACGAGGCTGCCGACGCACTGGAACAGGCAGCGCTGGCCGAGTTGCGTGAACGCAGGCCGGACCGCGCGATCGAGACGAACGTGGAGTTCTGGGCCGCGGTGATCCTGGACTTCGCGGAAGTACCGCCGCACATGATGCCCGCGATGTTCACGTGCGCCCGGACCGCGGGCTGGTGCGCGCACATCCTGGAGCAGAAGCAGACGGGGAAGCTGATCCGCCCGTCGGCGCGGTACACGGGACCCGAGCCGCGCAAGCCCGAGGAAGTCGAAGGCTGGGACAGCATCGGCTAACAGCGATCAGCAAAAACAACGAGCACCGGGCGCCGAGCGCCGCACCGGACAAAGAACCCAACGCCGCGACGAAAGAGCTAAACCCTGGTGCGGCGCCAAAAGAACGAGAACTCGAGTGCGACAACCAAGAGCAAAACAGAGAGCGGCGCCGATTGACATGGAGTGGGGCGGCCGTGAACCAGTCGCGTGAGGAGAGCCCCGCAGGCATACGAATGCGCTTGAGCATCCGGCATCGGGCGGGGCTCCACCTTCTACGCTCTCCTGGGCCGCCCCGAGGCTCCATGTCAAATCGGCGCCGCCCCGGGGCGCAGCAACGATCCAGCCGATTGCCGAACAAGGCCGCATGGCCCAGGAACACGCGAATGCCCGAAAAGCGGCTGACGGTCGCCAACGTGCGGCAATGCGCGACACGTTCACGCCAGCAGGTCACACCCACCCAGTCGAGGCGTTCGTCGTCGCACTGACGGATCCCGACCAGGGTTAGCACCTCACCGACCGTCGCCGCCACACGAACGATGCGCGACACGTCCAACCTCGGCCGCCGTGACAGAGCGCTGGGAGTCAAGACGAAGACCCGCCATCCCTCCAGTGAACATTTCTGTACAGTTGTGAACAGAGCTGTTCACTCACGGAGGGATCACGGTGTTGACACTCAGTGAAGTCCGGACCATCGCGGGCAGCCTCGCCATCCGCGGTACCAGCAGACTGCTCGCCGAGGCGGGTGATCTCGTCTGCGCGCTCGAGAGCCCGCGCCACCTGGCGAACCCCTACCCGCTGTACGAGCGCATCCGGGCCAAAGGGCCCGTCTACTCAGGGCTTTCCCGTGTCTACGCGATCACTTCCCACGCGCTTTGCTCCGCTGCGTTGCGTGACCCGGGGCTGGGGGTGCGCACGAGGGCCGGTCAGATGATCGGTGAGTCCACCAACGCCCTCGCTGACACGTTCGTGTCCATGGACGAGCCTGATCACGCGCGGCTGCGCAAGGTCGCCGCGCCCGCGTTCCGCCCCAAGCTCATCCGGCAGATGCGGGCCAGTGTCGAGGCGACCACCCATCGGCTGCTCGACCGGCTCGGCGACGAGTTCGACATGATGACGGACTTCGCCGCACCGCTGCCCATCTCCGTGATCAGCGATCTGCTCGGCATTCCCGCCGGTGACCGGGGCCGGTTCGCGCGTTACGGCCAGATCGTCGGCCGGGCGTTCGACGGGCTCAGCAGCCGGGGGCACCTGCGGGAGTACGTGGCCGCTGTGGCGGATCTGCGTGAGCTGTTCAGCCGCCTGATGGCAGAGCGCCGCACCGATCCCGGCGAGGACGCGATCAGCATGCTCGTCACGGCCGAGACCGACGAGAAGATCACCGCCGACGAGCTGATCGCGACGTGCCGCCTGCTGCTGATCGCCGGGTTCGAGACGACCGTGAACATGATCGGCAACGCGACCGTGCTCTTCGCCGAGGACCGCGACCAGTGGCAACTGCTGAGGTCCCGACCGGATCTGGCGCCCGGCGCGGTCGAGGAGGTCCTGCGGTACGAGTCGCCTCTGCCGATGCTCAACCGCTACCCGCACGAGCCGTACGAGATCGACGGCCACCCGATCCCGGTGGACCGGCCGATCATCGTCATCACAGCCGCCGCCAACCGCGACGCCAAGGTGTTCCCCGACCCGCACCGGTTCGACATCACGCGTCCCGAGGCCGTGCAGCACCTGGCTTTCGGCGGCGGCCCGCACTTCTGCCTCGGTGCCCCGCTGTCCAGGTTGGAGGGTGACGTCGCGCTGCGCGCGCTCGCCGAGCGGTTGCCGGAGTTACGCCTCGCCGGCGAAGCCGTGCGCCGCAAGTCGACCATCATCCGCGGCTTCCTGAGCGTCCCGGTGATGAAGTAGGACGTACATCCCGTCCACCGATCGGAGGACAACGGGATTCGATCCCGCGGTCGTCCCCGGCGCGCTCGCCGCGCAGCAGCATTGTCGGCATGACGGCGATACGAGTACGGGGCCTGCGCAAGGCTTACCCGAAGATCCAGGCGGTCGCCGGTATCGACCTGGACGTCGAACGCGGCGAGGTGTTCGCGTTGCTCGGCCCCAACGGGGCCGGGAAGACCACGACCGTGGAGATCCTCGAAGGGCACCGCAAACGCGACGAGGGCACGGTGTCCGTGCTCGACGCGGACCCCGGCACCGCCGGGCGGGCGTGGCGGGCGCGGATCGGCATGGTGCTGCAGACCGCGACCGACGCGGCCGAGTTGACCGTGAACGAGACGATCCGGCACTTCGCGCGGTACTACCCGCGTCCGCGCCAGCCGGAGGAGGTGATCGAACTCTGCGGCCTGCGGGAGAAGGCAGGCGCACGGGTGAAGGGCCTGTCCGGTGGGCAGCGCAGGCGGCTCGACGTCGCGCTCGGCATCATCGGCACGCCCGAACTGCTCTTCCTCGACGAGCCGACCACCGGTTTCGACCCCGAGGCGCGCAGGAAGTTCTGGAGCCTGATCCAGAAGCTCGCCGCGGACGGCACCACGATCGTGCTGACCACGCACTACCTCGACGAAGCCGAGGCGCTGGCCGACCGGGTGGCGGTGATCGCGAAGGGCGAGGTGGTCGCCCAGGGCGCCCCGGGCGATCTGGGCGGACGCGCGCAGCGGGAGGCGACTGTGCGCTGGTTCGACCGCAACGGCGAACAGTCGGTGCGCACGTCGACGCCCACGAAGGTGATCGGTGAGCTCTCCCTTGGGGGTGGAGAGCTCACCGGTCTCACCGTCACCCGCCCGTCGCTCGAAGACGTCTACCTCGACCTGGTCGGAGAAGCCCGATGACCACTCTCGCACTGCCTTCGCCGCTGGCGATCGGGCTCGCCCGTGGCCTGACCGAGCTGAAGTTGTTCTTCCGCAACAAGGAACAGGCGATCTTCACCTTCGCGTTCCCGGCCGGGATCCTCGCCGTGATCGGCTCGGTGTTCAGCCAGCCGTACGGGGACACCGGCGTCGAGTCCAACCAGGTGCTCGCCGCGAGCATGGTCGGCGCGGGCATCATCGCCACGTCGTTCGTGAACCTGAGCGTCAGCGTCGCGCTCGACCGGGAGGACGGCACGCTGTCGCGGCTGCGCGGCACACCGATGCCCGCGGTCTCCTACTTCATCGGCAAGATCATCCTCGTGCTGGTGGCGAGTATCGCCGAGACGGTGCTGATCCTCGCGGTCGGTGTCGGCATGTACGACCTCGACCTGCCGACCGCACCCGGCAAGTGGCTGACGTTCACGTGGGTCTTCGTGCTCTCGGTCGTGAGCTGCTCGCTGATCGGCATCTTCACCGCTTCGCTGGCGAAGTCCGCGTCGAGCGCGTCCGCTGTGGCGAACCTGCCGTACGTGGGCCTGCAGTTCATCTCCGGCGTCTACATGAACCCGATCACGTGGCTGCCCGCGGGTATGGTCACAGTGGCGTCGTTCTTCCCGATCAAGTGGTCGGCACAGGGCTTCCGGTCGGTGTTCCTGCCGGACAGCATGGCGAGGTACGAGATGGCGGGAACATGGGAACTGGGCAAGACCTCACTGGTCCTTGGCGCCTGGTGCGTCGCCGGCCTCGTGCTGTGCCTGGTGACGTTCCGGTGGAGCAACACCCGCCGGTGACCGACGACGCCGGAATGCGGTACTTCTGGCTGTGGGACGTGTTCTTCACGTTCGTCTACGTCGTGGTCGTCTCCTTGGTGCTGTTCGTGGCCGAGCAGGCGACCGCGGTGGAGAAGGCGGGTTCGATCGCGCTGCTGTCGGTGATCGGGATCTGCTACGCCACCTTCGCGAAGCGGTTCATCATCACGGAACGGTTTGGCTGGCAGCTCAACCTGTTCGCGGCCGTGCTGTTCCTGTCCGTCGCCGGGTCGGCGTTCCTCGTCCCGTACACCCAGTACGCCTTCTTCGGCGTCATCCCGTTGCTGTTCATGAGCTTGCGGTTGGTCTTCGCGATCGCGCTGGTGGCGGTGTCCATCGCCTTCACCACGTTGTTCGCCACGATCGGGGACCCGAACGCGAACTGGGCCAACTCCGCGCTGGCGATCGCCATCAGCGTGATCTTCTCGGTGATGATCGGGATCTGGATCGACAAGGTGGTCCAGCAGAGCACCGAACGCGGTGAGCTGATCGCGAAGCTGGAGGCCAGCCAGGCCGAGGTCGGCAGGTTGTCGCACGAGGCGGGTGTCGCGGGTGAGCGGGAGCGGCTGGCCGGCGAGATCCACGACACCCTGGCGCAGGGCTTCACCAGCATCATCACCCTGGTGCAGGCCGCGGAATCGGAGCTCGGCCGGGACGAGGCGCAGGTGCGCAGGCACATGGCGCTCGCGCTGCGCACAGCGCGCGAGAACCTGGCCGAATCCCGTGCGCTGGTCGCCGCGCTGGCGCCGGCCGAGCTGACCGAGAGTTCCGTGGTCGACGCGATCCGGCGGCAGGCGGCCAAACTCGCCGAGGAGACCGGGGTCGCGGCCGAAGTCGTCGTGCAGGGCGACCGGCGGCCGTTGCCGACCGGGATCGACGTGGTGCTGCTGCGGACGGTGCAGGAATCACTGTCCAACGTGCGCAAGCACGCGCACGCCGGTTCGGTCGAGATTGTACTGTCCTATCAGGACGAGTCGATTGTCGTCATCGTCAGCGACGACGGCACCGGCTTCGACTCGGCCGCGCCGACCAGCGGATTCGGGTTGCGCGGGATGCGGTCCCGGATCGAGCAGGTCGGCGGATCGTTGTCGGTGACCAGCTCGCCCGGATCGGGTACGACGGTCGAACTGGAGGTGTGCACGTGATCAGGGTGCTGCTCGTCGACGACCACCCGGTCGTGCGGGAAGGACTGCGCGGCATGCTGGACGCCGAGCCGGACCTGACGGTGGTCGGCGAGGCCGGATCGGGCGAGGAGGCCGTCGCGATGGCAGCGGCTGCCCGGCCGGACGTGATCCTGATGGACCTGCGGATGCCCGGCCTCGACGGCGCCGGCGCGACCGAGAAGATCATGTCGTCGAACACCAGCAGCAAGGTCATCGTGCTCACGACGTACGAGACGGACGCGGACATCCTGCGCGCGGTCGAAGCGGGCGCGACCGGCTACCTGCTCAAGGACGCGTCCCGCGCCGAGCTGGCCGGTGCGATCAGGGCCGCGACGCGCGGCGAAACCGTTCTGGCGCCGTCGGTTGCCGGTCGGCTGATGCGGCGGATCCGTCAACCGGCGCAGCAGTCGCTGACCGCACGGGAGGTCCAGGTGCTCCGGCTGGTCGCGAAAGGACAAACGAACGCCGAGATCGGCGCGTCGCTGCACATCAGCGAGACCACGGTGAAAACGCACCTGCTGCGCGTGTTCAACAAGCTGGGTGTCTCCGACCGGACCGCGGCCGTCACCACCGCGATGGACCAAGGCGCCCTGTAAAAGCTCGTGAGTGGTTACGCCGGTTCTAACCGGCGTAACCACTCACGAGGGTTTTCAGGTGAGCTGGTCGACGACCCACTCGATGGAGGTCGTCAGGGCTGTCACGTCGTCCGGCTCGATGGCCGGGAACATCGCCACCCGCAGCTGGTTGCGGCCCAGCTTGCGGTACGGCTCGACGTCGACGATCCCGTTGGCGCGCAACGCCTTCGCCACCGCGGCGGCGTCCACCTCGTCGGCGAAGTCGATCGTGCCGACGACCTGCGAGCGGTCCGCCGGGTTCGCCACGTACGGAGTGGTGTACGAGGTCTTCTCGGCCCAGGTGTACAGCCGCGACGACGAGTCCGCGGTCCGGCCGGTCGACCAGGACAGCCCGCCGTTGCCGTTGATCCACTCGATCTGGTCGGCCAGCAGGAACAACGTCGCCACGGACGGCGTGTTGTACGTCTGGTCCTTCACCGAGTTGTCCAGCGCGGTCGGCAGCGACAGGAACTCAGGCACCCACCGGCCGCTCGCGCCGATCGAGTTGACCCGCTCCAGCGCCGCCGGGGACATCAGCGCGATCCACAGCCCGCCGTCGGAAGCGAAGTTCTTCTGCGGCGCGAAGTAGTAGACGTCGAAGTCCTCGGCCTTGACCGGCACACCACCTGCCGCACTGGTCGCGTCCACCGCGATCAGCGCGTCACCGGAACCCTGCGGCCGCACCACCGGCATGACCACACCGGTGGAGGTCTCGTTCTGCGCCCAGCCGACCAGGTCGGCGCCCTCGGCGTACGTGATCTCCGGCGCGGTTCCCGGCTCGGCCTTGACCACGATCGAGTCGGACAGGAACGGCGCGGTCTGGGTGACCTTGGCGAACTTCGCGGAGAACTCGCCGTTGGTGAAGTGCTGCGCCTTGTCGTTCACCAGGCCGAACGCGGCAGCGTCCCAGAACGCGGTCGTGCCACCGTTGCCGAGCACGACCTCGTAGCCGTCCGGCAGCGAGAACAGCTCGCGCAGGCCCGCGCGCACCCGGCCGACCAGGGACTTGACCGGCTTCTGGCGGTGCGACGTGCCCAGGTAGGCGGCACCCTCGGAAGCCAGGCGGGCCAGCTGCTCCGGCCGCACCTTGGACGGGCCGCAGCCGAAACGACCGTCGGACGGCTTGAGCTCGGCGGGCAACTGCAGCGTGGCGGGATCAACGGTCTGCGTCATGGCGCCTCTTTTGGATCTCATCTGGATCGAAACGAACTGCGGCGGTACCGGCGCCGTTGCCGGGAGGTAACCAGTTTGTCATGTGGCCTATCGGCGCGTACCCCACCCGTGAGGGTCGACACCCCCGGGGATCGGGCCTGCCGGGTCGTACGGCCTGCGGGTGAAGATGAACGTCGCCAGGTCCAAATGGGACACCGCACCGCTCGAGTCACGCACGATCTTGAGCGTTTCCCCAGCATAGTAGGCATCCAGCCCGACCCAGGTGCCGTCACCCGCCGGACGGAAACGAGACGCGCGACCAGCACCCTGCACCGGCACGAGTTCGAGCCACGCCTGGTCGAGCAGCCGCAACTGGTACACGGCAGGTCCCCAGTACCACACACCTGTGAGGTCCAGCAGGTCCTGGTTCACGGTTGTGGCCGGTGCCCACTCGGTCGGCAGCAACGGCTCGTGCTCGTCGGCGATTTTCATCAGATCGTATGAAAGTCCGACGATGCCGACCCCGGCCGTGCAGTTGGCGAGCACGAGCGCGCCCGTGCCACTGCCGGTGTCGGTCAGCGCGCACGCCAGGAACCCGGGCATCGACCCGGTGTGCCCGGCCATCCGCCGTCCGGAATCCCGCGTGACCTGCAGGCCGAGGCCGAAGCCCATCAGCCAGCTGTCCCCGTCGTCCACCATCACGGGCGTACGCATCTCAGCCACGGTGTCAGGGTGCAGCACATCGCCGGTGTCACCGGCGATCACACGCAACCAGCGCGAGAGGTCGTTAAGTGTCGACCAGAGCTGGCCGGCGGGAGCCATGGCACCGGCGTCGGGCGCGGGTTCGGGCAGCAGCACGTCAGCGTGCGGGTGCACGGCCCAGCCGAGCGCGTGTGGAGCTTCCGGGTGCGGCGTCGTCCGCGTCATCTCCAGTGGCGCGAGCAGTTCCGCCCGCGCCGCGTCCCACCAGCTCATGCCCCGGTAGCGGGAGACGAGCTCGCCGAGCACACCGAAGCCGACGTTGGAGTAGTGCAGCTTGCTCCCGGCGCGCAGCACGACCGACTCGGGACCGAGGCTGGCCTGCAACGCGGCCCAGTCCGAACCGGGTGAGCGCTCCCACCAACTGCCGGGCGACTCGGCGGTCAGCCCGGAAGTGTGCGACAGCAACTGGGCGATGGTGCGATCGCCGGCGACAGTGCCGGGCACGTGCTTGTCGAGTGAGTCGTTGAGGTCGAGTTTGCCCTCGTCACGCAACCGCATGACGAGCATGGCGATGAACGTCTTCGTGATCGATCCGATCCGGTACTGGGTGTCCGGACCGGGCAGCTCGCCGTCGACCCGGCCGCGCGCACCGGACCAGACCAGGCCGTCCCCGCGCACCACGGCTGCGACCAGGGAGGGGACACGACACGTGGCCTGCTCGTGCGCGACACGGCGAAGTAGGGCCAGCTCAGTGGAAGGCAGCATGTCGTGATTCTCGCTTGTCAGCACGGGAGAGCGCCCACGCCTAGGGCATCAACGCCACCTATGGGGAGAATGTCCGGATGAAGTGGACGAAAGCGTTCCAGCACGTCGAAGCCCTGGCGACCGCCTGCGACGGGGCGCGCAACCTGCCACTGGAAGTGACGGGCCTCTGGCTCCACGGCCGGTTTCTGGACGCGCGGACAGATTTGGACACAGTGGACGTGGCACTGACAGTGGACCTGCCGGAGGTGCCCTGGCTGTCGGCACCGCCCGGCGCGGCTCACTGGGCCAACGCGACCCGCCTGTCCCGCAACCCGTTCACGCCGGTGTGGCGGTCGGCGCGGACGCCCGTGAGCAACCACGCCGTGGTTCGGCCCATGCTGGTGTGGGACGCGTCCGACGGCGTGCGCGCCGACGCGTTGACCGCGCTCCGGGAGGACAACGCGGACTCGTTCCGGCTCGACGCACCGAGTCCCGCCCAGGCACGGGAGCGGCTCGACGCGGAGCTGGCGACCAGCCTGGCCGCCATGCGTTCGTGCACACGGGCTTACGCCGAGCAGCGCTGGAAGCCGGGCAAGCTGGAGCCGGTCGCGGACCAGCTCCACGCGGTGACCAACGGCTACCTGGATCTGCTCGACGCGCGTCAGGCGAGCGCTTCGTCCAACCAGTCCTGATAGTCGGCAGGGCCGTACAGGTAACGGCCCCGCCCGGCAGGCATGTCGGCCAGCACCAGGGAGCCGAGCGCGACCCAGAGCGGGGCGTGCTTGTCGTACCCAGCCGCCTCATCGGCGTACCTGGGCGTCGCCCAGGAGGCAGCCTCGACAGGGCTGACCTCCCCCGACACAAGCCCGGTCAGCAACCGCACGGCCTCAGCGAAGGTGGCGTCCAGATCGGTCACCCTCCGATTGTCCTAGATCACGCGCCGTTTGTGGTGTGATTTCACGGCTTCGCGCAACGCCGCACTCGCGTGCGCCACCACCGGTTCACCGTGCCCGAAGCAGGCGGTCGCCACGTCCAGCTCGGCGAGACGCTGGAAGTCGGCGAGCACCTGGTCCTCGTCCTGGTTGAACACGCCGAGCATGACGCCGTCCTGGTTGGCCACGGTGTCCCCGGTGAACAGCACGCCGTGTTCCGGCAGGTGGATCCCGACGCTGCCGGGTGTGTGGCCGGGCAGGTGCAGAACCACCGCCCCGCCACCGAAATCCAGCTCGTCGCCGTCGGCGAGCTCGACATCGACCGCACACGGCGGAGCGACCACGTCCGTCGCACCGAGCGAAGTCACGTGCTCCCAGATGGGCTTGTCGAACTCGGTCAGCACCGGGTCGGCCGCGCGAGCCAGGCCACGCACGACGTCAGCGTCCGCACTGTGCACGTGAACAGGCGCACCGTGCCAGGACCGCACATCGGCGGCCGACCCGTGGTGGTCGTGGTGGCCGTGGGTGATCACCACGCGGCGAATCGCCGACGTGTCGCGGCCGAGTTCCTTCGTCACCGCGTCGGCGATCACCCCGGCGCTGCCGGGAACACCGGTGTCGATCAGCGTGAACTCGTCGCCGTCCTGCCACAGGTAGGCCTGCCCGAACGGCAGCCGAAGCAAGTACAAGAACGGCCGCAAGGCCATGATCCCCATGCCCACCAAGGTAAGCCCGGGATCATGGCCGCGGCCACCCGTTCCGCTGACAGCGGATCACGCCAACGCGGACGTCGGCGTCAGCCGAGCCGCCCGCATGGCGGGATACGCACCGGCGATCGCGCCGACCAGAGCGGAGATCCCCACCCCGCCAACCAGTGCCAACGGCGGCAGCACAGCGGGCCAGCCCTGGCTGAGCGCGTACCCGGCCGTGACGCCGACGCCGATGACCACACCGACAATCCCGCCAAGGCCTGACAAAAGCACCGATTCGGCGAGGAACTGCCCGCGGATCTGCCGCCGGGTCGCCCCCAGCGCCCGCCGCAGCCCGATCTCCCTGCGGCGTTCCAGCACCGAGATGACCATCGTGTTGGCGACACCGACACCGCCGACGAGCAACGCGACACCACCCAACGCCAGGAACAACGCGCTGAACGACTGGTCGACGAGCTTCTGCGCGGCCAGCGCCTCGGACGGCAGCGAAACGTCGACCTCGTTCGGGTGTTCCGGGCTGACCGTCGCCGCCAGGATGCCGCGCACGGACTTCACCTGGGAGTCCTGCGCACGGGCGTACACCGTGGTCGGGTGGCCGTCGAAGCCGAGCCGCTCCTTGGCCGAATCCCAGCCGACCAGCACCGACCGCTCGATCTCCGGCGCCAGCGGCATCGCGTTGAGGATCCCCACCACGGAGAACCACTGGCCGCCGATCCACACCTGCGGCGGGGCCGCCGGGTCGACGCGGGAGATGCCGAGGCGGGTGGCGGCGACCGAACCGAGCACCACCCCGGGGAACTTCCCCGAAACGCCGTCCAGGAACTTTCCACTGTAGACGGACCCGTTCAGCACGCCGAGCAGATCCGGCCGCGCCGCGTACACGGCCAGGCCGGACGTCTCGTTCGCCGCGACCTGGTCGGTGCGCCGGACGGACGCCTTGATGTTCCCGGTCGCCGCGGCACCGGTCACCGGCCCGATCCGCTTGACCATCGGCACCGCGCTCTGCGGCAG
This sequence comes from Kibdelosporangium phytohabitans, assembly GCF_001302585.1. Taxonomy (GTDB): domain Bacteria; phylum Actinomycetota; class Actinomycetes; order Mycobacteriales; family Pseudonocardiaceae; genus Kibdelosporangium; species Kibdelosporangium phytohabitans. Next base: position 674,882 of record NZ_CP012752.1, on the reverse strand, counting down.
CTTCGCGTCCTCGCCGAAGAACGTCTGGCCCGGCTTGGCCACCAGCAGGTTCGGCCCGAGCGCGGCGATCTGGTCGGCCAGCGCCTTGCTGCTCGACGCGGGAATGCTGACCACGGCGATCATCGCCGCGATCCCGATCGCGATACCCAGCGCCGACAACACAGCGCGCAGCGGACGCGTCCGCATTCCGTGTGCGCCAAGGCTGAGCACGTCCCGTGTACCGAGCCGCCGCGGTGACGGCAGCGGTTGCGCGTCCGGTGGCCGGTCGATCACCGCGGTCATGCGGCCACTCCCGTGTCCAGGCGCAACACGCCGTCACGCATCTCGATCCGGCGGGGCATCGACGCCGCGATGTCGTTGTCGTGCGTGATGATCACGATCGTGGTGCCCGCCGCGTTGAGCTGGTGCAGCAACGCGAGGATCCCCGAACCCGTGTTCGTGTCGAGGTTCCCGGTCGGCTCGTCGGCGAGCAGGATCGCCGGGCGGTTGACCACCGCCCGCGCGATCGCGACTCGTTGCCGTTCACCGCCCGACAACTCGTTCGGCAGGTGCCATGCCCGCTCGCCGAGACCGACCTGCTCCAGCGCGCCCATCGCGATCTTCTGCCTGCGCCGCGCGGAAACTCCCGCGTAAAGCAGCCCGGTCGCCACGTTCTCCACGGCGGGCAGGCCGTCGGTCAGGAAGAACTGCTGGAACACGAACCCGATCCACCGCGACCGCAACGCCGAGAGCCTGCGGTCGTTGAGCCGCGCCACGTCGTGCCCGCGCACCTCGACCCGGCCGGACGTGGGGGTGTCCAACGTGCCCATCAGCTGCAGCAGCGTCGACTTGCCCGACCCGGACGGGCCGACGATGGCGAGCAGCTCGCCGTCGTCGACCGACAGTGAGACGTCGCGAAGTGCCCGCACCCCACCGGGATACGTCTTCTCCGCGTTGCGGACAGCCAGAACCGGGGTCATGACGTGGTCACCACCCGCAGGCCTTCCCGCACGTCCGGCCCGCTCACCTCGACCTTGCCGTCGGCGTACAGCCCGGTCTTGACCGGGACCAGCCGCCGCGACGAGCCGTCGACGACCTCGAGCGCGTAACCGCCCTCGGCCAACGCGAGCAGCGCCCCGACCGGCACGGTCAGCACGCCCTTCTGGCTGTTCACGGTGAACCGGACGTCGACCGTGCTGCCGTCCGGCGCGGTGACCGCGCCTGCGTCGTCCAGCGAGATCGACACGTCGAACTTGGTGTCCCCAGGCTGGCCGGGCGCCGGGTTGTTGTCCGGCGGCGCCACCGTGACCTGCTTGACGGTCCCGGGCACCTGCTTGCCGCCGATGTTCACCGTGACCTTCGCGCCGGGTTTGGCGCTGTCGCGCTGCTCGGCCTTGATCTGCGCGGTCACCCCGCGGTTGCCGCCGGTGTACTTCAGCACGTCGGCCGTGGCCTGCGCGCCGAGCGACGCGACGACCGTGCTGACCCGGAACGAGTCGGGGGTCACCACGACGTCGCCGACCGCGATCGTGCCGTTCTGGTCGAGCTTGTTCGCCTTCTGCCACTTCTTGATCGCGTTCGCGGTGGCGGCGGTGAACTTCTCGTCCGGCGTGCCGAACCCGCCGTAGCCCAGTGCTTTGAGGTTCTCCTCGATCAGTTTGACGTCCGGGCCGTCGGTCACGCCCGGGCCGACCGGCCGGTACATCGGGATCCGGCCGTAGAACAGCGGCACCGGCTTGGCGTCCACCTGGTAGACGGATCTGCCGCGGTCGAGCACGTCGCCGATGGCGGGCAGACCGGTGATGGTGCCCTGCTTGCGCCCGGCCAGCGTGGTCTCGGCGCCGTAGCCGAGCTTGCCGCTCACGCTGCGCCGGTCGGCCAGGTCGGTCTTGGTCACCACGGCCGTCTCAGCCGGGGCCGGAGCCTGCGGCCCGGCGACGGCCTTGCCCGTGCCGATCTGCGTCAGCACGACCGCGACCCCGACACCGAGTGCGACGACCGTGGCTGACCCGGCGATCATCCAGCGAGCGCGACGCCGCCTGCGCAGCCGCTGTGGTCCTTGCTCGCTCAATTGCCGCCGCCCGTTCGGCCGCCCACCGCGACACCCAAGCCGCACTCCTTGAAGGCCTTGTCCATCTTCTCCTTGTCGCCGTTCGCCTCGAGGGTGATGCCCATGCCCGGGTTGTTCGGGTCGGGATCCGGCATGTTCACGCCGTGCTCACGCATGCACTTGGCCTGCTGGCGCTGCTTGTCCAGTTCCTCGGGTGACAGCGGCTTGGGCTTCCCGCCGTTGGGCAGGATCTTGTTGCACACCTCGCCGGCCTTTTCCATCTGCTGCACCTTGGACTCGTTGAACTCCATCGCTTCCGCAGAGCCGTCGGCCTTCGGTTCGGGCATGTCCACGCCCTGCTCACGCATGCATTTCCGGTAGTCCCGAAACCTGTCCTCGTCGGTCTTGCCGTCGTTGGCGCTGTTCTGCGCGGCGCCTTTGTCACCGCCGTTGTCGCCGAGCGACGCGACCTTGTCGCCGCCGTTGTCGCTGCTGCCGCACGCCGTCGCCAGCACGAGCAACCCGGTCACCGCGGCGAGCCGCCATTTGGCTCCCATGTGATCTCCTTTCGCCCGGCGGGCCCGGCCCCCGACAGCCCGGACCCGCCGGTGCCCATTTCTAGGCACCGGCCTGTTCGGACCCGCTAAGCGAAAGCGCTTATCTCGCGCTTAACCGCAGATCGGCGACACTGTCCGCATGCGAGTACTGGTCGTTGAGGACGAGCGGCTGCTCGCCGACGCCCTGGCCGAGGGACTGCGGCGGCTGTCCATGGCGGTGGACGTCTGCTACGACGGCGACGCGGCACTCGAACGCGTCCACGTGCACAGCTACGACGTCGTGGTCCTCGACCGCGACCTGCCGAAGGTGCACGGCGACGATGTGTGCCGATCGCTCGTGAACGCGGGTGGCGAGGCCAGGGTGTTGATGCTCACGGCCGCGGGCGACGTGACCGACCGGGTCGCGGGCCTGCGGCTGGGAGCCGACGACTACCTCACGAAACCGTTCTCCTTCGACGAACTGGTCGCCAGGGTGCAGGCGCTCGCGCGCCGCGCACGGCCCGCGCTGCCCCCGGTGCTCCAGCGTTCCGGCGTGACCCTGGACGTGCCACGCCACCAGGCGTCCCGCGAGGGCAGGCACCTGGCTCTCTCGCCGAAGGAGTTCGCCGTGCTCGAAGTGCTGATGCGGGCCGAAGGTGCCGTGGTGAGCGCCGAGGACCTGCTGGAGAAGGCGTGGGACGAGCACACGGACCCGTTCACCAACGCGGTCCGCGTGGCGGTGATGACCTTGCGGCGCAAACTCGGTGACCCACCGGTGATCGAGACGCTGCCCGGCGCGGGGTACCAGCTCCGATGAAGCGCTGGTCGGTCCGCACACGCCTGACGGTCATCTACGGCGTGGTGTTCATGGGCGTCGGCATCGTGCTCGTGGTGATCAACTACCTGCTGGTGCTGGGCCTGATCCCGCAGCCCGCGTCGTTCGCCACGACGATGTCGCCGACGTCCCTCTCCGGCGTCTACCCCGATGACGGCACCGGCATCGCGATCCAGCGGGTGCCCACGCCGGTCCAGCAGACCATCGAGGTCGCGGCGACCGACTACCGGGCGTCGACGTTGCAGAACCTGCTGCTGACCTCGGCGATCGCGCTGCTGGTCGCGGGCGCGATCGCGGTGTTCGCGTCCTGGTACATCGCCGGCCGGGTGCTGCGCCCGGTGCACACGATCACGGCGACCGCGCGCAGGCTCGGCGCGGAGAGCCTGGACCGGCGGATCCACCTGGACGGCCCGGACGACGAGCTGAAAGAGCTGGCCAAGACGTTCGACGGGATGCTCGACCGGCTGGCGTCGGCGTTCGACAGCCAGACCCGGTTCGTCGCCAACGCCTCGCACGAGCTGCGGACGCCGCTGGCCGTGCAGCGCACCCTCGTCGAAGTCGCCATGGCCGACCCGGCCGCCCCGCCCGAACTGCAGCGGCTCGGCACGCACCTGCTGGCCACCAACGAGCGCAGCGAGCGCCTGATCGAGGGTCTGCTGGTGCTCGCGCGCAGTGACCGCGGGCTGCGCGGCCGCGTTCCCGTACGCCTGGACGAGGTGGCCGAGACAGTGCTGGTCGGCTGCATCGGCATGGCCGACCAGCACAACGTGACGATCAAGAAGACCATCCGGCCGCGGACCGTCGCCGGTGACCCGGTGCTGCTCGAACGCCTGATCACCAATCTGGTGCACAACGCGATCCGCTACAACGTGGACGGCGGGTCGGTGACCGTCGAAGTGGGCAATTCGCCCGCGGTCCGCGTGGTCAACACGGGGCCCAAGGTGCCCGTCGACGCGCTGCCCGGGCTGTTCGAGCCGTTCCGCAGGCTGGAGCGGACGGCCACGTCCGGCGGCTCCGGGTTGGGCCTGTCGATCGTGCGTTCGGTGGTCAAGGCGCACGACGGGTCGATCGGCGTGGCGGCCCGGCCGTCCGGCGGACTGGACCTGCGGATCGACCTGCCGCCGTCGGCGGGCCCGGCCGACCTGGCCACTCCGCGGAACACCGTTACAGCGGGCCGATGCCCCCGAATCACGAACAGTGACAACGAAAATGATCATTGTCACCGGCGCAACCCACCGCACGTCAACGCACAAGCCGATGAACACACCGTGAAGTGACTGGTTGCCAAGGAGATCCACCGCACCCCGATTCGGCACCCACCGGCCACCGACCTTCGTCCAGCACGTGACCGAACTCGCTTTCCTCCCTTCTGCCCAACCAAAGTAGGAACTAAGGGAGTGCGATTTCGCTGTGGATGCGGGAAGATCGGTGGTGAGTATCTCGCTGAGGCGCGGCGCGCCTCCGCCGTCAAGCGGACGCGCCGTAATAACGTCACAAAGTCAGCGAGGTGAAGTCATTCGGGAGGCTTGAGGTGCGCGCGCTACGGGTTGTCGGGCTCGGAGAGGATGGCAGGACTGTCATCCTCGAAGACCCGATGCGTGGCGAGCGTTTCCAACTGCCGGCGGACGAGCGGCTGCGTGCGGCCGCCCGTGGCGACGTCACCAGACTCGGCCAGATCGAAATCGAGCTGGAGAGCCAGATGCGCCCACGTGAAATCCAGGCCCGCATCCGCGCGGGTGAGAACGTCGCACAGGTCGCCGAGGCGTCCGGCCTGCCCGAGGACAAGGTCGAACGGTTCGCCTACCCGGTCCTGCTCGAACGATCCCGCACGGCCGACCTGGCCCAGCGCGCCCACCCGGTCCGCGAGGACGGGCCGGACGTGCAGACGCTCGGCGAGATCTGCGCGCACGCCTTCGGCCTGCGCGGCCAGGAGTACTCGGAAGGCGTCTGGGACTCGTGGAAGAACGAGGAGAACAAGTGGGTCGTCCAGCTGCGCTGGACGGCGGGCCGCTCGGACAACCACGCCCACTGGTCCTTCCACCCCGGAGCACACGGCGGCACGGTCACCCCGCTCGACGACCACGCGCACGACCTGCTCGACCCGAACCCGAGCAGGTCGTTGCGGACTGTCCGGCCGGTGACCGAGCTGGCCAGGCAAGCGCTTGCGGTCGAGGCGCCGCAGCGTCCGCAGCCCGCGCAGGAGCCGGCGCACGCGGAGCCCGCGCCTGAGCCGGTGCCCCAGGCCCAGCCCGAGCCGGTGTACCAGCAGCCCGAGCCCGCTGCCGCACACGTGGCGCAGCCGGTGTACCAGCAGCCGGAACCGGAGCGGGCCCAGCCCGAGACCCAGTCCCCGCAGCCGCAGGCCGAGCCCGCGGCGCAGCAGCCGCCGGCCCCGGAACCGCAGCCGGTGGTGGAGCCGGCTCCGGCCGCCCAGCCGGAGCCCGCACCCGCGGCGGCGACGAAGCCGGTGCAGGAGGAGTTGGTCCCGGAGCCGGAGGCCAAGCCCGACGCGGCCAAGGACAAGCCGGCGCCCCGGCGCGGCAAGAAGAAGAACCACCCGGTGGTGCCCGCGTGGGAGGACGTCCTGCTCGGCGTCCGCTCCAACCGGGGCTAGCAGGCAAAACGCCAGTGGGGGTGTTCCAGCTGGAACACCCCCACCGGCGTGTTCAGCGCCAGACGCCCGACGGCCAGGTCCCGCGGTCGTTCACGTCGTCCACGAGCCGGACGCTCTCCGCCAGCCGCACGAGGTACTCGCCTTCGCCCTGCATGGCGTCGGTCGTGACCGCCAGCATGTAGCCCGGCACCACGTCCGGGATCTTGACCGCGTTCGGCTCGACCCAGGCCGGTCGGCCGCCGACGGTCGAAGGAGTCTGGATGGGCTTCTCCGTCGGCGCCAGCACCACCGAAACCGACGACGGTCCGGCCTGGGTCAGGTGGGTGAAGGACGCCGACGCCGTCGCCTGTCCCACGTGGGCTGAGATCGAGCGCACCGTCAGAGAGTCGTCGCGTGGCACGGTGAACGGCACCGACATCGGCTTGGCGGCGGGCCGCACTGCCTGCGCGATGTGGTGCAACCGGTCTTTGATGTCGGGGAACAGCGCGTCCGAGTGGACCGTCGCGTACCCCTCACCTGGCCACTTCCACATGAGGATGCCGAGGTCGTAGCCTGTCCAGTAGGCCTTCCCGCCGTTGACGTCCGGGGCGGCTTGGCGCTTCTCCGCATCGCCGGGAGCGACGCCAGGCCGGAGGACCTCGACGACCGCCGTACCTTCGCCGCCGTCGGTACGCCTCAGCACGACAACCTGGTAGGTGGGCGTGCTCATGTACGACTGCGGCGTGAACCCGCCAGGAGTACCCACCTCGACCAGCTGCTTGAACAAGTCGCCTTTGATGTTCGCGGGTGACACCTGCTCCGACAGGTTGCTGACCACCGTCGGCACACCGAGCGCGGCCAGCACCGCGAGGCTGGCGGCAGCGGCGACACCGGCGATCACCCGGCGCCTGCCGGTCCGGCGGCCCGCTTGCTTGGCCTTGGCGATGTCCACGCCGGTCCGGATGTCCGGTTCGACGGCACGCAACGGCGCGAGCAGTTGCCTGCCTTCGTCCTCGTCGTGGTTCATGCTCGTCACCTCCCACCCAACAGGTTCAACGTATGGTCACCCAGCTGTTTTCGGAGCGCGGCCAGCCCGTGCGAGGTCTGGCTCTTGACGTTTCCCGCGGAGCAGTGCAACGCACCTGCGACCTCGGCGACCGACATGTCGTAGAGGAAGCGGAGCACCAGGACGGCCCGCTGCTTGGGCGGCACCCGGCGTAACGCGGCGTGCAGGACCTGGCTGGTCTCCACGTCCGGCCCGGATTGGGACGCCTCCGGCATCTCGTCGACCACGCGCGTGCGGGAGAACCAGCCGGTGCGCTGCTCGTTGAGGAATGTCCGGACGACGATCGTGCGTACGTAGGCGTCGAGGTTGTCGGCGGCGCGGGCCTTGCGCCAATGCACGTACAACCTGGTGATCGCGTTCTGCACGATGTCGTCGGCACGATGGTTGTCCCCGCAGAGCAGGTAGGCGATCCTGCGCAACGCGGGCAGTCGGGCCGTCACGTACTCGGTGTAATGCTCTTCGTCTGACGCTCGCACAGCCCACCCCCTTCGCCTGGAGGACAGTGCTGACAGCGAAATCGGTTGTGTGACCCCAGTCACATCGACCATGTCCAGACCCCTCCACGGTAGCTACCGGGACCGAACAGCGCCTCGCACGCTTCGCGCAGTTCGTCCTGTCGTTGATGTGGGGCGAGCACGACCACGCCCGCTCGCCAGAACCGCAGGTCGGCCTCGGCCTGCCGGCGCTGGGCCTGCCCGACCACGCGCCGCTCACCTCGGGCGATCGCGTCGAACAACTCCGAGGTGGGCCGCCGCACCGCGCCGTAGTGGCCTTCGCGACCGCGGCCCGGCCCGACGAAATAGCCCTCGGCCAGCGGGAACCCCATGCCCGCTTCAGTCTGCCAGTGCAACGGCTCCGAGTTGCCGGGACTCGCCAGCGGCACCGTCACCACCGACCGCCCAGGCCCGGCGTGCTCGCGCCACATGCCCTCGGCGAAGTACGCGGGCACTTGGGGGCGTTGATGAGCAGGCAACGGCGTCGGCGTGATCGGCAGCAGCACCGCGACGAGCGTGCCGAACCACAACAGCCGCAACGGGATGTGCGTGGCGTTGGCCGCGAGTGTGATGATCCGCTGGCACGCCATGGCGAGCAGGACCCCGATCACCGGGACGCACGCCATGCCGAACCGGGCGCCGAGCAACGAGTCGTACAGCGGCAACTGGGACAACGGCAGCCACGGCAACGGCAGCCAGATGTCCTCGCCGTTCACCTTCAGCAGCCAGCCGAGCGACAGCACGGCCATCGCCGCCGCGGTGATCACGAGCGCTCGGGCGGCCGCGACCTGCCACAGCCAGATCGCCAGGACGACCACCAGGATGACCAGCGGCCAGCCGAAGAACGCGTTCTCCTCGGTCGGGTTGATCGAGATCCGCCCCGCCACGTCGGGATCACCGGCGACGGAGTAGCTGCCGAACGCGGTCATCGAGGCCAGGTCGTTGCCGGCGCCGCCGTGTCCCATGCTGCTGTAGCTCTGCGGTCCGAAGAACTGCTGCCACAACGGGTAGGCCGCGATCGCGCCAGCCACCAGCCCCGCGAAGCCGATGCCCTTGCACAGGTGCGCACTCAGCACCGACGGCCGGGCCAGGCCGTGGACGACCAGTGCGGTCGCGGCGATCAGCAACGGCTCCTCGCCGAGGAAGACCTGGTAGGCGACCAGCAGGCCGAGGATGAAACCGTTGCGCAGCAAGCTCTCCCCACGCGCCAGCCGGATCACCCGGGAAACGACGAACGGCAGCACGAACAACGCGGTGAAGTTCGGGTGTGCGGTGGCGTGCGTGATCATCGGCGGGGCGAACGCGCAGAACGCGCCGCCGATCGCCGCGCCGATCCGGCTGTCCACCAGGTGCCGGGAGATCATCAGGTACCACCCGGCGGCACTGCCCGCGACGCCACCGGTGAGCACGACGAGAAACGTCACGCCCGGGCCGAACAGCCAGGTGACCGGCGCGAGCGGGATGCCGAGTCCGAGCATCGACGTGTTGGCCATCATGTTCACGCCGAGCGGGAAGTTCTGCAGTGTGCTGGTCAGCGCGTCGCCGGGCGAGTGCGCGGCGACAGCGAAGAACCACTCGAACATGTTCTGGTCGTGGCCGCTGTTGGTCAGGTAGGCAGCCCCCAGATCTGTCCACATGCGACTGTAGAGCAGCACCGCGGCGAGCACGTAGCAACCGACGACGAACAAGTCCGTCGCGTGCGGCCGTACCCGCGGGGTCGTTCGGTCGAGAACCATCACGATCAGGGAGACACGGTCACGCGCCCAGTGGGTTGTACAGCTCGATCAGCCGCAAATTTGACCTCCAGTGAACTTGAGGTCGCAAGATGGCGGTGGTCCGGAAATTCGGGTGCGCCCTTCCGGCGTTGCTTTGTAACGTCAAAGGCTGGCATCGAGAAGTTTGGGGGCATGCGATGGAGGAGGCGGAGCAATCCGGCTCGGCCTATCGATCCGTCCGGCGCCTCGGCCCTTACGCGAGGCCGTGGCGCCGTTACCTGATCCTCGCGATGATCGCCACGATCTGCGCGATGGCTGCGGGCCTGACCATCCCGCTGATGATCCAGAGCATCCTGGACGGCCCGATCGCGCGGGGCGAGACGACCGGTCTGCTCTGGCCGGTCGCGGGCGTGGCGCTGTTCGGTCTCGCGGAGGCCGGGTTCTTCTACTGCCGCCGCAAGCTGCTCGCCCGGCCGACCACGCACATCGAGGCGAGGATGCGCCGTGACCTCTACGCGCACCTGCAGCGGCTGCCGGTGGCGTTCCACGACCGCTGGCAGTCCGGGCAACTGCTTTCCCGAGCGGTAGCGGACCTGTCCACTATCCGCGGTTTCTTCGCTTTCGTCGGGATCTTCCTCGTCGTCAACAGCCTGACCCTGATCGGCGGCCTGGTCGTGCTGTTCACGCTGGACTTCTGGCTCGGGCTGACGGTGCTCGTCTCCGCGCTGCCGCTGATCGCGATCTCCACGGTGTTCGAGCGCCGGTACAAGGTGGTCGCCCGGCTCGCGCAGGACCAGGACGGCGACCTGGCCACCACGGTCGAGGAGTCCGCGCTGGGTATCCGGGTGCTCAAGGCGTTCGGCCGCGGCCCGCACCTGGCACACCGTTTCCTGGCGCAGGCCAAGCTGTTGCGCGGCACGGAACTGCGCAAGGTGCGGATCCAGTCGCTGTTGTGGGGCGCGATCGTGCTGCTGCCGGAGATCGGCATCGCCGGGCAGCTGCTGGTCGGCACGTCCGGGATCGTCGACGGCACGATGACCGTCGGCACGCTGGTCGCCGCGGTGACCGTGGCGGCGTACCTGCGGTGGCCGACCGATTCGATCGGCTGGCTGCTGGCCGAGACCAACCAGACCGCCGCGGCTGCCGACCGCTACTTCGAAGCGCTGGACGCACCGGTCACCGTCGCCGACCCGCCCGACCCGAAGGCACCGGTGGCCCCGGCAGCGGGACTGCTGCGGTTCGAGAACGTCCACTTCAGACACGCCGAGGGTGGCGCGGAGATCCTGCGCGGGGTGGACCTCGAGGTCCGGCCGGGCGAGACCGTCGCGCTCGTCGGCGCGACCGGCTCGGGCAAGACCACCTTGACCGCGCTGGTTCCCCGGCTCGCCGACGTGACCGACGGACGGATCACCGTCGACGGCGTGAACATCGCCGAGATGCGGCTGGCGGACCTGCGCACGCTGGTGTCGATGGCGTTCGAGGAACCCGTGCTGTTCTCGGCCAGCGTGCGCGAGAACATCGCGCTGGGTTCGACGGACGCGACCGACGACCAGATCTGGGAGGCACTGCGGATCGCGCAGGCGGACAAGTTCGTCGAACTGCTGCCGTGGAGCCTGGACACCCGGATCGGCGAGCAGGGCCTGTCGTTGTCCGGCGGGCAGCGGCAACGGCTCGCGCTGGCCCGTGCCATCGTCGGCAAACCGGAGATCCTGGTACTGGACGACCCGCTGTCGGCTCTGGACGTGCACACCGAGGCCGAGGTGGAGCGCGCGCTGCGCGAAGTCCTGTCCGGCGTGACCGCGCTCGTCGTTGCGCACCGGCCGAGCACGGTCCAGCTCGCCGACCGGGTCGCGATGCTCGCCGACGGCCGGATCGCCGCTGTCGGGACGCATTCGGAACTGCTGGCAGGCAACCAGGCGTACCGGAAGCTGCTGTCCACATCGGAAGAGGAGACCGAGGGGGTGAGGGCGTGAGCGACGAGGATTCGTGGCGCGGTGTGGCCGCCGAGGAAGTGAACGACCTCGGCACCGCGGTCGGCGCCAAGCTGCAGGCCCGCTCCCGCGGGCTGCTCGGTTCGCTCATCCGCCCCCGCCTCTTGGTGTCGTCGGCGGCACTGGCGCTCGTGGTGCTGCAGAACCTCGCCTCGCTGGCAGGCCCGCTGCTGATCGCGGCGGCGATCGACCGGGGCATCCCGGCGGCGATCAACGGCGACACGTCCGTCCTCGCCTGGTGCATCGGCGGCTACGCGGCCAGCGCGGTGGCCAACTCCCTGCTGCTGATGGCGTTCCTGCGGCTGTCGGCCCGGATCAGCCAGAACGTGCTGCTCGACCTCAGAGCGCGGCTCTTCCGGCACGTGCAGCGGCTTTCCCTGTCGTTCCACGAGTCCTACACGTCCGGCAAGGTCATCTCCAGGCTGACCGCCGACATGGAGTCGATCGGCAAACTGTTCGAGGACAGCCTGGACAACATGTTCAACGCGGTGCTGTCGCTGGTCTTCATCGGCGCGCTGCTGCTGATCCTCGACGTACCACTGGCGTTGGTCGTGATGGCCGGGTTCGTCCCGCTGGTGCTTGCGCTGCGCTGGTTCCGCCGCACCTCAGGCCGCGCGTACAGGAGAACACGCGGCGCGATCGCCAAGGTGATCGTCCAGTTCGTCGAGACGATGAACGGGATCCGCGCGGTGCAGGCCTTCCGCAGGGAACACCGCAACGAATCGATCATGGAGACCGAGAACGCCAGTTACCGGGACGCGAACTACTCGGCGATCAACGCGGTCGCGGTCTTCGCGGCGAGCGTCCGGTTCATCGGCAACCTCTCGCTGGCGATCGTGCTGGGCGTCGGCGCGTGGCGGGTGACCGGTGGGAGCATGGAACTCGGCGTGCTGACCGCGTTCACCCTGTACCTGCGCCGCTTCTACGACCCGCTGGACGACCTGGCCCAGGTGGCGAACTCCTACGCGTCGGCGAGCGCGGCGCTGGAGAAGATCTCCGGGGTCCTCGAGGAGAAGCCGACGGTGCTCGAACCGGCGAACCCGAAGCCGCTGCCACCGGGCGGGGCGATCGAGTTCGACCAGGTGGAGTTCCGGTACAGCAAGGACAGCCCGGTGGTGCTGCCGAGGTTCGACCTGACCATCCCGGCAGGACAGACAGTGGCCCTGGTCGGCGCGACCGGAGCGGGCAAGTCCACGATCGCGAAGCTGGTCGCCCGCTTCTACGACCCCACAGCGGGGTCGGTGCGGCTGTCCGGAGTGGACCTGAGGGACGCGGCGGACGAGGACCTGCGCTCGAAAGTCGTGATGGTGACCCAGGAGAACTTCCTGTTCTCCGGGTCGGTGGCGGACAACATCGCCATCGGCAGACCGACGGCGACCCGTGGCGAGATCGAATCGGCGGCGGCAGCCGTCGGCGCCCACGAGTTCATCGCGGCCCTCCCGGACGGCTACGACACGGACGTCCGCAAGCGAGGCGGGAGGCTCTCCGCAGGTCAACGCCAGCTGGTCGCGTTCGCCCGGGCGTTGCTGGCCAACCCGGCAGTACTGGTACTCGACGAGGCGACATCCAGCCTGGACGTACCGGGAGAGCGAGCAGTGCAGGCGGCACTGGAAACGGTGCTGACCGACCGAACAGCACTGATCATCGCGCACAGGCTGTCAACCGTGCTGATCGCGGACCGGGTGCTGGTGGTGGAAGGCGGCCGGATAGTGGAGGACGGCTCCCCAGCGGACCTGGTGGCCGAAGGAAGGGGCGAGTTCGCGGCCCTGCACCGGGCCTGGTTGGAGTCACTGGCCTGAGCGGCGACGGAGTGCGGACGCGCTCCACGTGCACACCGCAGACGTAGCCACGACAGGAACGAGCAGGCGGGGCATCCCCCGAGGATGCCCCGCCTGCGTGTCCGAAACCGCCCCTACTTCGCCAGCTTGTTCTTGACCTTGTCGGCGATCCCGCCGACGGTGTCCTTGACGTCTTCGACAGCGTCCTGGAACTTCGCCTTGAGCTGGTCGGCCTTGCCTTCGTTGGCCAGCTCGTCGTCGCCGGTCGCCTTGCCCGCGACCTCCTTGGCCTTCCCGGTGATCTTGTCGTCCAGAGCCATGGCTTCCTCCCTGTCCTGCGGGGTCAACACCCGTATGGACCCCGGCGCGACACGACCGTCACGCCCGATCGGGGACTAATCCGGGTGACCGTGCTCACCCGACCTGATGATGGCAGTCGCGTGACGTTTCGGCGCGAACTGTGTCAGGGCATCTGAGAAGGCATGTCGGAGGAGGGACGCGGGAGGATGGTGACCCAGACAGAGGCCGACCTCGACGACGCCACGCTGGTGGCACGGTCGCGGGACGGGGACATGCAGTCCTACGAGGCTCTTGTGCGGCGCTACCAGGGGCCGATGTACCGGCTCGCGCTGCGGATGCTGGGCAGCACCAGCGACGCCGAGGACGCGGTCCAGGAGGTCTTCCTCACCGTGTGGCGGCGGCTGGCGCAACTGCAGGAGGACCGGGCCTTCGTCGGCTGGCTGTACCGGACCACCACCAACCGCTGTCTGAACGTGATCCGTGCACGGCGGCCACAAGCCGACGTCGAGCTGGACGAGCACGAGTCCACCAGCACACGGACACGGCCCGACCACGCGGCGGAGGTAAGCGAACAGATGACCGCACTGGGCCAGGCGCTGACCGGACTCACCCCGGAACAGCGAGCCTGCTGGCTGCTGAGAGAAGTGCACGGCCGGTCGTACGACGAGATCGCGCAGACGCTCGGCACCACCACGCAGGCGGTACGCGGGCGAATATCGCGTGCCCGCGCGCAACTGGCGGAGGTGATGGCGCCATGGCGATGAACGACGCGGACTACATGCTGCCGTGCGGCCGCGATGTGGAGACCGTGTGGGATCGGCTGACCATTGTGGACGCCGGGAACGCCGACGAGCACGACCGGTCCTGCCCGCACTGCCGTGCCGTGCGGGAGAGCCTGCGCGCGCTGCGCGCGGCGGTCGACGAGCTGGCGAGCGAGACGGTCGAGCCGCCGGCTGACCTGGTCGGGCGGATCATGTCGGCGGTCCGCGCGGACAGCAGGCGGCGGGACATGCTGCCGTTGCCGAGCCAGGACCCGAACGAAGCTCGCATCAGCGCACAGGCGATCGCCTCGGTGCTGCGGTTCGCCGCCGACACGGTCGAGGGAGTCCGGGCCCGCCGGTGCAAGGTCCGCCAATCCGACTCGGCGGACAGCGTCGAAGTGGAACTGAGCATCGCCGTCAGCTACCGCGGTCTGACCGCCGGGGCGTACGACCTCGTGCGCGAACGGGTGACGAGCGCGGTGTCGGCGCGGATCGGCGTCCGGCTGAGCAGGCTGGACATCGTCGTCGCCGATGTGTTTGACACGTGACAGAGGGAGTGTGCGTGTTCGAGAGCGTTGTATCGGGCTCGGTCGTCGCCGCGGTCGCGGTGAACGCGGCCAACGGCGTGTCCGGAGTGCGCGTGCAGCCCGGCCTGAGCGACCTCGCCGGCTCCGTCGCCCGGCTGGCCCGCCAGCGCGTGAAAGGCCTCGATCCAGCGCCGACCGAAGGGGTCAGGGTGCGGTTCGAGCCGGACGGCAGCGCGGCGATCGAGGTCAGCATCGCCATCTCCGGCCAGGACCAGGCCGCCGTGACCGCTCGGCTGGTCCAGGCCGCGGTCACCAAGGACGTCCGCACCGCCACCGGTCTCGCGGTCAGGTCGGTGCTGGTCTCCATCTTCGACATCGACGTACCCAGGCGGACACCGTGACAGCGAGGCAAGACCTGACCCGGGAGATCCTGGCCGCTCTGAGCAAAGTGGACGGTCTGCGGCCGTCGACGCCGTCGACCGTGTCCGCCGCGTCCTGGGTGCCGTGGGACTGGGACAGCCTGGCCGTCGAGATCGGCGAAGACCTTGTCCGCGTTCAGGTCGTTGCGACGAAACTGCCGCTGCCCGCGTTGCTCGGCAAGGCGAACGCCGTGATCCGCCCGGTGCTGGCCAGGACCGAGCTGGCGACCGCGCGACTGGAGATCGTGGTCACCGACGTCGACCGCACGGCGTTCAAACGCGACAGTCGTCACAGATCCGATGCGTGACGAACCGACCACACCCCGGGTCTATCCGATGTGCCAGTACGGGGCCGGATCCCAGCCCCTGAACAGACGAGACGGAGACGAACGACAATGACGAACTCCACCGCTGAGAAGACGACGCCGGGCCAGAAGACCCAGGGCTCTGAGCCGGGCAACGCACTGGCCAAGCGTTCGGGCGGCCTGGTCACCGAGGACGGCAGCACCACGATCGCCGACGTCGTCGTGCAGAAGATCGCGGGCCTCGCGACCCGTGAGGTCAACGGCGTGCACGCGCTCGGTGGCGGCACCGCGCGGATGCTCGGCGCGATCCGCGACCGGATCCCCGGTGCGTCGGCGAGCGTCGGCCAGGGCGTGTCGGTCGAGGTCGGCGAGAAGCAGGCCGCCGTCGACCTGGAAATCGTCGTCGAGTACGGCGTGCCGATCAGCGACCTGGCCAAGACCGTGCGCCGCAACGTGATCACCGCGATCGAGCAGATCACCGGCCTCGAGGTGGTCGAGGTCAACATCAACGTCAACGACATCAACCTGCCAGGCGAGGACGAGGACGGCGAACCCGAGACCAGCCGCGTTCAGTGAACGCGACCGGAGCCGCTGCCTTGCCACGCGAGGCAGCGGCTCCCTTCCCAGTAAGGAGAAATCCATGAGTGGCACGACATTGGGCCTGCTCACCGGGCTCGCTCTCGGTTTGGCCGCCGCGTTCGGCGGGTTCACCGCGTTCCTGCTGGTCGTCGTGTTCGGCGCGCTCGGCCTGCTCGCCGGCCGGGTCGCGGACGGCAAGCTGGACCTGGCACAACTGCTCGGCAGGGACAGGGACTGAGATGACGACCGCCCTGCCCGCACTCGTCGATCGCGGCCGGACCACCGTGGCCGACCGGGTTGTCTCCCGCGTCGCACAGGCAGCGGCCGCGGAGGACCAGGATGTGGTGTCGGCCAAGACGAACGCGCGCGTCAACGGGACGACGACCGCGCTCGAAGTCCGGGTCGGCCTGCGGTATCCCGCGCCGGTCGGCACCGCGACCGAGCGGTTGCGCGGTCATTTGATCGAACGGGTCGAACACCTGACCGGCATGTCGGTGTCGCAAGTGGACATCTCGGTCACGGCGCTGACGACCGATCGCAAGGAGCACCGGAGGGTCCAATGATCCGTAGGCCTCGCCGCGGCATTCCCGCCGTGCTGACCGCTGTCGTCCTGCTCGGCGTGTGCGTCGTCGTCGCCGTGTCGGTCGTCCAGCTGCTGCTCGACGAACCGCCGTTGATCAGCTACGACGCGGTGGCAGGCAGGATCCACCAGGCACAGTGGACTGACTTGGTGCCCGCGATCGCCGGTGGTGTGGTCGCGCTGGTGGGCCTGCTGCTGGTGCTGTCCGCTGTCGTTCCGGGCAAGTCGCGCATCCTCGTGCTCACGCCCGACGGGAGCACGACGGACGCCGCCATCTCCCGGACAAGCCTGCGTACGACGTTGCGCGACGCGGCCAAGGTCGACGGTGTCACCAACGCCGTGGTCACGGTGCGCCGTGGGCGTGTGCGCACGGTCGTGCGCACCGACCGGACCATCACCGACGGCCTCGCCGACGCCGTCCGGGCCGCCGTCGAGCAACGTCTCGGCCACATCGGCCTCGCCAGGCACCACGACGTCACCGTGAAGGTGAAGGCACCGAGGAGCACGCCATGAGCAGCCTCAACCGTCCGGCCAGGCTGAACCGGTCAGTGCTGGCCCTGTGCGGCCTGGTCCTGCTGGCCGCGGGTGGTTTCGCGGTCTTCGCGTACTTCATGCGCTGGTCCAGGCCGCTCGTGCCCGGCACCGCGCTGCCACCGACGTGGGTGCTGGTCGTGACGGCCGCAGCCGCGGTGATCATCGGCCTGCTGTGCGTCGGCTGGCTGGGCGCCCAGCTCAACCGCAAACCGAAGACGACGACATGGCGGCTGACCAGCCCGTCGCGGCGAGGTCGTACGACGCTGCCCGGCACTGTCGCCGTCCAGCCGTTCGCCGACGAGGTCCTCGGCTACCCCGAGGTCCGTTCCGTCGACGCTCGGGTGACCGGCAAACCCGCCTCGCCGTTGCTCGTGCTGCTGATCCGCGTCAACCAGGACGCCGAGCTCGCCGAGGTCCGGCGCCGGATCAACGACGACAGCCTGCCCCGGCTGCGCCAGGCGCTGGAACTGCCCGAACTCGCGGTCCGCACCGAGTTCCGCTGCACGGCCAAAGCCGGTCCGCGGATCCGCTAGAGCAGCACGAAAATCATCGCGATCCAGCCGAGCGCCAGGCCGGACGCGACTCCGAGCGCGACCCACCGCCAGATCAGCACCCGGCGTGCCAGCCAGATCGACGGCGCCAGCCCGGCGGTCACCACGACGTTCGCACCGAGCGCCAGGAACGCGCTGGTGTCGCTCAACGTGACCGCCAGCGTCAGCACGGCCGACACGGTCACCAGAGCCATCAGCGCGCTGACGGTCAGGCCGGTGAGCCACGGCGTCGGCTCCGGTTGCTTGGCCTGCCGCTGCGGCGCGGGTGCCGTCGGCACGGCGTCGACGAACAGGACTTCCCCGGTCAGCGGGTCGTGATACCGCACGGTGGTCTCGAGGACCGACGACAGCCGGTCCGCCAGCTGCATTCCGCGGCGCGAGACGAGCACGGCGGCGGAGGCGTCCTCCGGTGCGTCGGCGCGTTGCATCGCGGCGACGACCTGTGCCCATTCGTTCAGCGCGGTGACCAGCTCGTCCGGCACGTCGAGCACCCGGGGGTCGATCACCCCGTCATCCGGCGCGACGAGCTCGATCCGCTCGCCGTTCGTGCGCAGTTCCACCGGCACAGCTAACCAGCCCCTCGGTCGCCACGGCCCAGTGCGTAGAAGGCGACGGCACCGGCCGTGGCGATGTTCAGCGAATCCACGCCGCCCGACATGGGGATGCGCACAGCGTGGTCGGCCGCGGCGATCGCCTCGTCGGTCAGGCCAGGTCCTTCCGAGCCGAGCAGCACGGCGACCTTGCCGTCCGCCGTGACATCCGACAGCGGCAGGGAGTCCGCTCTCGGCGTCAGCGCGAGGACCTGGAAGTCGTTTTCCCGCAAGTACTTCAACGCGCCGGGCCACTCGGTCGCGGTGGTGAACGGCACCGCGAGCACGTGCCCCATGGAAACGCGCACACTGCGCCTGTACAACGGATCACTGCAGCCGGGCCCGAGCACGACACCGCCGAAACCGAGCGCGGCCACGTTGCGGAACAGCGAGCCGAGGTTCTCGTGGTCGCCGACGCCTTCCAGGACAACGAGCCGCTTCAGCCCGGCGAGGTCGGCCAGCTCCCACGGCCTGGCCCGGCCGGCGACGGCGAGCACCCCGCGGTTGAGGTGGAACCCGACGACCTCGGCCATCACGTCGGCTGATGTGACGTATGCGGGCATCGCACTGTCCACTTCGGTGTCCAGTTCGGCGATCCTGCGTTCGACACCCAGCAGCGCGCGCACCGGGTAAGGCGAGGCGAGCAGCCGCCGGACCACCACCACGCCTTCCGCGATGACCAGGCCCTTTCCGCCCGGCCGGTCCGGCCTGCGGTCGGCCGTGGTGAGGTCGCGGAAGTCGTCCAGTCTCGGATCGGCTGGGTCTGTTATCCGGATCACGTCGGCCACGCCGCCGATCTTCCCATGGTTGACACTCCCGCCTGACGGGAAACCCCTGCTGTGACCGATGGCCCTGCTACAGCGGAGCGTTATCCGCGGGTGACTGACAGCACCGATTTGGCCGCTAGCAATCCCGCTAGTTGTTGTGTCAACGTTGGATTTCCCGCTGGTGACGCCGAGCCGAGCGAAGGGGAGGCGGCATGGGAGTCCACGTGACGACCGAGGCCCGTACCCGTGAGGATCGTCAACGATACCGCCGGAAAATCAAGCGGTGCCTCGACGCGCTTGCCGCGATGCTCAACAGCGAAACGTTTGCATTCCACCGCAGGCACATGGGCCTGGAGATCGAGCTCAACCTCGTCGACGACCGGTTGTCCCCCGCGATGACCAACACCGTCGTGCTCGAGAAGATCAACGACCCGGATTTCACGCTGGAACTGGGTCAGCACAACCTCGAACTCAACGTGCGGCCGAGACCGCTGGACGGCAGTGGCGCGGTCGAGCTGGAGCAGGACATCAGGGCCTCGTTGACCAGAGCCAACTCCAAGGCCCACGACGCGGGCTCCGACCTGGTGATGATCGGCATCCTTCCCACAGTGCGGGAAGAACATTTCGACACGCGTTGGCTTTCGCCCAACGGCCGCTACCGCATGCTCAACGAGCGCATCTTCGCCGCACGCGGCGAGGAAATGCTGTTGAACATGGAAGGCGACCCGATGCCGGGCCAGGCGCAGGACCGGCTGCGCTGCTACGTCGAGTCGATCCTGCCCGAGGCCGCGTGCACGTCGGCGCAACTGCACCTGCAGGTCGCCCCCGAGGACTTCGCCGCGCACTGGAACGCGGCGCAATGCCTGGCCGGGCCGCAGGTCGCGCTCGGGGCCAACTCACCTTTCCTGCTGGGCAAGGCACTCTGGCACGAGACCAGGATCCCGCTCTTCGAGCAGGCGACCGACACCCGTTCGGAGGAGCTCAAGAACCAAGGTGTGCGACCGAGAGTGTGGTTCGGCGAGCGGTGGATCACCTCGATCTTCGACCTGTTCGAGGAGAACGTCCGGTACTTCCCCGGCCTGCTGCCCGAGATCGAGGACGAGGACCCGATGGCCGAGCTGGCCGAGGGCCGCGCGCCCACATTGCGGGAACTCCGGCTGCACAACGGAACCGTGTGGCGGTGGAACCGGCCGGTGTACGACGTGGTGGACGGCGCGCCGCACCTGCGCGTGGAGAACCGGGTGCTGCCCGCCGGGCCGACCGTCGTTGATCTGGTCGCGAACGCCGCGTTCTTCTACGGCGCCCAACGCGCACTGGTCAACGAGGACCGTCCACTCTGGACTCAGATGTCGTTCCAGGCGGCCGAGGAGAACATGTACTCGGCGGCGCGGCACGGGCTCGGCGCCCCGCTGTACTGGCCGGGCATCGGCTGGATCCCGCCGGACGAGCTCGTGTTGCGCAAGCTGCTTCCCATGGCGCACGAGGGTTTGCGCGACTGCGGCGTCTCGGACACCGCACGGGAGCGGTACCTCGACGTCATCGAGCAACGGTGCGTCGCCCGGCGCAACGGCGCTTCCTGGCAGCGGGAGACCGTGGCCAAGCTCGAGCAGCGCGGGATGAGCAGGGACCGGGCACTGGTCGGCATGCTGCGCGCGTACATCGAGTTGATGCACACCGGTGAGCCTGTGCACACGTGGCCCGTCGGCTAATCTGACAGGATGCCGAAAATCCTCGGCGAGTCGCTGGCCGAGCACCGCTCACAGGTACGGGCGAAGGTGTTCGACGCGATGCGCACGCTGCTGTACACGCGCGGATTCGACGCGATCACGTTGTCCGGTGTGGCCTCGGCCGCCGGGGTCGGCCGGACAGCGATCTACAACCACTTCCCCGACCGGGAGTCGCTGCTCGTCGCGTTCGTCGAGCACGAGACCGGGCAGTACGTGATCCGGTTGCGCGAGGCGCTCGGCGCGGTGTCCGACCCGGTCGAGGCGTTGTCGATCTTCGTCCGGATGCAGCTGCGGGTGCTCGCCGGACGGCACACACCGCCGGGCGCGAAGCTCAACGCGTTGCTCTCGCCGGAGGCGTACCAGCGGATGGCCGAGCACGTCGACCCGATCACGGCCGAGTTGCGCTCGGTCCTGACGTCGGGGATCGCGGCCGGGCAGATGATCGACGAGGACGTCGACGTGCTCATCACGATGATCACCGCGAGCCTGGCCTCGCGCGAAGTCGTCGACGCCGGGGCGGAACTGGACGACACGATCGAGACCGCTGTGCGCTTCATCCTGCGAGCCGTCGGAGTTAGGGTGGCCTAACCGAGGCGGATCGCCTATCCTTTTCTGACAGCTGTGTCAGAAAAGGAGACGGACGCATGAGCCCGACCTTCGCGGAAACCCTTCGAGCTGCGACCATGCCCGTGCACGAGCAGGCGAACCACTCGCCGTACATCTCGGCGCTGCTCGGCGGAGAACTGTCAGTCGACGCGTTCGCCGACCTGGCCGGCCAGCTGTACTTCGTCTACTCCGCGCTCGAGGACACCGCCGAACAGGTGCGCGAGGACCCGATCGCCGGCAAGTTCGTGTTCACCGAGCTGTACCGCAGGGCGGCGCTGCGCGAGGACATGGCGTTCTACTTCGGGCCGTCGTGGGAGTCGGTGGTCAAGCCGCTGCCCGCGACCGCGGCGTACTGCGACCGCATCCGCGAAGCGGGAACGTCCTGGTCAGGCGGGTTCGTGGCGCACCACTACACGCGCTACCTCGGTGACATCGCGGGCGGCCAGATCATCCGGCACAAGCTGAAGAACCTGCACGGGATCACCGGGCCGGGTTCGAGGTTCTACGTGTTCGACCAGATCCCGAGCGCGCCGAAGTTCCGCGACACCTACCGGGAACTGCTCAACACCGCGCCGTGGGACGCCGCCGACCGCAAGCGCTTCATCATGGAGAGCGTCCGGGCGTACGAGCTCAACGTCGGCCTGTTCGCCGCTCTTGCCGAGGACATGCCCAGGTATTCCATGTCCTGAGTTGACGCTTCTCACCTTGGGGCGGTCCAGCGTCGGCCTCCTATTGCGAGTAGGTTGCAGGTACCAAATACTTGTGTCACCTATCCGTGAGGGAGGGCCGATGGCCCAGTACGTCCTGCCGGACCTGGACTACGACTACGGCGACCTCGAACCGGCCATCATCGGCGAGATCAACGAGCTGCACCACGGCAAGCACCACGCCGCGTACGTCAAGGGTGCCAACGACACGATCGAGAAGCTCGACGAGGCGCGGGACAAGGGCGAGTTCGGTTCGATCGTCGGCCTCGAGACCACGCTGGCGTTCAACCTGGCCGGACACTCGCTGCACCAGGTGTGGTGGAAGAACCTGAGCCCGAACGGCGGCGACAAGCCGACCGGTGAGCTGGCGGCGGCCATCGACGAGTTCTTCGGCTCGTTCGACAAGCTGCGCGCCCAGCTGAACGCGGCGGCCACCACGATCCAGGGCTCCGGCTGGGGAATCCTGTCCTGGGACCCGATCGGCGAGCGGCTGCTGACCCAGCAGCTCAAGGACCACCACGCGAACCTCTCGATCGCCACCACACCGCTGCTGGCGTTCGACGTGTGGGAGCACGCGTACTACCTGCAGTACCGCAACGTGAAGGCGGACTACATCAACGCGCTCTGGAACGTCGTCAACTGGGAGGACGTCAACCAGCGCTTCGTCGATGCCCGCAACGGGCTGAACGGTCTGCGCGTACCGCAGTCCTGATCAAGCAGTCCTGATTCCCCAAGACCTGGCGGCGGATGCTCCGACAAGCGAAGCTGCCCACGGGTGAAAGCCCCCGGCTCAGCACGGCCGGGGGCTTTCGCCGTCACGGGCCGGGGTGCGCTCGTCTTCCGGATGGATGAGAGCCCCCGGTCGGCGGACCGGGGGCCCTCTCTGTTCCCGAACTGACTGCCGCTCCCACCACGAAGCGGACATGTATGAGGTTAGCCTACCCTCACTTCGTCCGCAACAGTCGGATGCGCGACACGCCCCGCAAGAGTGAGACCTAGTACTGCAACGACAGGTTGTGATGTCCGCGTCTGCGGTAGTGGCTGATACGGGCGCGGGTCTGGCTTGTTCGTCGCCAGTTCGACCAGTGCACGACGTGGCGGATCGTGTGGACCACCGGTGCTGTGATCCGATTCCATAAGCGGCGGATCTCGTTGGCGGACAGCGGAATCAGGGCGCGGTCGGTACCGGATGTGGTGCCCCCTTTTTCGCGGCTTCTCTGGTGATCACCAGAAATGCCGCGGCAGCCATGGACAATGTGATATGCCGGTACCACGCCGCATAACCTCGAACCTGGTAATGGTCCAGCCCGGTCTCGTTCTTGGCGGTCTGGAAGGATTCCTCAATGGCCCAACGAGATCCCGCGACACGTACAAGGCGCTCCAGAGTGGTCTCACCAGGGCCGAAACAGACGTAGTAGGCGATGTCGGTGGGATCGGTCAGGCTGCGGCGAGCCAGCAGCCAATGCCCTCGCTCGGTCAATCGCAGCGGGCGGATATCAACCAGCGCCCAGTCGTACACCCGGTGACCATGAGCACCGTCACCACAACTCATCCGTGTCCATGAGTCCTCGGTCACCTCGGCGATGACCCGATCGACCCGAACCTTGGTCAACTGCATGGTGACCACCATCGAGTTCTTCGCCACCGCCAGGACATGGGCGATGTCCTCGGATTCCAGCCACATCCGCAACTTCGTGTCCACGCCGTAGGCCTCATCGCCGGTGACCCACCCGAACGGCATCCCGCCACGCCTAGCGCGCTCAATCATCCGTCGCGCCAGAACGGGTTTGGTCGCCAGCGTCACCTCATCCGGGATACCGGCCCGGCGGCAGCGCTCCCGATCAGAGATCCACTCCTTGGGCAGGTACAACTCCCGATCGATCAACGCCCGGCCCCGCTCCGAGGCATACGCCAGGAACACACCGATCTGCGAGTTCTCGATCCGACCGGCGGTACCGGAGTACTGACGGGCGACCCCGGCGGACGTGGTCCCCTTCTTCAGAAAGCCAGTCTCATCGACGATCAGCACACCCTGCCGTTCATCACCGAGAACCTCGATCACCGCGCCACGCACCTCATCACGCACACCGTCGGCATCCCAGGCGTAGAAGTTCAGCAACCGCTGCATCCGTTCCGGCCCAGCGTCTCCCACGGCCTCGGCCAGCGTCCAACCATTCTTCCGCTCGGTCTCGCTGAGCAAACCCCGCACATACGACCGCATCTGCCGCCGGGACTCGACCCTGGGAAACCGCGCCGCGAACCGACCCATGAACGCCTCGAAACTTGCCGACCACCCAGTCGCCATCTCTTCCACCAACACCAAGATCAACTACCACGACACGACCACAGATTACAACCTGTCGTTGCAGTACTAGAAGCCCTGCGCCAGGTCAGGGCGCCAGTACCGCTGGACCATGTCCTGATAGGCCTCTTCCGGGTCGTCGGCGAAGGTGCTCCACGGCCGCCCGGACATCCGGTCCCGCATACCGAACAGGTGCATGAAGGCGCGGTCCTTCTCGCCCGCGAGGCCACAGGCCGCCGCGAAGTAGTTGTGGGCCTCGAACGCTCTCGGGTGCGGGCGCTCGTCCTTCATCCACCGGTTGGACGCGGCCTCGATCGGCTGGAAGTTCTTCTCGAACATGCCTTCGGCCACCGCGCGCAGATCCGGGTTCTTGTACTCCTCCTGCGCGATGACCTTGGCCTGGATGTACGTCTCGAAGTAGGCCACCACGATCATCGCGGTGACCGGATCGCCCTGCGGGGCGTTGTTCACCGTCTCGACGGCGAACTGGGACATCTCCTCCTGGGAGCCGTACCACTTCTGGGCGACCACCTGCAGCCGTGTCCAATGTGCCGGGAACAGGGTCGGCCCGCGCTTCACCGTCTCCGCCCACACCGCGTCCTGTTCGGACCGGTCCTGGCCGAGACCCATGCCGACGGCCAGCAACTGCGCCCACGGCGTCGGGTCGCCGGGCAGCATGTCCGCCGCCGCGAACAACGGCCTGCGGGCCTTCTCCAGGGTGGCCCGGAACAGCTTCGCCCTGTCCTCACCCACGCTCGACGCCCAGCCGCTGCCGCGGATCGCCCACGCTTCCCCGATGTACGCGTCCCCCGCCAGCAGCATCAGCTCCGGGTCGCGGTGCTGCGCCGCGAGTTCGGCGATCTCGTCGGCACTGCCGACCAGGCGGTGTCCCAGCGTGCTCAGCCGCAGGCAGCGCGACTCCGCGTTGTCCCGGCTGTCCACGAGCACTGTGACCGCGGCGTTGAGCTTGCCTTCGCCCAGCTCCGCGTCGGCGGCGTCGAGCAGGTCGTCTTCGTAGCAGTGGCCCCAGATGACTTCACGTCTGGGCAGTGCTGCCTTTTTCCTGCCGAACAGGCCCATGAGCGTCCCCCTGCGGTGCCGCGTGATCGTTTGCGCGAAGCGTAACGGCATCGCGGGCACGCAGGCGCAGGATCGTCCACAGCACGAGCGCGGCCACGATGGACATCGCGCCGCCGAAGAAGAACGTCGACCGGCCACCGAACTGGTCGGCGAGCCACCCCGTCAGCGGCCCGGCGATCGGGTTGCCGCCGAGGAACAGCAGCATGTACAGGCCCATCACCCGGCCACGCATCTCCTGGTCGACCGACAGCTGCACGGTCGTGTTCGCCGTGTTCATGAACGTCATCACGGCCAGCCCGACCGGGATGAGCGCGATCGCGAACGACAGGTACGTCGGCATCATGCCCGCCACGAGCGTCAGCACACCGAACAGCAACGCCGACCCGAAGACCATCCGGATGTCCGGCGTGCCCCGCACACTGCGGCGCGCCGCGAGCAACGCGCCACCGAGCGTGCCGACGGCGAGCATCGTGGACAGCAGGCCGTAGCCGTCGGCTTCCTTGTGGAAGACGTTCGCGGCCATGATCGCCAGCGTGGTGAAGAACGTGATGCCGAACGTGCTCACGCAGAACACCAGCGTCAGCACGACCACCAGGTCCGGACGACCGCGCACGTAGCGCAGGCCTTCCCGCAGCTGTCCCTTCCTGCGCGGGACCGCCGGGCCCCTGTGCAGTTCGGACGGCCGCATCACCAGCAGGCCGGTGATCACCGCGACCGTGGTCACGGCGTTGATCATGAACACCATGCCGGTGCCGACCCAGATGATCAGCACACCGGCCAGCGCCGGGCCGACCACACGAGCCAGGTTGAACGACGAGGAGTTCAGCGCGACCGCGTTGGTGATCTGGGAGATCCCGACCATCTCACTGGTGAACGACTGCCGGACGGGCGTCTCCAAAGCCACGAAACAGCCGAACACGAAGCACAGCACGTACACGTGCCAGAGCTGCACCCAGCCGGACACGTCGAGCACACCGAGGATCACCGCACAGCCCGCCATCGCGGACTGCAGCGCGATCAGCAGCTTGCGCTTGTCCAGCCGGTCGGCGAGAACGCCGGCGTAGAGGGAAAGGAACAGCGTCGGCGTGAACTGCAACGCGGCCGCGACGCCGAGAGCGACCGGGTTGTTGCCGGTGAGGGTGAAGACCAGCCAGTCCTGGGCGATCCGGTTCATCCAGGTGCCGACGTTGGAGATGATCTGGCCGGAGAAGAACAACCGGTAGTTGCGGATCCGCAGGGACGCGAAGGTGCCCTGCTTGGGCTGCGGCGGCGGTGGCGGTAGGTCTGAGTCGAAGTCCTTGCTCTTCTTCTCCCGGGTCCCACCCGTGCCGCTCAGCACCTCTTTACTGCCCCGCCATCCTGTCGATGATCTCGGCCGCGCGGGACAGCGCCTCCCGCTCGGTATCGTCCAGTTCGGACAGTCGGGCGTGCAGCCACGCCTCGCGCGCGGCGACGTCCGCCTCGATGTAGCCGAGCCCCTGCTCGGTCAGCTCGACGATCACTTGCCTGCCGTCGTTCGGGTGGGCTCGTTTGCTGATGTAGCCCATGTCCTCGAGCGCGGCGATCACCCTCGTCATCGAGGGCGGCTGTACGCCTTCACGCCCCGCCAGTTCGCCCGGCGTCATCGGGCCGCACTTGTGCAGGCTCGACAGCGCTGAGACCTGGCTCAACGTGACCGACTCGTTTGTCCGTTGTGCCCGAAGCCTGCGGTTGAGCCGCATCACCGCCAGCCTGACTCGGCTGGTCAGCGAGTGGTCGTCG
This sequence comes from Kibdelosporangium phytohabitans, assembly GCF_001302585.1. Lineage (GTDB taxonomy): Bacteria > Actinomycetota > Actinomycetes > Mycobacteriales > Pseudonocardiaceae > Kibdelosporangium > Kibdelosporangium phytohabitans. The sequence goes on along the minus strand of NZ_CP012752.1, from coordinate 647,749 downwards.
GCGGAACCGGACACATACTTAGCATACCTTATGAATTGGTGATCGACTCGAATGTCACTCAACGTCACCCGATCGCACTCTGGATCGGGCCGACGGCGAAGAACGCGACGAACGCCGCCGCGATCACCCACAACAGAGGGTGAACGGTCCTGGCCCGGCCGGACACCACGCGCAGCACCACGAAGCTGACGAAACCCGCGCCGATGCCGTTGGCGATCGAGTACGTGAACGGCATCACCACGATCGTCAGGAACGCGGGCAGCGCCAGCGAGAAGTCGGTGAAGTCGATCTCCTTGATCTGCGCCATCATCAGCACACCCACGATCACCAGCGCCGCAGCCGCGGCCTCGACCGGCACGACCTGGTACAGCGGCGTGAAGAACATCGCCGCGATGAAAAGCAGACCCGTGACCACGTTCGCCAGCCCGGTCCGCGCGCCCTCGGCGATCCCGGACGCGGACTCGATGTACACGGTGTTGGAACTGCTCGACGCGGCACCGCCCGCGACCGCACCGACCGAGTCGACGAACAACGCCTTGCCGACCCCGGGCAACTGGCCGTCCTTGCCGATCAGCCCGGCTTCCTTGCCGAGACCCGTCATCGTGCCGACCGAGTCGAAGAAGTCCGTGAGGATCAACGTGAACAGCAGCAGGCACAAGGTCAGCGCGGGCACCCGGCTCCACGCGCCGAACGAGAACTCGCCGAGCAGCGACAGGTCCGGCAACCCGGCGACCTGGTCCGGCATCGCCGGATAGCCGAGGTTCCAGCCCTTGGGGTTCACGCCCAGTGACGGCCCGGCCTTGACGATCGCCTCCAGCACGATCGCGAAGACCGTGGTGAACAGGACACCGATCAGGATCGCGCCCTTGACCCGTTTCACCACGAGGATGCCGGTGACGAGCAGGCCGACGCAGAACACCAGCGTCGGCCACGACGCGATCGACCCGGAAATGCCGAGCCCGACGGGAACAGTCGTGTTGGCGGCGTCAGGGATGCGCCGCACGAACCCGGCGTCGACCAGACCGATGAGCGTGATGAACAGACCGATACCGACGGCGATCGCGGCCTTCAACGGCTGCGGCACGGCGTTGAACACGGCCGTGCGCACACCCGTCAGCACGAGAACCATCACGACGAGGCCGTTCAGCACGACCAGCCCCATCGCCTCGGGCCACGACATCTGCGGCGCCAGCGTCACCGCGAGGAAGCTGTTGATCCCCAACCCCGTGGCCAGCGCGAACGGGTAGTTGGCGACCACGCCGAACAGGATCGTCAACACCCCCGCGACCAGTGCCGTCACCGCGGCGACCTGGTCGACCGGGAGGATGTTGCCGAGCACATCGCGGTGGGCGGACGGGCCGTCGGCGGCGAACGAGCCGATGATCAGCGGGTTGAGCACCACGATGTACGCCATCGTGACGAACGTGACCAGCCCGCCTCTGACCTCCCGACCGGTGGTCGAACCACGCTCGGTGATCTTGAAGAAGCGATCGATCCTGCTGGTGGCCATAGTCCGCGACTCCCCTCGGCGCCGGTGTCGGCGGAAGAGTAACCGCCAGGTCAGAGCGTGACCTCACCCACTCGGTCGGCCGTGAGCAGGATGTTCGGCAGGTACGCGGACTCGACCTCGACCCAGATCCGGGATTGCCGAGCCAGGCAAGCAACAGCCAGCGGCCCCAGCGCGATGGCGCCACGCGGGTCGCCGGGGCGGGCCGACCAGTACTCCTTGTGCAGCTCGAGCGCCTTGGCGAGGGACTCGTTGAAACCGTCGGCGTCGCGCTGGGTCAGGCGGTAGAACAGCTCCATCACCGGGAAGTCGAGCTTCAGCGCCCGCTGCGGGTCGATCTCGCGCAGGCTCTCGGGTTCGGTGGCCTGCATGGCGTCCAGCAGCTGGTCGATCAACCCCTCGCCGCGGTTGCAGTACGTCCGCAGCACACCGGCCCAGCGCCGCGGGTACTCGTCCGTCGTGGTGCGCAACGAATCGAGGTCCACCTCGGCGAGCGCGGCCGTCCGCTGCCGCTCCCGGCAGACGATCGACAAGTACGTCGCCGTCGTCCACGCGGACAAGTCGGCCCCGTCGATCGGCCCGGCCGTGGAGTGGCGGACCTCGTCCTCGATCCGGAACTCCACCCGGCCAGAGCCGGTGGTGAGCAGGAACAGCGCGCAACCGGCCTGCATGGCACGGCCGAACGCCACGTACGTGTCCAACCAGGCAGCGGCGGGATCGGTGGCGGCGAGGTGCCCGGCCTCGTCGAGCGAAAGCTCCAGCAACCTGGCGACGGTGGCCCGGTCGGTCTCGATCCGCTCGCGGAGGTCCAGCACCTCCTTCGCGATCCGCTCGGCTGCGGCGTCGGCGGTGGCCTTGTCGAAGTCGTGCCGATCGATGGTCTGCATGGTTCTCGCCCCCAGAGGTAACAATGCCGGGCCGGGTAGCCTGCACGTGTGGAGTCCACTGAGGAACCCCAGTCACCGGATGAGACCGGCAAGTCGCTCCCGCCGCCGCCACCCCCGCCGGCGCGGCTGGTCGACCTGTTCCGGATCGTCATCGTCGGCGAGATCGTCTGGCTGGGCATCCTGGTGGTCGCCCTGTTCACCGGCCCGAGCATCCTGGCATGGACCGCGGTCACAGGTGCCGCACTCGGCGGAATCGGCATGGCCATCATGACCTGGCAGCGATCCGCCGCCAGGCGCGGCTCGAAAACAGCCCAGCAGGGCCTTTAGGACAAAACCGTCCGCGGGTCCGGGTCTTCGAGGATGGCGTGGATGACGTGCCTGTCGATCCAGCGGTCCGCGGCCCACGCGAGTGCCCGGGCGAGGCCGTCGGGGGTGTCCTCGCAGTGGACGCGGTTGTGGCGGTCGACCCACCAGTGCACGCGTTGGTCGTTGGCTTTCAGCTCGTCGTGGACGATCACGCCTTCGAGGGGCAGGTCGAAGCCGAGCAACTCCGCTGCCACGACCACCGCGCCCAACTCGGCCCACGGGACGAGGTCGCCGCCGGTCACGTCACCGGCCGACTCGGAGGCCACGGGCAGGTCGAGCAGTTCCGCCAGGGCTTCCGCGGCGTCGTCGTCCAGCGCCGCCACGACTCGGGCGGGCGGTAGGACTGCCAGGAGCCATGGGGCGTCGAGCACCACGCAGTCTTCGGCGTCCACTGCCTCACCGGACAGGACGCGGACGTGTTCCGGGGCGTCGATCAGTGACACGTCCACCGATCCCGCCAGTGCCGCGTGGGCGCGCAGGGACACGCCGTGCGGCACCAGGCGGGCGGGATCACCGAGGCGGTCGAGCAGGTCTTCCGCGTCCGAGGCGTCCTTGATCTCCAGGTGGGTACGGACTCCGGCCGCTGCGGCCAGGTCGTCGCCGAGGTCGAGTGGCAGCGGGTCGTACAGGCCGATCAGGTCCGACGCCGACGCTGTGCGCCAGAACCGCGGTGCGCGGCCGTCCAGCAGGGCGTAGCGGGAGATCCACCAGGCCGTGTAGCCGCCTGGTTCGCGCAACGCTTGCCACGTCGCGGGTTCCATCGCCAGCAGCCGCAGGGCTTCCGGCCATTTGTCGTCCGCCACGAGGTCCAGGTCGCGCACGGCCACCACGCGCTTCGGCTCCTCACCGGAGGAGGACCACCACTCTTCCTCGTCGGCGAGGTCGTGCTCCGGGCCGATCGGCTCCTCGTCGACGATCACCGCGAAACCGGTCAGCACACCGACCGCCGACAGCACGTCCGCCGACCAGCGTTCGGCGAACTCCGGGTCGAGCAGGCCGAGCGGCGACTCCTGGTCGAGCACCTCGAGGAACCGGGAGCCCGGCAGCGCCAGCTCGTCCGCCTCCCGCCAGTCACCCGCGGAGTCCGGGAGTGCCAACGACTTCAGCCACGGCCGTCCGCCCGCCTGGCTGACCAGGCCGAGCACGGCGTGGGCGAGGCCGGAGACGATCAGGCCGGCCGACGCGTCGGCGACGCTGCGTTCCACCGCCTCCTGCAACGAATCCAGCACCTCCGCCGCGCCCGCGTGCCGGGCACCGAGGCGTTCCAGCAGCGGGTTTGCCGCTTCCGGGTGCACCAGCCTGAGACCGGGAACGTCCAGATCGGACAGGAATTCCGGCTCGTCGGCCAGCAACGTCCCGCGCGGGCCCGGCAACGTCCGGCCGTCGGCCAACGGCACCGGCAGGCCGCTGAGGTTCTCCCGGATCGCCGCGTCGTTCTCGGCGAACGGCAGCAGCGCCGCGTAAACCTGCTGCCACCACGACGGTTCCTGGGAGATACCGGTCAGCGCCGCCACGACTTCCGGGATGCGCAGGCGGGAAACCTCCAGCGACGCCAGCGCGTGCGCGTGCCCGGGGTTCGCCAGCCACGCCGCGGCCAGGTTGGGCACGACGTCGGACAGCAAGTCCGCCAACGAATCCGACGGGATCTCCAGCACGCGGGCGACGGCTGGAGTCAGCGACTCCGCGACGCCGGGTAGCCAGGCCTGTGCCCGCAACTCGGCGACGATCAGCTCACGCAACTGTGCGTCCACATCGGACCGCGGGAAGCCGGGCACCGGCACGAGTGCCGTGCGGTGCTCTTCGGGAACTCCGAAAACCAAAGCGGGGTAGAGCTTCGCGGCCTCGGCCAGCACCTCGGTGACCGCCGCGGACGCCATCACCCTGCGCCGGGACGCCTCGATCGGCAGGCTGGCGATCAGCCTGGCAGGCAACGAAAGCCGCTCGTCGGTCGGCGTGGGGGCGTGCAGCACGTCCTCGGCCAGCGGTTGCGGAACGCCCGCGTCCGTCACCGGGATCGCCCAGCAGACCAGCCATTCCGCGCTCGTCTCCATCCCGAGACCCGCGGTGTCCGACAGCTTCCCCGATCCCCTGCGCAACATCCACCGCGTGGTGCCCGCCGGGCCGGTCAGCACGACCGTGTCGCCGGAGTCGCTGCTCGTCCAGCGCGACCCGGCCACCTCGATCGACGCCAGGCCGGGTAACGCCAGCAGCAGATCAGGCGCCTGCTCGCGGAAGTTCGCCAGCAACGCCGCCTGGTCGACGTCCGCGCGCAACGGCAGCCGGATCTCGGTGTCGAAGCCCGCCGGCGGCGCGGAGTCCGTCGGCCAGACCAGGCGCAGCACCGGGACCTGGCCCGAGCGCGCGGCCACGTGCCGCTGGATCTCGGGGATCTCCCTGGTCCGCTGGGCGGAGAACCGGACCGAGCCGGTCGACGAGACGACCTCCGGCTCGTCGGTCACCGACAGGACCGCGGAGAACCCGACGCCGAACTGACCGACCGTGCCGAGGATGTCCCGCTTCGACGACGCGCGCAACGAGGCCAGCGCGGCGACACCGTCGGCGTCCAGTGGCGCGCCCGTGTTCGCCGCGCGCAGCTCGCCGTCCACAATCGACAGACGGAGGTGGCCGCCGAACCCGGCGGCGTCGGCCGCGTTCTGCGCCAGCTCGACCAGCAGGCGGTCGCGGTACGCGCCGATCCGCAGGTCTTCCTCGGCGTTGGCGTCTTCACGGAACCGCGTCGGCGAGGCGCTCCAAGCTGCCAGCACTGCCTCGCGTAAGCGCTGGGTGCCGAACGGGTCGTTCACTCCGCTGATGCCCGCTCGACGTCGAGCAGCGAGTCGTCGTAGATCAGGTCCGCGACGAGCACGGGCGAGCCCTGCTCGATGCGGAGCTCGGAGTGCGCGCCACAGCCGTACTGGACGTGCACCACGTGCCCGTCCGCCGGGGCGATCTCGTTCCCGCAGACACCGAACGCTGCCCGCAGCGCACCGGCGACCGGCAGGTAGAAGCCACAGGTGCCGCAGTGCTCCGGCGCGCTGCGGGCCATGTCCGAGCGCGGGCCGTACTCACCGCCTTGCCAGCGGGTGGCCGCCTCCAGCCGCGCCGGGCGGGACATCACACGCACCCTGCCGAGCCCGGCCTCGTGCGCGACCTCCTCGACGGCCTCGTCGTCGGACTGGAGGTACGCGGGCACGAGCCGGGGGTCGTCCGGGGCGGTCGGGAGCAGATCGCCGACGCCGAGGTCACCCGCCTGCACCCGCTGCTGCCACGGCACCCACGCCGGGGCCACGAGCGCGTCGGGACCGGGCACGAGCACGACCTCGCTGACCGTCACCTCGGTTCCCGGGCCGGCGTCGGCCACCGTGACGGCCCAGTGCCAGCCTCGGTATCCCGGCTTGTCGGCGTCGAAGAGGTGCGTGACAGCGGCGTCGTTCTCCGGCCGCACGCCCACGTGCGCGCCGACCTCGTCACCGGCTTCCACACGGGCAGCGGCGCGTGCGCGCTCGACTGCTCCGGCAAGGGCAGCGTCTGGTTCCGGCGTCGTGCTCATCACGGAGATTGTGCACCACGTGTGTCACGCTTCCGGCGTGAAGGTGCTTCTTGTTCTCACGGCCTGCGTTTTGGTCGCATCGTGTGGCACGAGTACTGCCCCGCAAGCCGCGCCGAACACCCCCGTGAAGCTGCGCGCCGAAGTGCTGGCGGTCCTGCCGCACGACTCGACAGCTTTCACCCAGGGCCTCGAACTGGACGGCGACCGGCTCATCGAAGGCACCGGCCTCGAAGGCGGGTCCAGCGTGCGCGAGGTCGACCCGCGCACCGCCGAGGTGGCCAGGAAGGTCGACCTGCCCCCGCCCATGTTCGGCGAGGGCCTGACCGTCGCCGGGTCGAAGATCTGGCAGCTGACCTGGAAGGACGGCGTCGCGATCCAACGTGACAAGCAGACGCTGGCCGAGGTCAGGCGGGTGCCGTACAGCGGCGAGGGCTGGGGGCTGTGCATGGACGGGCAGCGGCTGGTGATGAGCGACGGCTCGGACAAGCTCGCCTTCCGCGACCCTGAGTCGTTCGCCCAGGTCGGCGAGGTGCGGGTGCGCTCGGCGGGCCAGCCGGTCACCAGGTTGAACGAACTGGAGTGCACCCCCGGCGGGGTCTACGCGAACGTCTGGCAGACCGAGACCATCGTGCGGATCGACCCGGCGTCCGGCGACGTCACGGCCACCATCGACCTCGCTGGGCTGCTGCCGCGCGACGAGCGGGCAGGCGCCGACGTGCTCAACGGGATCGCCGCCGTCCGCGGCACGGACGAATTCCTGGTCACCGGCAAACTGTGGCCGAAGATGTTCCGGGTGAAGTTCGTCACGGCATCGTGAGTAACTCCGTGTGTGGGCTGCGAGCCACTAAGGCAGGATGGAGGGGTGCTTCGCTCCGGCTCTGACGACAACGGCGGGGACCGGCCTGCCAAGAGCCGGTCCAAGGGACGGAAGTGGACCGCGCGGCAGCCCCGGCAGTTCCACCGGGAACAGCCTCCGCCGCCCGCTCCCGCGCCGCCCCCGCCTGCCCGGCGTCAACCGCCGCCGCCCCCGCCGCCCCTTCCCGAGGAGTTCCGGCAGACCACGCCGTTGCGCCGGGAACCACCACCGCCTCCGTCGACGCGGTACGGCCCGGACGGCTACCCGATCCCCCGCAGCGGCCAGACGGGCCCGTACGACTACTACGAGCAGGCGCCGCCGCCGAACCGGCAGCAGCCGCCGCCCCCTCCGCCGCAGCCCGAGCCGGAAACCGAGGCGACCCACGGCGCGGAAGCCGCGGTCCTGCCGCGCGGCGGCATCCCGCAGATGCCGAAGAAGCTGACGGTCACGCGGGTGGCGGCGCTGCGCAGCAAGCAGCTGACCCAGCAGGCGGTGCACGCCTTCAAGCGGGCGGCGAACGCCGACGGCGCCGACAAGTCCGGTCTGACGTCGCTGACGTACGCGACGATGCTCAACTACGCCAGCGACGCGGCGATGGCCGTCGCGCTGGCGAACACGCTCTTCTTCGCCGCCGCGAGCGCGGACAGCAGCAAGGGCAAGATCGCGCTCTACCTGCTGATCACCGTGGCGCCGTTCGCGCTGGTGGCGCCGGTGATCGGGCCTGCGCTCGACAAGATCCAGCGCGGCCGCAGGCTGGCCATGTGCGTGGCGTCCGCGGGCCAGGCGCTGATGTGCATCGTGATGGCGACCAACTTCGACTCGTGGCTGCTGTACCCGGCCGCGCTCGGCAAGATGGTGCTGTCCAAGTCGTTCACGGTCCTCAAGGCGGCGGTCACGCCGAGAGTGCTGCCGCCGGAGATCACGCTGTCCAAAACCAACGCCCGGCTGACGGTGTTCGGCCTGGCGGCGGGCATGGTGTTCGGTGGCATCGCGGCCGGTTTGACGCAGCTGTTCGGCTCGCCGGGCGCGCTCTGGTTCACCGCGCTCATCTGCGTCGCCGGGGCCGTGCAGGGCATGCGGATCCCGGCGTGGGTCGAGGTCACCGAGGGCGAAGTGCCCGCGACGCTGTCGGCAACGCCGACAAGACCCAAACGCCAGCCGATGGGCCAGCAGGTCGTGGTGTCGTTGTGGGCCAACGCCACCGTCAAGATCCTGACCGGCTTCCTGATGATGTTCTCGGCGTTCGCCATCCGCGCGGAGACCGAGGGGCAGGCGTTCCAGCAACTGCTGCTGCTCGGCATCATCGCGGCCGCCGCCGGTGTCGGCAGCTTCGGCGGCAACGCGATCGGCGCGCGGCTGCACGTGGCCAGACCGGACCAGATGGTGCTCGGCTGCGTGGTCGCCTGTGTCACCGCGACCGTGGTCGCCACGATCCTGCCGGGCATCGGCACGATGGCGATCGTCAGCCTGATCGCGTCGACCGCGGCGGCGCTGGCGAAGAACAGTCTGGACGCGGTGATCCAGGACGACCTGCCGGAGGAGTCGCGGGCGTCGGCGTTCGGCCGTTCGGAGACGGTGCTGCAGATGGGCTGGGTGTTCGGTGGCGCGCTGGGTGTGCTGCTGCCGACCACGTTCTGGGTCGGGTTCCTGGTGGTGTCGGTGCTGCTTGCGCTCGGGATGGTCCAGACGATCCTGGCCACGAAGGGGAATTCCCTGCTCAACGTGGTGCGGCGGGCCACCCCGGCGCGCCAGGCGGGCACCGAGCCCACGTAGGCTGCCGCTGTGCGCCGATTTGGAATTGCCTCGCTGGTGGCGGGCGGTCTGCTGCTCGCGGGTTGCGCCCCGTCCCACGATCCCGAGGTCACGTTCTTCGCGGACGGTGAAGCCGTGCGGATCACGCCGTCGCCCGTGTGCGACGCGAAGCTGGAGGAGTGCAAGCCGACGGGTGAGCTGGCGGTGCCGGGCGGGAAGTCGTTGAACATCAACGTGCCCAAGCAGGTCGCGCAAGCGCCGTGGCTGGTGGTGTTCCGCTACCGCGCCGCCGACGGTTCCGTGCAGAAGGCGCGTTCGGCGCTGTTCGGCGACGGCGGGACGTACGCCTACACGCTTCGCACACCGACCGCGGGCGATCAGCTGATGCACGTGGAAGTGCAGCGCATCGGCGGATTCGGCGCGGACCAGAACAACGAGGTCATCTACGGCGTCGACGCCAGCTGGGCGTTGACGGTCCGCGCATGACAATGTGCCCCCGACGCGTCGCATTGGGGGCCCACGGGGGAAGGCGCGTGGTTACGGGTCGAGCTCCCGCGCGACGGCGCGGACGACTTCGGCGATTCGCTTGGTGGCCTTGCGATCCGGGTAGCGGCCACGCCGCAGGTCCGGCTGCACCGACGCTTCCAGCATCTTGATCATGTCCTCGACGAGGCCGTGCAGTTCCTCGGCTGGGCGCCGCCTCGCCTCGACGACCGACGGCATCGGGTCGATCAGCCGGACCGAAAGCGCCTGCGGGCCACGGCGGCCGTCCGCCACCCCGAACTCAATGCGTTGTCCCGCCTTGAGTCCCGTCACGCCAGGCGGCAGCGCGGAAGCACGGACGTACACGTCCTCCCCGCCGTCCTGTGTGACGAACCCGAAGCCCTTCTCCGAGTCGTACCATTTGACCCGTCCGGTCGGCACAGCTCTCACCGTTCCCTCGTCGACTCCATCAGCCACGCGGCTCCACACTGGCGTGCCGCACGACTAACGCGCCCCGGGCACGCCCTGGACGCGTCGTGACAGCCTATGCCAAACCGGGGTTCTGGCGTAGCGCATACTCTGCTCGCTGTGCCGAAGTTCAGCCTGTTGCCAGCAGCCATGACGATGTTCGCCATCGGCCTGATCGCGATCATCGCCGTGTTCGTGCTGTACGCCTCCGGGCAGTCGAACCTGTCCGTGTGGCTCTACGTCGCGGCGATGTTGCTGCCGATCGGTCTCGGGCTGGGGATCTTCAGCGTGGTGCGGCGTCGCTGAACCAGGCCGGGAAGTCCGCGAGGCTGTCGAGCACGACGTCCGCGCCCGCCTCGGTCAGCGTGGCCGCGTCGCACGGTCCCGTCGTGACGCCGACCGCGAACGCGCCAGCCGCGGTGGCGCCCTTCATGTCACCGATGTGATCTCCGACGTAGATGCTCGCGCCGTGCAGCTTGAGCGCCTCGGCTTTGCCCGCAGACCACAGGTCGCCGACAAGGTGGTCGATCTCCCAGCCAAGCGCGTCGATGTGCAGCTGGGCGTTGCGCTGGTACTTGCCGGTGACGATGACGGTCTTGCCGCCAACTGCCCTGACTGCCTGGAGAGCGGCAACCGCGCCGGGCATAGGGACCGTCGTCGGGATCACGATCTGCGGGTAGGTGGCACGAAACCGCGTCACGCACCAGTCGAGCCTGGCTTCGGGAACGCCGACGGTGGCGAGCATGTCGCGCAATGGCGGCCCCATGTTGGCGGCGACGTACTCGCCGTCCAGCGGAAGGCCAGTGTCCGCAGCGAGCGCGACCATCGCTTCGATGATGCCGGGGCGAGGGTCGATCAGCGTCAGGTCGAGGTCGAAGCCGACGGTCACGGTCATCCCATCACCCTAATTGCGCGCAACCGCAGACCAACCAACAGCGGCGAGCCAAGACAAAGCACGCAGGCCAACAGCGAGCGCGCAACCGCAGGCCAAGCCACAGCGGCAATCCACAAGAAGGCCCACAAGCACGCAGACCGGCCCCGAGCGGTGAGCGCGCCAGCGCGGAGAGGTGCTCCGGGGTGCGCCTGCCCGTCGGGCAGGAGCGCCCACGCACCGAAGGACACACACCTGGAACCCGGGCTGTAGAGACGAAGGACACAAACCACCCCTCCTGCCCAGAGGTCAGCCACCCGGCGAGGGGAATCCACCCGGCGAAGGAAAGGACCGGCGAGGGGGTCCACGAGGCTTTACAGGAGAACCACCCAAGTACAGATAGTTGACAGAATCACTATCCGTGTAAAGACTAGAACCATGACCGAGATCACACCGTTCTCGGAAAGAGTACGCCTGTCCCTGCGCGAAACATTGCTGGACGCGGCAGCGGAACTGCTGGCCGAGCACGGTTTCGCGGGCCTGCGGATGGTCGACGTCGCCGCCAGCGCCGGCGTCAGCAGGCAGACCGTCTACAACGAGTTCGGCAACAAGTCCGCGTTGGTCGACGCGGTCGCATTGCGGACGGTCTCGGAGTTCCTCGACGGCGGCGAGGAACTGTGGCGCACGACGACCACTGTGGCCGACGGCCTGCACGCGCTGGTCGAGTACATCGTCCGGCACGGCAGGGAAAACCGCCTGGTCGCCGCTGTTCTCGGCGGCGCGCGGGCCGAGGACCTGCTGCCGTTGCTCACCACCAGGGCCGGGCCGGTGCTCCGCCCGGCGATCGACCACGCGGGCCGCAACCTGGCCCAACGGGTCCCGACGCTGCCACCGCACCACACCGCGCTGCTCGCCGAGACCATCGTGCGGCTGGCGGTCAGCCACATGATGCTGCCCGGCGGCACGCCCGCCGAAGCGGCGGACGCCGTGTGCGCGGTGGTGCTGCCCGCGATCGAGGCCTACTCCTGACGATCCGTGTTCATGGCAAAGGAGCCGGACATGACGCAGACCCAAGCCGAACTCCGCACCGGATTCGCGTCGTTGCGCAAGGGCGGGCTGAACTGGGACTCGTTCCCGCTCAGGCTGTTCGTCAAGGGCAACGCCAGGTTCTGGAACCCGGCGGACATCGACTTCAGCCGCGACCGCGCCGACTGGGAGTCCCTCACCGACGAGGAACGCCGATCGGCCACGTACCTCTGTGCCCAGTTCATCGCGGGTGAGGAGGCGGTGACCGAGGACATCCAGCCGTTCATGAAGGCGATGGCCGCGGAGGGCCGGATCTCCGACGAGATGTACCTCACGCAGTTCTGCTTCGAGGAGGCCAAGCACACGGAAGTGTTCCGGCGGTGGATGGACGCGGTCGGCCTGACCGACGACCTGCACCCGTTCGTCGCGGAAAACCCCTACTACCGCAAGCTTTTCTACGAGGAGCTGCCGGGATCGCTCGCCGTGCTCGAACACGATCCGAGTCCGCGCAACCAGATCCGCGCATCGGTGACGTACAACCACGTGATCGAGGGCACCTTGGCGCTCACCGGGTACTACGCGTGGCAGAAGATCTGCACCAGCCGCGGCATCCTGCCGGGCATGCAGGAACTGGTCCGCCGGATCGGTGACGACGAGCGCAGGCACATGGCGTGGGGCACGTTCACCTGCCGCAGGCACGTGGCCGCGGACGACTCCCTGTTCGACGCGGTCACCGAGCGGATGGGTGAGCTGCTGCCGATCGCGCTGAACATGATCGAGTGGGTCGGCAACCAGTTCGAGGAGCCGCGCCCGTTCGAGACCGACCCGCAGGAGTACGTCGTTTACGCTGGTGACCGCGCCCAGCGCCGCCTCGGAGCCATCTCGTCGGCCCGCGGCACGCCGGTCGCCCGGATCGACCTGGACTACTCACCCGAGGTGCTGGAGGACCAGTTCGGCGAAGAGGACGCGAAGGTCTTCGCAGAGGTGAGCGGCTCCAGCAAAACCGCTACTGCAAACGGTTTGCAGTAAGCTCGACGTCGGCCGGTTCGTCGTGGGAGGTCCGTTTGTCACTCGCCAGTGCCATCAAACCCAGGATCACCCGCTTCCGGGCCGGAGCCGCGCTCCTGGGGCCCGCGTTCGTCGCGGCCATCGCCTACGTGGACCCCGGCAACGTCGCCACCAACACGGCGGCCGGGGCCACCTTCGGCTACCTGCTGGTGTGGGTCGTGGTCGTGGCGAACATCATGGCCGGGCTAGTGCAGTACCTGTCCGCCAAACTCGGCCTGGTCACCGGGCTGTCGCTGCCCGAGGCGGTCCGTGACCGGCTGTCGCGGCCGACCCGGCTGGCCTACTGGGCGCAGGCCGAGGTGGTGGCGATGGCGACCGACCTGGCCGAGGTGCTCGGCGGCGCGATCGCGTTGAACCTGCTGTTCGACCTGCCGCTGCTGGTCGGCGGCCTGATCACCGGTGTGGTGTCGACCGCGTTGCTGGTGGTGCAGGACCGCGCCGGGCAACGACCGTTCGAACGGGTCATCACCGGCCTGCTGCTGATCATCGCGATCGGTTTCGCCGCTGGGCTTTTCGTCTCACCGCCGTCCGGATCCGGCGTGGTAGGCGGCCTGCTGCCGCAGTTCGCGGGTTCGGAGAGCGTCCTGCTGGCCGCGGGAATGCTGGGTGCGACAGTGATGCCGCACGCGGTGTACCTGCACTCGGCGCTGGCGCGTGACCGGCACGGCCTGCAGACCGGGCCTCAGCTGGGGCGCCTGCTCAACGCGACCCGTTACGACGTCGGTGTAGCGATGGTCTTCGCCGGGGCCGTGAACCTGGCGATGTTGCTGCTGGCGGCCAGTGCGCTGTCCGGAATCGACGGTGTGGACACGCTTTCCGGCGTGCACAACGCCATCGGGCAGCACCTCGGCCACGGCATCGCGTTGCTGTTCGCCGTGGGGCTGCTGGCTTCCGGTCTGGCGTCGACGTCGGTCGGCTGCTACGCCGGTGCCGTGGTGATGGGCGGGCTGCTGCGCAAGCGGATCCCGTTGCTGGTCAGGCGTCTGCTCACGCTGCTGCCCGCGGTCGTGCTGCTGGCCTTCGACGTGGACCCGTCGTGGGCGCTGGTGATCTCGCAGGTGGTGCTGTCGTTCGGCATCCCGTTCGCGTTGATCCCGCTGGTGCGGCTGACTTCCGCGCGCGGGCTGATGGGCAAGAACGTCAACCACCGGGTCACGACCGTGCTGGCGTGGGTGATCGCCGCGCTGGTGATCGCGTTGAACCTGGCGTTGATCTACCTGACCGTCACGGGTAGCTGACGCCGAGCTTGTCGAGCGCTTCGGCGAGCGTCCGCATCACCGCGAGGGTTTCGTCGAGCGGCATGTGCGGGCTCTCGATCTCCCCTGCCTGGACGCGCTTGTTCACCTCGGCGATCTGGTACTGGTAGCCGTGCCCGGTCAGCTCGAGCGAGTGCTTCTCGTCGTCCTGGCCGGGGCGGACCACGGTGAACTCGGTCGGCCGGTAGAACACCGGCGGGATCTCGATCCGCCCTGCCGTGCCGACGATCGTCGCCGCGATCGGGTAGTAGCCGACCAATGAGGACGACAGCTGCGCGAAGGCGCCGTTGGGGTAGCGCAGCATCAGCGCGGCTTCCGCGTCCACACCGTCGATCAGGGTTCCTTGGGTGGCAACGCTTTTCGGCGCACCGAGGAGCATGTGGGCGAAGGAGACCGGGTAGACGCCAAGGTCGAGCAGTGATCCGCCACCGGCGGCCGGGTCCCACAGCCGGTGCGCGGGGTCGTGCTCGAAGGGCGCGCCGAAGTCCGCGTGGACGCTGCGGACCGCGCCGATCACGCCGTCGGCGACCAGTTCCCGGATGAGCCTGACCAACGGGTTGAACCGGGTCCACATCGCCTCCATCAGGAAGAGGTTCTGCCTGCGGGCCAGTTCGACGAGTTTCTCCGCGTCCTTGAGGCCCACGGTGATCGGCTTCTCGCACAGCACGGCTTTGCCTGCCAGCAAGGCGTTGCGAGCCACGACGTAGTGGCTGCTGTGCGGGGTGGCGACGTAGACGACTTCGATGTCCGGGTCGGCGAGCATGTCGTGGTAGTCGCCGTAGAACCGCGGTATGCCGTGTTTCCCGGCGAACTCCTCGGCTTTCGGGGTACTGCGCGAGGAGACCGCGAGTACCTCGGCGTCGGGCACCAGCGCCATGTCCGACGTGACGACGTCCGCGATCCGGCCGGTGGCCACAACTCCCCACTTGGTCACGAACCCAGCCTATGTCACCACGCGAACAGCGCCGGGTTCGTGGTGGCCAGGCGGGCGCTGACGATGTTCGCGGCACGCCGGACCAGCGGTTCGATCCCCGCCAGTTGGCCGGGTCCGAGCACCCGCGCGTTCACGCACGCGACGACCCCGCCCGTTGCCGCGTGCACGACCGGTGCACTGGAAACCGCTGACACGCAGGAGAATTCCTGTCCGGAAAGCCGGAATCCCGGCCGCAGCTCCACCACGTCGTCGGCGTCGCCGCGGACGGCGGCGACGATCAGCATCTGCCCCGCGTCCACCACGCTCACGTTCACGCTGGCGCCGCCGATGCTCGCGGCGAGCTGGCGCAGCGGCGGGAGTGCCGCCGCGCGCAGGGCAGCCGCTGGCCGCCAGCCCTCGCCGACGTGGAACATCCGCGGCCCGATCCGGTACCGGCCCGATCGCGACTCCACCGCGCCGACCCCGGCCAGCTGGCCCAGCAGCCGGTGCGCGGTGGCCTTGGGCAGCCGGGCGGCCTCGGCGAGCCCGCTCGGCCCGGCCTCACCGGCCCTGGCCAGCTCCTCCAACAACACGAACGCACCGTCCAGCACACCGCGCCTTGCTCCAGCCATTCCGGTTCCCCTCGGGTGGGTGTTCCGCTCAACGGACCGAAACCTTTCCCCAGCACCACTCCATCCTCACGATGGGGCACGCCGGAAGTGACCGGCGAATCGGGCAGAGAAGAGGGGAACCGCGATGAGACTCAGATCGGTACTCGCTGTCCTGGCACTGGCGCTCGGACTGGTCACCGCTGCCGGTGGCACGGCGTCTGCGGTGGTTTTCTTCCAGATCCGCGCCCAGCACAGCGACAAGTGCATCGAGGTCGATGGCGGGGTCGGTGCCGTGCAGGACGGCGCCCGTGTGGTGCAACGGACCTGCGGCGACAACAAGCAGTCCAACCAGTTGTGGAAACTCATCGACGCGGGCAACGGCGTCTACCGCGTTTCGGCCCTGCACAGCGGCAAATGCCTCGACGTCTCAGGCGCCGGGACAGGCGACGGTGTGCCGATCCAGCAGTGGGCCTGCCTTGGGGACAACCAGACCAACCAGCGGTGGCGCATCGAATGGGCGGTGGACGGCGGCTACTACCGGTTCTTCCCGGTGCACGTGTACAGCCGCAAATGTCTCGACATCGCAGGCAGTTCGACGGCCGACGGCACGCCCGTGCTCCAGTGGGAGTGCATCGGCTACCAGCAGGCCAACCAGAAGTACCGGCTGATCAGCTCGTGACGAGCGGCGGTGGTGCCGGTCCGGCACCACCGTTCACAGCCCGAGGATCTCCCTCGCCGTCTCGCGCATCTCGACCTTGCGGATCTTGCCGGTGACCGTCATCGGGAACTCGTCGACCACGTGGACGTACCGCGGCACCTTGTAGTGCGCCAGTTTCCCGGCGCAGAACGCCTTCAACGCCTCCGCTGTCAACGCCTCCGCGCCGTCCCGCATCCTGACCCACGCCATCAGCTCTTCGCCGTAGCGCTCGTCGGGCACGCCGATGACCTGCGCGTCGAGGATGTCCGGGTGCGTGTAGAGGAATTCCTCGATCTCCCGCGGGTACACGTTCTCGCCGCCGCGGATGACCATGTCCTTGATCCGGCCGGTGATGCTCAGGTAGCCCTCGTCGTCCATGACCGCGAGGTCACCGGTGTGCATCCAGCGCGCCGCGTCGATGGCCTCCGCGGTCTTGCCCGGTTGCTCCCAGTAGCCGAGCATCACCGAGTAGCCGCGGGTGCAGAACTCGCCGGGTGTGCCCCTCGGCGCGGTCAGCCCGGTCTCCGGGTCGACCACCTTGACTTCGAGGTGCGGGTGCACTCTGCCCACTGTGGACACGCGACGGTCCAGTGTGTCCTGTGCGGTGGTCTGCGTCGACACCGGTGACGTCTCGGTCATGCCGTAGCAGATGGTGACCTCGTTCATCCCCATCCGCTCGATGACCTGTTTCATCACCTCGACCGGGCACGGTGAACCGGCCATGATCCCGGTCCGCAGGCTCGACAGGTCGTACGACTCGAAGTCCGCCTCGGCCAGCATCGCGATGAACATCGTCGGCACGCCGTACAAGGACGTGCACTTCTCGCCGGCAGCCGCGGCGAGCGTCTCCGCGGGCGCGAACGACGGCGCCGGGATGACCATGCACGCGCCGTGCGACGTGCACGCCAGGTTTCCCATCACCATTCCGAAACAGTGGTAGAACGGCACCGGGATGCACACCTTGTCCTGCTCGGTGTACCCGCAGGTCTCGCCGACGAAGAAGCCGTTGTTGAGGATGTTGTGGTGCGAGAGCGTCGCACCCTTGGGGAAACCGGTCGTGCCGGACGTGTACTGGATGTTGATGGGATCATCCGGTGACAGCCGGATCCCGGCCAGTGCCGCGGGATCGGCCGCGCGGCCGGCGTCGACCAGTGCGGTCCACTCAGGACTGTCGAGCAGGACGACGTCGGCGAGCGCGGGGCAGTCCGGCCGGACCTGCTCGATCATGGCGGCGTAGTCGGACGCCTTGAACGCCGACGCCGAGACCAGGGTGCGGATGCCGGACTGGTTGAGCACGTAGGAAAGCTCGTGCACCCGGTACGCCGGGTTGATGTTGACCAGGATCGCGCCGATCTTCGCGGTCGCGTACTGCACGAAGGTCCACTCCGCACGGTTGGGCGACCAGATGCCGACCCGGTCCCCCTTGCGCACACCCTTCCCGAGCAGGCCGAGCGCGACCGCGTCGACCTCCTCGGACAGCTCGCGATACGTCCACCTGCGGCCCGCCGCCCGGTCCACCAGCGCGTCCCGGTCCGGGTACGCGGCCACCGTCCGGGCGAAGTTGTCCCCGATGGTCTCCCCGAGCAGAGGCACAGTCGATGTACCCGAGGCGTAGCTGGGAACGGACACGGCGGGCCTCCCGACGATGTGGTCTATCTCACCTTAGGCCCAGTTCCGGCCGGTGTGGCAAGATCAACCCGTCGGCCTGATCAACGCGGGCGGCGCCGAACTGGGCGCGGGTACCACGATTCCGCTGCGCTTCTCGGTGCTGGACAGCAGAGCGATGACGATGCCGATGACCAGAGTGAGCACAGCGGCAATGCTGACGACGGTCCAGTTGACCGGCCAGCGACTCGGCTTGTGCCTGCGACCCAACTCGACTCCTCGCCGTTACTCCAGTCGCCATTAGTATCGTCCGCCGGATGGCCGGTCAAGCCCGACAGGTGCGGTTGAAAGGGCTTGTGGCGTGCGGCACTGCGATCATGTCCCCATGACCTGGAACTACTTGATGGACATGGACGGTGTACTCGTCCACGAGGAACACCTGGTGCCCCGAGTGGACGAGTTCCTCGCCGAACTGCGTGCCAACGACATCCGGTTCCACGTTCTGACCAACAACTCTATTTTTACGCCAAGAGACCTGCGCGCGCGGCTGCTTCGGACAGGTCTCGACGTTCCGGAGACCTCGATCTGGACGTCGGCACTGGCCACCGCGCAGTTCCTGGACTCGCAGCGACCAGGCGGTTCGGCGTTCGTGATCGGTGAAGCGGGCCTGACGACGGCGTTGCACGAAGTCGGTTACGTGCTGACCGATCGTGACCCGGATTACGTCGTGCTCGGCGAGACGAGGACGTACAGCTTCGAAGCGATCACCCGCGCGATCCGCCTGGTGGAAGAAGGCGCGAAGTTCATCGCGACCAACCCGGACGCCACCGGCCCGAGCCGGGAGGGCTCGCTGCCCGCGACCGGGTCCGTCGCCGCGCTGATCGAACGCGCGACCGGCTTCTCCCCGTACTACGTCGGCAAGCCGAACCCGCTGATGATGCGCTCCGCGCTGCGGTCGCTCGGCGCCCACTCGGAGAACACCCTGATGATCGGCGACCGGATGGACACCGACGTCCGCGCGGGCCTGGACGCCGGGCTGGCCACCATCCTGGTGCTGACCGGGATCTCGACCGAGATCTCCGCCGACCAGTTCCCGTACCGGCCGACCAGGGTGATCAACTCGATCGCCGACCTCGTTGGGCACACCTTGAATCCCTTCGGCTGACGGATGCTCGTATCGTCTGTTGGTGTGCGGGATGAGCGACGGACCTATGTGATCGGGGACGTGCACGGACACCGCGCCGAGCTGGCGGGCGCGTTGCGTGCCCTCGGCCTGGTCGACGAGGACGCGAACTGGTCGGGCGGTGCGGACCACCTGTGGTTCCTCGGCGACTTCGTGGACCGCGGCCCGGACGGCGTCGGCGTGATCGACCTGGTCATGCGCCTCTGCGCCCAGGCCCGGGAGGCGGGCGGGCAGGTCGACAGCCTGCTGGGCAACCACGAGATCCTGCTGCTGGGGATGCACAAGTTCGGTGACACGGACGTGCCGTCCGACTTCGGCCCGCGCAGCTTCGCCCGCAGCTGGGAGATCAACGGCGGGCAGGCCAGCGACCAGGAGGCGCTGACCGCCGAGCACCTGGACTGGCTGACCTCACGGCCGGTGCTCGCACTGGTCGGCGACCACCTGCTGATGCACTCGGACACCATCGAGTACCTGCAGTGGGGCGAGACGGTCGAGGAGATCAACGCCGCCGTGCTCGAGCTGCTGCGGTCCGACGACCTGGCCGGGTGGTGGGAGTGCTGGCGCCGGATGACCACCCGGTACTCGTTCCGCGGGCCGCAGGGCCCCGAGGTGGCCGAGCAGCTGATGGACATCCTCGGCGGCAAGCAGATCGTGCACGGCCACAGCGTGATCGCCGACCAGCTGGGCATCCTCCCCGCGCAGGTGGAGGCGCCCTACGAGTACGCGGGCGGCAAGGTCCTCGGGATCGACGGCGGCCTGTTCGTCGGCGGCCCGTGCCTGATCGTGCCCCTCCCCTACACCCCCGAGGACTAGCCAGCCCGAGGGCTACACGCCGGAGGACTGGGAACGCAGGCGAGCCAGCACCTGCTCGTCCGGCCACCGGAGTGTCCGGCGCCGGGGCGGGGTGGTCAGCGCTTCCTCCCACTCGCCGGTGAGGACCTCGGCCGCCGCCGACCACGACACCCGGAACGGCTCGCTGTCGGCCGGGAAGAGGATGTCGTCGGCGTACGGCAGCAGCGCGTCGTGCCCCTTCGGCCACGTGGTGCAGCTGCGCGCGATCCCGTCCGGGCCCGTCCCGACCTCGTACGCGGTGACCTCGAGGTCTTCGCCCGCCTGCCGGAACAGCTTCTCCATCCGGGTGCGCTGCTCGCGGTACTCGTACGTCTCCAGTGTCCGTTCCGCCAGGCGGACCGCGGCGTACGCGGGCTGCCCGCGCTGCGGCTTCCAGGCGACGATGTCACCGTCCTCGTCCGCCTTGTACGGCACGGGCGAGAGCCATCGGGGGTGGTCGGCGAAGATCTTCAGCGCCTCGTCGAGCATCCACTGCACGGCGGCGTCGTCGCGTTCGTCGGCGATCAGCATCATGTCCCGTGACGGCACCACGGCCACCGGCTGGATCCCGACCTCGTCACCGAGTCCGGCCAGCCAGCCCGGCACCACGAGCCGGGACGACTCGTAGGTGTCCTCGCTGGCCACCGCGAGCACGCCGTTGTCCAACCGGGCCAGATGCGTTCCCTCGACCATCAGGTTCTGCGCGCCGCGCTGGTACGCCTCGTCGAACGTGACGCCCCACTCCTCGAGGCTGTCGGAGTTGACCAGGCTCATCCGGTGTTCGTGGTCGATCACGATCATCTCGACGAGGTGCCGCATGGACGGGCGGCTGGCCACGGTGATCCCGCCGACCTGGCCCGCCTGCGCGTACGAGGCGGTGCGCAGGACCGGCCGCAGCCGCGGCGCGGCCGCTTCCCAGCTCTCCGGCTCGTCCGGTTGCGAGAACATGGCGGCGACGAACTGGTGCACCGCTTCCTTGCGTTCGGCCGGCGAGAGGTGGCTGACTTCGGCGAACAGGTTGCCGAGGAAGATCGAGTGCGCGCCGGGTTCCCCCACCCTGCGCACGTCGATGCCGAACCCGTCCGTCCTGGTGATCTTCGCGATGCCCGGCAGCCGGTTGATGGTCGCCACGAAATCGTCGGTGAACTGCTCCTCGGGTGTGCGCCCCCGTCCGAACCCCCGCTTGATACGCCCCAGGAAACCCATACAAAGAAGGTATCCGACGTGGACTAAGGGGTTTCCACCATCACGGTGGTCGCCTTCACCACAGCGACCGCCAGCGAGCCCGGTTCAAGACCGAGTTCCCGCACGGCCTCGGCGGACATCAGCGACACGACTCGATGTGGCCCGCACTGCATTTCCACCTGTGCCATCACTTTGTCGACGACGACGGACGTGACGAGGCCGACGAAGCGGTTGCGGGCCGATCGGCCGATTCCGGACGGATCGGGCACCTCGTTCGCGTGCGCCCTGGCGAACTCGGCCAGTTCCGCACCGTCCACGACTTTCCGGCCAGAGGCGTCGAGGCTCGACGAGAGCTCACCCGCGTCGACCCAGCGCCGGATGGTGTCGTCGCTCACGCCGAGCAGCTTGGCGGCCTCGGCGAACCTGAATCTGGGCATCAGCCATTGTCCAGCCCGGCGAACGCCTCCTCGCGGAACCCTTCGATGGACACGCGCTGGAACCGTTCGACGACCTCGCGTTCCTCCGGGGTGAACCGGGACAGCACGTTGTGCATGCTCTCCATGGCGCCCATGAACATGTGCGCGTACTTGGTCTCGTCCATCTTGGTGACCTCGACGAGCACCTTGCGCCGGTCGTGCGGGTCACGCACGCGCCGCACGAACCCGTGCTTCTCCAGCCGGTCGATCACGCCGGTCACCGCGCCCGTCGACAGCCCGGACATCTTGGCGATCTGCCCGGCGGTGAGCGGCTCGTCCACGCGCATCGCGATGTCCAGACACTTGTAGTCGGTGGCCGAGACGCCCATCTGTTCGGCGATCCGGGAGTGGAACAGCACGGTGAGGCCGCTCATCTCGCGGGCCATGTTGGCGAACCGCGCCAACTCGTCCGGGGGCACCGGATACGTGCCGCGCTCAGCCGAGGTTGACATGGCACACCACTCCTCTTAGCCTCTAGGTATCTTACAAACTAAGAGACTTAGTCACTGACAAGCTCTCTTCTGAAGACATCATAACCGGAGGAAACGCCCATGAGCACGAGCGCGCTGGCGACACCACTCTCCGAGACCAACGCCACCGGGCACCCGCGCCGGCGTGCCGCACTGGCCGTGCTGATGATCGCCGGGTTCATGGACCTGCTCGACACGACGATCGTCAACGTCGCCTTACCCGCGATCAGCCACAGCCTGAACACCGGATCCGCGGCGACCCAATGGGTCGCCGCCGGGTACACGCTCGCGTTCGCGGTCGGGCTGATCACCGGCGGGCGGCTGGGCGACCTGTACGGCCGGAAACGGATGTTCCTGCTCGGGATGGCGGCGTTCACCGTGTTCTCCCTGTTCTGCGGGATCGCGTGGACCTCGGAGGTGCTCGTCGGGGCGCGCCTGCTCCAGGGGTTGTCCGCGGCGATCATGATCCCGCAGGTGCTGAGCACCATGTACGCGACGTTCCCGCCGTCGGAACGGGCCGCCGCGGGCGGGCTGTTCGGCGGGATCGCCGGGTTCGCTTCCGTGGTGGGGCCGCTGGCGTCCGGCCTGCTGCTCGAGCACGACCTGTGGGGCCTCGGCTGGCGCGCGATCTTCCTGGTGAACGTCCCGGTCGGCCTGATCACGCTGGTGATCGCGGCCGCGGTGGTGCCCGAGACCCGCTCGTCGCACGCGATCAAGCCGGACCTGCGCGGAATGCTGCTGGTCACGGCCGCGCTGGCGCTGGTGCTGGTGCCGCTCGTGCAGGGCCGCGAACTGGGCTGGCCACTGTGGACCTTCCTGTCGATGGCCGCTTCGCTGCCGGTGTTCGCACTGTTCATATACAGCTCGCGCGCGCGTGGCGGTTCGGCGCTCGTGCCGATGCGGTTGTTCCGCTCGCGCGGGTTCAGCGCGGGCACAGCCGTCGCCGCGCTGTTCTTCGCCGCGATGGCCGGGTTCTTCCTTCCTTATGCGCTGACGCTCCAACTCGGTCTCGGCTACACGCCGATGGAGGCCGGGCTGACGTCCCTGCCGTTCTCGCTCGGCGTGGTCCTGTCGGTCGTCCCCAGCAACACGCTCGTCATGCGGTTCGGCCGGTACGTCACGACTGCCGGGGCGCTCGTGATGGCAGCGGCCGTCGCCGTCCTGGTGCTCAGGATGGACATCGGGATCGGCTACTGGGGCCTGGCGCCGTGGCTGCTGCTCGGCGGGATCGGCATGGGCGCGGTGGTCGGGCCGATCTTCGCCATGGCCGGTGCGGAGATCGACGGCGGTGACGCGGGCGCGGCGTCCGGCACGATCAACGCGGCCGACCAGCTCGGCAGCTCAATCGGCATCGCGGTGCTCGGCGTGGTGTTCTTCAACGCGCTCGGCTCAACCCCGGACGCCGCCTCCTATGTGGGCAGCTTCCGCAGCGCGACCTGGATCGCGGTCGGCGTGCTCGTCGTGGTGGCGCTGCTGAGCCTGATGCTGCCGCGCAGGCTGACCGCCGAGCAGCTCAACCAGGCGCACTGAACAAACCGGACAGCACGATGCCGAGCGACTGCTCGACCTGGGCCCGTGCCGCGGTCGCGTCGTCGGCGTGCGCGATCACCATCACGGCCTCGACGAGAACACTGAACACGAACCGGGTGAGCACCTCGGAGGGCTCGTGCGCCAGCACGCCTTCCGAGGCCGCCTGCGTCATCAGGCGGTTGATCAGCTTCAGGCCGTGCTCGGACTCGATCTCCCGCCAGGTGTCCCAGCCGAGCACGGTCGGCGCGTCCAGCAAGGCGATCCGCAGCACCTCCGGGCGTTCGCACACGTCGAGGAACGTCCGCAGGCTGATCGCCATCCGCGTCGCGGTGTCGTCCGCCGTCGCGATGGCGGCGTCGATCTCGTCGGACAGCTCGGTCTCGATCTGCTCGAACACCGCGCGGAACAGGCCCTGCTTGTCCTTGAAGTGGTGGTGCAGCGCACCACGGGTCAGCCCGGCTGCCGCGACGATCTCGTCCGCGGCGACGTTCGCGTAGCCGCGCTCGGCGAACATCGGCCGCGCCGCCTTCATCAGCGCTGCCTGCGTCGCCTTGGAGCGGTCCTGCTGGGTTCGCGGCATGCCGCCCAGTTTGCCTGCTACTCGCTCTCGATGAACTTCACGATCAGTTCGGCGAGTTCATCCGGTTGATCTTCCGGAACCAACGTCAGGGTGTCACCCATCTCGGTGACGGTCGCGTTCGGTAGCACCGCGGCCAGCCGGTGCGCGAGCTCGACCGGGAACACCTTGTCGTCCTTCGCCCACGCCAGCAGCACCGGTTTGGTGAAGGCACCGAGCTTGCCCGCCGCCTCGATGGTGTGTCGTTTGTGGACGGTCCGGACGAAGCGCGTCAGGTCAGCGCGCACCCCGGCGCTCGTCCGGCTCGGCATCAGGTACGAGTCCACGATCTCCTGCGGGACAGGCTTTTTCGCCACCGAACCGAACCCGAGCGGGGACCGCTGGACCAGCCGGGAGCGCAGCGCGGTCGCCATGATCCACGCGAATCCCGGCACGCGGGCGAGCTTCGGCAGCGGCGCGAACAGCGGCGGGAAGAAGTGGTCGAAGCAGTCCGACGGGGTGAACACGACCCGGCCGACGCGCTCGGGATTCCTTGTCAGCAGAAGCTGAACGAGCGCGCCGCCGGTGTCGTTGGCGACGAGCGTGACGTCCCGCAAGCCCAGTTCGTCCAGGAACTCGGCGATCAGGTCGGCGACGCCCGGCGGGGTCAGGTCGGCGGCAGGCACCGGTCGCGAGTGCCCTCCGAGCGGCCAGTCCGGTGCTATGCAACGGTTTCCGGCTTCGGCGACAGCAGGCGCGACGACGCGCCACAGGTTCGAGTTGAGCAGCAGGCCGTGCACGAACACAACCGGTGCACCTTCGCCGTACTCCCGGTAGTCGATGGTCGCCCGGCTCAACCGGGCCACGTGGTGGGTCGCCATGCGTCGATAGAAACATACATTCCGTATGTATGTCTATCCGAGACTAGAATCACGCGGGTGAGTGACAAGGTCACAATCCAGGTCCGGTACTTCGCAGGCGCACGCGCCGCAGCCGGAATCCAGGAGGAGCACATCGCCCTCCCAGCGGGCGCGACCGTGGCGGACGCGGCCAAGGCCGTCGCCGAGCGGCACGGCGACAAGCTCAGCGGCGTGCTGACCGCGTGCAGCTTCCTGCTCGACGGAATCGCGGTCCGCTCGCACGCGGCACGGCTGTCGGACGGGACTCAGCTGGACGTCCTCCCGCCGTTTGCCGGCGGCTAAACGGGCGTTCACGAACGGCCCAATCGGGCCGCGACACGCGAGACACAGGTCTCACTTAGAGTGAAAAATCTCGGCAAGGAAACGAACCGATAACGACGTCCCTAGCTGGGGATATATGACTCATCGCAGGGGGTTGCGTGACGTTACTGTGACCTAGGTCACGCCCACATAAATTTCCGATCTCGGTTCCGGTTACGTACGGTCGCTCTCGGGTTGGACCCGACCAGCCCGGCAAGACCTGAGAGCCCGCAGCGCCGAACCCCGTCCGGTGGGCTAACAGGACCCAAGCCCCGAGTGAGAGACAACTCCCGGACGGGGGCAGGAGAGCGACCCCCGAGCGACCTCTCCCGCACGCAGCAGGCGCTGGAGGTGAGAGTGAAATGACCAACTCCGGCAAGCACCGCAGGCCGACCCTCGCCACCCGCACCATCGCTCGCGTCGCCATCGCAGGCCTCGCGGTCGGCGCGCCACTGGCGATCGCAGCGGCACCGGCGCAGGCTGAAGGCAGCGTCAACTGGGACGCAGTCGCCCAGTGCGAGAGCGGCGGTCGGTGGAACATCAACACCGGCAACGGCTACCAGGGCGGATTGCAGTTCCACCCCCGTACCTGGGCCGCCAACGGCGGCACCGGCAGCGCGGCAGGCGCCTCCCGTGAGGAGCAGATCCGCGTCGCCGAGAACGTCCTGCGCACGCAGGGCATCAAGGCATGGCCGAAGTGCGGTCCGAAGGGCCTCGGCGGCGGTTCCGCTGCCCCGGCCAAGAAGGCCACCCCGAAGAAGGCCAAGGCAGCTCCGGCGCCGGTGAAGAAGGCGGCCCCGAAGCCCGCCACCGCACCGAAGCCCGCGGCTGCCCCCGTCCAGACCGGCGCCGGTGACTACACCGTCGTGGTCGGCGACACGCTCTCGGGCATCGCCTCGAAGCTGAACGTCCAGGGCGGTTGGAAGGCCCTGGCCGACAAGAACGCGGGAACCGTCAGCAACCCGAACCTGATCTTCCCGGGTCAGAAGCTGACCACCAAGTGAGCTTGGTGAGCTGAGCGAAGCCCGGAATCCGGTGACACGACCGGATTCCGGGCTTCAGCCATGTTCGGTAGTCCGACCTGAACGCGAGCTCGTCCCGTCCGATGGCCGGCTCGGTCGGTGGCATCCGCCACCAGGCCCGGTAGAAGATCCCCAGTCCGATCACTGCCAGGACTGACCACACGACAACGAGCAGCGTCGAAGTGAACGCCCACTCGGTCAGCTCGGCGGAGCTCGTGTCGCCCGAGACATTCAGGGGGTAGTGAACCCGGACCTTGTCCGTCGGGCGGTAGCCGGTGTTCCGTTCCCGGACCCGCGCGGTGATCGTGCCGCCGCTGGGCCCCTGGAACGAGACGACCAGCCGCGGCCTGCTCCGGTCTCCTCCGACACGACCGTCGCGTCTGCTTCGCGCCACTTGGACTTCTCATGGGCGTCCGGGAAAGCCAGACTGCGAACACGAACACCACGAGCAGCCAGCAGACCGAGACAAACCGCACGCCTGATCGACTCGGTTGCCAGGCCTGTTACTCGTCCGCAACTGATTCCACCGGACTCCCCCTCCTGGTGGTCAACATCGCCGAGTCGCCGCAGCGGGTTTCGCTGTTACGGGCAGTTGACCCATTCGTCGGTGCCGTCGGCGAAGGTCTGGTGCTTCCAGATCGGCAGCTGCCGCTTCACCTCGTCGACCAGGTCCGAGCAGGCCGCGAACGCCTCCGCCCGGTGCTCCGCCGAGACCGCGCACGCCAGCGCCACGTCGCCGATCGCGAGATCGCCGATCCGGTGGCTGACCGCGATCCCCCGCAGGCCCGGCCGGGACGCGGCGATCTCCGCCGCCACCCGTTCGATGACCTCCGCCGCGCTCGGGTGGCCGCTGTAGGACAAGTCCCTGACCGTCTTGTTGCGGTCGTGGTCGCGGACCACGCCGCCGAAGGTCACCACCGCGCCCGCCGCCCTGTCCGCGACGAGCTCGCCGTGCTCCTCGACCGACAGCGGTGTCTCGGTCACCACCGCCCTGTGGACCTTGGCGGGCGTGATCTGGCCGGTCTGCCTGGCGTGGTCGCCGCCGCCCAATTGGTCCACCGCGTGGTCGAGCACGCCTTCCAGTACGCCGAGGCCGTCCCGCACGCCGCCGGTCGACCCGGGCAGGTTCACCACCAGCGTCGACCCGGCCACACCGGCCAGGCCACGCGACAGCGCGGCCGTGGGGACCTCGGGCAGGCCGGCGGCGCGCACGGCGTCGGCAAGGCCGGGGATCTCGTAATCCAGCACCGACGAGGTCGCCTCGGGCGTGCGGTCCGTCGGCGTGATGCCCGTGCCGCCGGTCGTGATGACGACGTTCACGCCGGCGGCCACGGCCTCGCGGAGCGCAGCCGCCACCGGGGCGCCGTCGGGGACGACCACCGGCGCGGGCACGTCATAGCCGCGGACACGCAGCCAGTCGACGATGACCGGGCCTGTCCGGTCCTCGTAGACACCGGCCGCCGCCCGGTTCGACGCCGTGATCACCCGCGCCGTGTTGGTCATCGGCACATCAGTCCTTACTGGTCGCGGCCTTCTTCACGGCTTCGGCGACCGCGGGGGCGACCGCCGCGTCGAACACGCTCGGCACGATGAACGACGCGTTGATCCGGTCGCCGTCGGCCACGTCGGCGATCGCGTCGGCCGCCGCCAGCAGCATCGAGTCCGTGATCGTGTGCGCCTGCGCGTCGAGCAGGCCGCGGAAGACACCGGGGAACGCCAGGACGTTGTTGATCTGGTTCGGGTAGTCGCTGCGGCCGGTCGCGACGATCGCCGCGTGCTGCTGGGCCTCCAGCGGGTCGATCTCCGGGTCCGGGTTGGCCAGCGCGAAG
Organism: Kibdelosporangium phytohabitans; assembly: GCF_001302585.1. Classification (GTDB taxonomy): domain Bacteria; phylum Actinomycetota; class Actinomycetes; order Mycobacteriales; family Pseudonocardiaceae; genus Kibdelosporangium; species Kibdelosporangium phytohabitans. The sequence continues at coordinate 619,531 of NZ_CP012752.1, read as the reverse complement.
ATGACCGGGTCTTTCGCCATCGTCTTGACCTGCTCGGCACCGAACAGGTTCGGCGCCGAGACACCGATGAACACGTCCGCGCCGACCAGCGCGTCGTGCAGCCTGCCGGACATACCGTCCTTGTTGGTGTTCGCCGCGATCTGCTCGAGGTTCGAGTCCAGGTCGCCGCGGCCGGCGTGCACGATGCCGTTGATGTCGACCGCGATGATGTCCTTGGGCTTGCGGTGCAGCAGCAGGCGGATGATCGCCGAACCGGCCGCGCCGACGCCGCAGACCACGATCTTGCAGTCCTCGAGCGGCTTGGCGACGACCTTCAGCGCGTTGCGCAGCGCGGCGACGACCACGATCGCGGTGCCGTGCTGGTCGTCGTGGAAGACCGGGATGTCCAGCTTCTCGCGCAGCCGCGCCTCGATCTCGAAGCACCGCGGCGCCGCGATGTCCTCCAGGTTGATGCCCGCGTACGCCGGTGCGATCAGCTCGACGGTCCGGATGATCTCCTGCGTGTCCTGCGTGTCCAGCACGATCGGCCACGCGTCCACGTCCGCGAACTTCTTGAACAGCACCGCCTTGCCCTCCATCACCGGGAGGGACGCGGCCGGGCCGATGTTGCCGAGACCCAGCACGGCGGAGCCGTCGGTGACGACCGCGACCGTGTTGCGCTTGATGGTCAGGCGCCGCGCGTCCTCAGGGTTGGCCGCGATCGCCTGGCAGACCCGCGCGACACCGGGGGTGTAGGCGCGGGAGAGGTCGTCGCGGTTGCGCAGCGCGACCTTGGAGTGCACCTCGAGCTTGCCGCCGAGGTGGATCAGGAAGGTCCGGTCCGAGACCTTGCGCACCGCGACACCGGGCAGCTCCCCCAGCGCGGCCGTGATCTCGTTGGCGTGCCCGGCGGACGTCGCGTTGCACGTGATGTCCACGACCACGCGGTCAGCGTGCGACTCGACGACGTCGAACGCCGTGATGACGCCACCGACCCGGCCGACTGCCGAGGTCAGGTCGCCCGCGGCGCTCGCCGACGGCGGGGCCTCGACCCGGATGGTGATCGAATAACCAGGACCGGGCACTGGCATTGTTGTTGCTCCCCGCGAAATGAACGTTCTACTTCTTGTTGATGTCCGTCACCGGGTGCTCGTAGCCAAGCTCCTCGACCGGGACGGGGAAGGTCACGTCGCCGAACGGCGACAGCGCGCCCTGCCTGTCCGCCGCGAGCTCGCTGACCGGGTGCGCGGCGTTCGCCGGCTTCTCGGGCCAGGTTGGTTCGATCCGGTCCGGGTTACCCTTGCCCACCGAGTCCTCCTCGAAGTGCTGCCCGCATCTCGATGCGGAAATCCGCCCGTACGGTACCCGACCTCGCACCTGCCGGAGCACGCGCGTATACCGTGGTCAGGGTGTCAGTCTCCACGTTAACCGAGTGGCTGCGCGAGCGGGATGACGCCGCGTTGGCCCGGCTGCTCGGTGCGCGCCCGGACCTGGCGACGCCGATACCTGCGGATACGTCCGTTCTGGCGACCCGCGCGGGCAGCCGCGCGTCGGTCGCGCGGGCGGCCGAGTCGCTGGACACGTTCACGCTGGCCGTGCTCGACGCCCTGCTGCTGTGCGACGCGGACACCCGTCCGGTCACACTCGCCGAGGTCGCCGCGATGCTCGGCACGAAGGTGTCACGCAAGAGCGCGCGCCAGGGCGTCGACACGTTGGTCGGCCTGGCGCTGGCGTGGGGCCCGGAGAGCGCGTTGAGCGTGGCCCCGTCGGCGCGGGAGGCGGCGGGGATGTTCCCCGGCGGCCTCGGGCGGCGGTCGGCCGAACTGGACGGCCGCGACCTGGCCGCGGTCCTCGCGGAACTGTCCGAACCGGAGCGCCGCGTGCTCGCCACGCTCGCCGAAGGGCAGCCGACCGGCCGCAGCAAGGACGCGAACACACTCGTCCCGCTGGAGCAGGCGCGCACCCCGGTGCAGCAGCTGCTGGCCCGCGGTCTGCTGCTGCGGCTGGACGCCGACACGGTCGAACTGCCGAGGCAGGTCGGTCTCGCGCTGCGCGGCGCCAACCCGATGGGTCAGGTCAAGGTCAGCCCACCGCCAGTGCAGACGACCGGGCGCACGCTTTCCACAGTGGACTCCACCGCGGCCGGTGAGGCGATGGAGCTGATCCGGCACACCGAGGCGCTGATCGCGCTGTGGTCGGCGGAACCGCCGCCGGTGCTGCGGGCAGGCGGGCTCGGCGTGCGGGACATCCGCAAGCTGGCCCGTGAGCTGCAGGCCGACGAGGTGCGCTGCACGCTGATCGCCGAGATCGCGCTCGGTGCGGGCCTGGTGGTCGCGACGGACACGACGTCGCCGCAATGGGTGCCCACGACGCAGGCGGACGTCTGGCTGGCGGCCACGCCGCCGCACCGCTGGGCCACGCTGGCGGCGGCCTGGCTCGACCTGCCCCGGCTGCCCGGCCTGGCAGGCAGCAAGGACTTGCGGGACAAGGTGATCTCTCCCCTCTCCGACGAGTTGCGCCGCCCGCTGGCGCCGACCGCACGACGCCGGGTGCTCGACGCGCTCGGCGAGTTCGAGCCGGGCACCGGCGTGGATTCCACTGAGGAGCTCGCCGGGCTGCTGGCCTGGCGCGCGCCGCGCAGGGGCGGCAGGCTCCGCGACGAGCTGGTGTTCTGGACGGTCCGCGAGGCGCAGGCGCTCGGCCTGGTGGCGTTCGGCACGCTGACATCGCCCGCACGGATCCTGCTGGAGGACGGTCCCGCGCTCGCGGCGAAGCGGATGGCCGAGGCGATGCCGACGCCGGTCGACCACGTGCTGGTGCAGGCGGACCTGACGGTGGTCGCGCCCGGCCCGTTGGAGCAGGCGCTCGGGCACGAGATCAACCTGGTCGCGGACGTCGAATCCGCCGGTGGCGCAACGGTCTACCGGGTCAGCGAGACGTCGGTCAGGCGTGCGCTCGACGCCGGCCGCACGTCGACGGACCTGCACGAGCTGTTCCGGACGCGGTCGCGCACACCGATCCCGCAGGCGTTGACGTACATGATCGACGACGTGGCCCGGCGGCACGGGCAGCTGCGCGGCGGCGCGGCGATGTCCTTCCTGCGCTGCGACGACGAGGCGCTGCTCGCGGAGGTCGCGGCGAGCGCGGCGGGCACCCGGTTGGAGCTGCGCAAGATCGCGCCGGGCGTGCTGGTCAGCCCGGTGCCGTTGGCGGACGTGCTGGAAGAGTTGCGAACAGCGGGTTTCGCGCCGTCGGCGGAGGACGCCGACGGCCGGTTGATGGACCTGCGGCCGAGCGGGCTGCGTGCGCAGGCGCGGCAGCGGCCCAAGACCAGCGGGCTGCCCAAACCCGCCAGCCCGGAACAGCTCGCGGATCTGGTCAGCTCGATGCGCGCGGGCGACAAGGCAGCCGGGACCCGTCGCGGCAGGACGGTCGCACTGGCGGGCGGGCGCGGCGCGGACACCTCCGAAACCCTTGCCCTGCTTCAGGAGGCAGTGACCAACGGCCGCAACGTGTACATCGGTTACGTCGACGCGCACGGAACCGCGAGCCAGCGCGTGATCGAACCGGTCCGCGTCGGCGCGGGTGTCCTCGAAGGACTGGACTCGACCCGTTCGGAGACGCACCGATTCGCGCTGCACCGGATCACGTCGGTGTCGCTCGTGGAGGACTAGGAAGCCAGTGCGGCGTGGACCGCTTGGCGGCCCATCATCACGGCCTTGCGCAGCAGGACCGTGTCACGTTCCAACGCGGACACGTTGGGAGCGTCGGTGGGCGGCCGGATCGACATGACCGTGGGGAGTTCGGTCAGCAGTTGCTCGTCGGCCATGTCTCGCGGGTACTGCTGGACCCACACGCTGCGCAGGCCCGGCAACGCCCGGGGCACCACCATGCTGTGCATCCGGCGGGGTTTGGCCGGCCGTTCGGTCGCGCGTCTCGTCCGCAGCACCAGCACGTGCGTCGCCCCGTTGGCCAGCGCGGTCCGGAACGGCAACGGTTCCGCCACGCCGCCGTCGACAAAACGCCGCCCGGCAAGGAAAACGGGCTTTCCCGCGAGAACGGGCATACAAGTCGTCGCGCGCAAGGCCGTTTTCAGGTCGTCGACTTTCCGGATGTACGGCCGCAGATCCACCGGCTCACCGGTTTCCGCGTCGGTGGCCATCGGGTGGTAGGAGACGGGATTGGCCAGGATGGCGGGAAAGTCCATCGGCGTCAGCTCCTGGTACACGGTGTCGACGAGATAGCGGGTGTCGACAACCGGTCTGCCGCGCAGGAACCGCCACGGGTTGATCACCTCGCGCATGATCTCCGGATCCCACCAGCCACGCATCCCGGTCAGCGCGCGGCCGGACAGCAGCCACGCACCGTTGAGCGCGCCGGCAGACGAACCGTAGACAGCGTCGAAACACCTGGTCAGTCCCAGTTCTTCGAGCGCCATCACCATGCCGCTCGAATACGTGCCCCTGCTGCTGCCGCCTTCGATCGCCAGTGCGATCCGGTGGCCGTCGGTCCGGAAACCGGGACGGCTGCCTTCAGCGTGGCGACGTGAGACAAGACGCATGACGGGGTGCACCGATCAAGTCTGGCATGGAGAGTACGGGGTATGCGCGCACTTGTCCTCGGCGGTGGTGGTGTCGCCGGAATCGCATGGGAGATCGGCATCCTGCACGGCCTCGGCGAAGCTGTTCTCGACGTGGACGTGATCGTCGGGACGTCGGCGGGATCGGTGGTCGCCGCGGCGGTGAACCAGATCCCGGTGGCGGAGGCGTACGAACGGCAGACGACACCGTCCCCGCCGCGTGCCGACGCAGCCGGACCCGTCCCGGCGATCGGGAAACTGATGCAGTTGTTCGCCGAGATCGCGGCACTGCCCGAGCCGGAACAACTCCGCCGGGTCGCCGATGCGGCGTTGAGCGCGCAAACCATGCCGGAGGACGTCTTCCGGAAGCTGATCGGCACTTCGCTGCCGTCGCCGGACTGGCCGCGGCGGCGCGTCGCGGTGGTCGCCTACGACACGGCGACGTGCGAACGCACGGTGTTCACGAAGGATTCCGGTGTGGACCTGCTGTCGGCGGTAGCGGCGAGCTGCTCGGTCCCGGGCGTGTTCCCGCCGGTGACGATCGACGGCAAGCGCTACATGGACGGCGGCAGCGCGCGGTCGACCAACTCGGACCTGGTCGCCGGCTACGACGAGGTCCTGGTGATCTCGCCGATGGCCGGCGTCAACCCGGTGGCGACCGCGCGGGTGATCACCCCGGACCGGGCATCGCTCGTCGCGATGATGCCCAACGTGCTCGACCCCGCCAGCCGCGGGCCCAGCGCGGAGGCGGGCTACCGGCAGGGCAAAGCCCTGCGGCTTTGAGATGAGCCGCCACCAGTGATCAGCCACGAGGCAACCGATCTGGGCTGCGTGAGGGTGTCCAGGTTCTCGAAGAGGACAACCAGACAGCCTGCGTGACTTCCTCCGCGTCGCCTCGGTTGAGACCGTTGCCCCTGGCCACGTGCCACACGAGCGGAGTCAGGTCCTTGACCAGCGTCACGCGCGCCCGCCGATTGCCTTTCCGGCTTTCAGCCAAGCAGACCGCGTGTCGCTCCGCGCCGCTCAGCCCTTCCCACGGGACAGGATCGTTCGCTGGAGGGTCGATGCGGACCGTCGCCGCTCCCCAACACGACACGCGACGAGCGAGCCAGCCACCGAGGTCGCCGACCTCGTTGACGAACACCGGCACCAGGATCATGAGCAGGAGAAACTTCCACAGGCCAGTTGGGCGACCTTCAGCCCGTAGAGGTCTTCGTCCGGCCCGATGAGAACCTCGAGAACGTCGAGCGTGGCGTCAGTCACGCGACTCAAGGAGTCCATGACCTGAAGACCACGCCTATCTCTACATAGATAGATGTAGCGTTCTGACACCAGTTGGACAGGCTTCCCGGACGGTCAACCTCGCGACCGGGGAAAGAAGGACCTCGGCCGTGACCGAACCAGGAGTCGTGAGTGGTTCACCGGTCAAACCGATGTCACCGTCGCCGTCCGCGCCGACCTGGGCGCACGCCAAAACGGCTGCCGTCCCTGAGAACGACAGCCGCCGGGTGAGAGCAGATCAGACCGCGCGGGCCGACATCCGCTGGTGCATCGCGTGCTCGACCAGCGTGATCAGGCTTTCCTTCGTGGACTCCCGGTCACGCGCGTCGCACGTCACCACCGGCACCGACGGCTCGATGGTCAGCGCGTCGCGGACGTCCTCGACGCGGTGGTGCAGCACGCGTTCGAAGCAGTTGATCGCCACGATGTACGGCAGCTGCCGGTCCTCGAAGAAGTCGATCGCCGCGAACGCGTCGGCCAGCCGCCGGGTGTCCACGAGCACGATCGCACCGATCGCGCCACGCACGAGGTCGTCCCACATGAACCAGAACCGGTGCTGCCCGGGCGTGCCGAACAGGTACAGGATCAGGTCCGAGTCGAGCGAGACACGGCCGAAGTCCATCGCCACCGTGGTGGTGGTCTTGTTCGGCGTGGCCGACAGGTCGTCGACGTCCTGGCTCGCCTCGGTCATCACCGCCTCGGTGGTCAGCGGCACGATCTCGGAGACCGCTCCGACGAACGTGGTCTTACCGACGCCGAAACCACCGGCGACGACGATCTTCGCGGACGTCGTCGCCTGACGCGCCACGGCCCGCGGGTTGTGAGGACTAGAGCCTGCGGAGCCCACTGAGCACCCTTTCCATGAACTCGATCGACGGCCGGTCACCGACAACCATGCCGCTCTGGTGAATCAGCACGAGCCCCATGCCCGCCATGTCACCGATCAGCACCCGGGCCACGCCGAGCGGCAGACGCAAGTGGGCGGCCACCTCGGCGACCGAGCGCGTGTCCAGGCACAGTCCACAGATCGACCTGTGCTCGGGCAGCACCGCCGCCTCGGGCAGCCGTCCTCGGTCGCTGGTTGACACCAACGCCTCGATGGCCAGGTCGTAATCGGACCGCGTGCGTCCACCTGTCTTGGTGTACGGCCGGACCAGCGAACCGGTCTCCGCGATGGGTTCGGCCCTGACTGGCTCCTCCCACTCCGTAGCGGCTGGCACCGCGGGGAGCTGGTCGGAGTTCCAGTCGTTCTGCCTGGGCACCCCCGGGTCGCCGTACAGGCTAGCGCCTGGCCCACCGAACAACCTCGCTCGGTAGCCGTCCAGGTCGATCCTGTTCGGTGGATCCCCAAGTCCGTGCTCGGGCAGGTCCTCCCAACCTCGCTCCGGCATTTCCTCTTGCCTCCGCTCCGGCCGGCTCGGCAGCCGATGGTCTTGCTCGTCCAACGCCTCATCGGGCTCGTGATAGACGGCCACGTCCGGCGCGGCGTCATCATCGTCGTCGGGGCCTCCCGCGTCGGGCTCGTCGAACCGGAACCCGGCCGAAGCCCAGTCCTGGTACGAAAAGTCCGCGCCGAACCGACCGCCTGAGGCTCGGTGACCTCTAGCCATCTGCGCTCACCCCGCCAACCCGGCTTATCTTCGCTGCGCGCCTTGCAGCTGCGCCCGTAGTTCGGGCGTCATCTGCTGGCCGACTCGCTCGACCAGAAGCGTCATCTCGTAGGCGACCAAGCCTATGTCGCAGTTGGGCGCGGCGAGCACGGCGAGACAAGAACCGTCCGAGATCGACATGAGGAAGAGATATCCCCTGTCCATCTCGACGACGGTCTGGTTGACCCCGCCTGCCTCGAAGCACCGTGCGGCGCCCTGGGTGAGGCTCACCAGGCCGGACGCCACCGCGGAAAGCTGCTCGGCGCGGTCACGGGGCAAGCCCTGCGACCCGGCCAACAGCAGGCCGTCTGCCGAAACCACCACCGCGTGCGCGACTCCGGGCACCTGCCGAACGAAATCGGTGATGAGCCAGCCGAAACTGCCTGGCTGGTTAGTCGTCGCGGTCGTCACTCCTGCTCCTCGTCTTGACGGCTCTCGACTGAATCCTGGTCACCAGCGTAAGTCTCGACGAGTGCGTGTCGACCACGGCGGATCCCTTGCTGGAAACTCGACATCCTGCCTCTCACGGCGTCAGCCGAGCGCGGCGGCAACGCGGGGGCGCGCTGCGCTTGCTGCTGGTTGGACGTCGGCCTGCTCGGTGCGGAGCCAGGGATCAGCTGAGCCTTGGGCACCCGCTTGGGCAGACCGGCCGAGGTGATCACCTCGGGCTGGGACTTGGTGAGCGACTGGGCGGCCTGCCAGCCCTCGTCGCCGGGTGACTGCCACGCCGACTGGGCGGGGCTGGGCTCCGGCTCCGGTTCGGGCTGGGCCTCGGCCTGCGCGACCGGCTCCGGCTCGATGTGCTGGTCGGCGTGCGGAGTGTCGCCGTTCATGGTCTCCACGTGCGCGGGCGGCGGCGGGACCGCTTCCGCACGCGGCGCGGGCTGCTCGACGGCCGGGGCCGGTGGCGGCGCGACCGGCGGTGCCGGGGGCGGCGGCGTCGGCTTGCCGCGCTCGGACGCCGGTGGCGTGCGCTTGTCGCCGTCGCCTTCCTCGAACCACTGGGACAGCACCGCTTCGTAGATCGGCAGGCGCTCGGTCGGCGCGTCCAGGTCCTGGTTCACCGGCGCGGGCGGCGGCGTTGGCCTGGGGTTCGCGGCTTCGCGTGCGGCCTTCTCCTCGGCGAACGCGTCGCCGAACAGCGACGACGTCGCAGGCTGCTCCGGGGGCTCCGGCAGCGGCTGGATGTGCGTCGGTGCCTCGTCGTGCGGCGGCTGCACCGGCTGGTCGAGCCGATCCGGCGACCACCGCGCGGTGGCCTCGCCGTTCGCGGGCACGCCGCCGTTGGTCGAGTGCTCGGTCACCGGCGGGTAGGACGCCGACGGGTACGACGGCATCGAGCCGGAATCCGCCGAGTCCTCCGGGCCGACGCGCGGCAGGCTGCCGGTGAAGGCGCTGGCGATGCCCCCACCCGGGCGGGACGCAGGCGGCGGGGTTCGCTCGCCACCGAACGTGCCGGTGCCTGCGCCCGTGCCCGCCATGCCGCCGGTGCCGAACCCGCTGCCCATCGAGCCGGTGCCGCCACCCATCGTGTTCTCGACCGACGGGGTGATCGTGGGGATGCCACCGGTGGGGGTGAGGTTCGTGGCGTGCACGCTGCGCGAGGACTGGATCAGCGACGCGGGCACGATGATCCGGGCGATCAGACCGCCGTCGATGTCCTCGTTGTCCCGCAGCCTGACCTGGATGTTGTGCCGCTGGGCCAGTCGCGCGACCACGTAGAGGCCCATTCGCCTGGTCACCGAGACGTCCATGTCGGGCGGGTCGGCCAGGCGGCGGTTGGACGCCTCGATCTCGTCGGCCGACATGCCGACACCCTGGTCGGTGATCTGGATGGCCAGTTCCTTCTTGCGGGTGGCCGCCATCCGGACGGTGACCTTCTTCTCCGGCTCGGAGAACGACGTCGCGTTGTCCAGCAGTTCGGCGATCAGGTGCACGAGGTCGTTGACCGCGCGGCCCTGGACCGCCACCTCGGGCGCGGAGAGCACCTCGATGCGGGCGTACTGCTCGACCTCGGACACGGCGGCGCCGACCACGTCAGCCGCGGGCACCGGTCGCGTCAGCTGACGCGACAGGCCCGTGCCGGAGAGCACCAGCAGGCTTTCGGAGTTGCGCCGCATCCGCGTGGCCAGGTGGTCCAGCTCGAACAGGCTGGCCAGCTGGTCGGGGTCCTGCTCGTCCTGCTCGAGCCGGTCGATCAGGTTCAGCTGGCGTTCCACCAGGGCCTGCGAGCGGCGGGACAGGTTGACGAAGATCGAGTTGACGTTGTCGCGCAGCAGCGCCTGCTCGGCGGCCATCCGGACGGCCTGTTCGTGGACCGCGTCGAAGGACCGGGCGACTTCACCGGTTTCCTCACGCGTGAACAGCGGCATCGGCTCGATCGCCTGTTTGGACGCCGCGACGGGGTCCGGGTCGGCAAGGATGCGCTGCACCGTCTCCGGCAGCCTGGTGTACGCGATGTCCAGCGCGTTGGTCCGCAGGACGCGCAGCGGCTTGAGGATCGAGCGGGTCACCATCGCCATCAGCACCAGCGCGGCGATCAGCAGCGCGAGCACGATGGCCGCGTTGGTCCACGCCGAGTTGGTCCGCGTGGTGGCCAGCTTGTCGGCGCTGTCACGCAGCTTGGCCAGCAGGCTGTCCTCGACCGTGCGCAGCTTGTCGACCGTCGCGGTGCCGTCCCTGATCAGGTCCTGCTTCTGGATCTGCAGGGTCTGGCCGTTCTCGGCGTTGTTGAACGCCGTGGACTTGAGCCGCTCGCGGTTGTCGACCTCGGGGCCGGACACGGTGTCGGAGTAGTACTGCTGCTCCTGGGCCGTGGCGTTGGCGCGGAACCCGGCCGCGGCGGCCTGGTAGCTCGCTCCGGCTGCCCGGACCTCGTTGAGCAGGTCGGACGGGAAGCCGTTCGCGGCGGCGGCGATCTGCAGCGCCGCGTTCTCCTGCGAGGCGAATTCCTTGATCTCCGACAGCGACTGGACCGTGGTGGCCTGGCGCAGCAGGTCCCGGTCGGTGACCGCGGTGTTGACCTCGCGGCCCAGCTGGACCAGCGCCTCGATGATCCCCGTGTACGCCGACTTGACCGCGAGGTGCGGGTATTCGGTCTCCTTGGCAGCCAGGCGCAGCGCGTCGAGACCGGCCAGCCGCTGCAGACCGCGGCGGTAGCGCTCGACGGCGCCTTCGTCGTCGGTGTTCACGCGCGTGGCAGCTTGGCGCAGCTGCTCCTGCTCGTTGTTGACCTTGTTGATCTGGGTGTCGAGCTCGGCGCGGTTACCGGGACTGCGGCCGCCTGCCACGTTGTCGACCGCGAGCGTGCGTTCCTTCTGCAGCTCGTGGACGAGTCTCGTGACGTTGCGGGCCAGGTCGACCTGGTTGACCGTCTGGCGGAACTCGTCGGCGCGCTGCAGGTCCTCCTGCGCGCGCAGTCCACCCAGCGCGAGAGCTGTCAAAGTCGGGATGATGAGGACAGCGAGGACCTTGGTGCGCAGCCGCCAGTTGCGCATCCGCCATGGCGACCCCATCCGGGCGTTCTTGCCGCCGGGTACGCGGGTCCCTTGGGGCCTGGCACCTGTGTCGGCCTGTTCGCCGCCTGGCGACGCCGCCTGGCGACCGATCCCCGAGCTACCTGCGACCCCAGCGTTCTGGTCGGGCACTCCCAGCACACTCCCTGCGTTTGAGCCAGTAGCCCGGTACCCGGAAGGCCAGCTCGAACGGACGATTACCGCAATGAGAAGGACACCAAACGAGAACGAGTCTCGTTCGACACCGAACGTCAGGTCACATAGCTCCAGTCCTCACAACCTGTCGTTGCGGCTCGCGGCACCCATCCACGCCACCTCGGACCATCCGGGTTTCGCGCATGCGAAATCCGTCCGGCGCGAAGCATCGCGGCCCAGGGCCACCTAGGTCAACCCATCCCGACCTGGGTCGTCCACGGCGGCCACGGTGTTCCCCTCGAGCCTGCTCGGCCGTGAGCACGACGGCATCGGCCGCCGAACCCGCACCCGCGCAGCCTCCTCACTACATCGGTGGCGCTCCACCTCACTGTGGGCACAGAAGGTAGCGAAAAGTATGCGCCGATGTAAGCCTATCGGGGAGGTTTGGCGCAGACTCGCGTCCCACCAGCGGCGGATCAAGCTCCACCATAACGATCGTTTTGTATCCGAATACCCTCTTCGGCGGGGCCCGTTCGTCCGTTTGAGGGTCACTCTCGCCCAGGTGCAACGGACCGAGCACCCGCCGTCACCCCGGCACGGCACCGTCTCGCGGCTCCAGCAGCGGACTTGTCCGAGGTCAGCGCGGGGAGACCCGGAAATGCGGCGTCCCCCATTCGGCCGAGCATGCATGTGGATCACCGGGGTGTCGGTTATCACACTGTTTCACCGCGGATCGTCCACCGATCCGGACAATTCCGGCTGTCTCGACGGCTTCCCGGGCCGCCCTGCCGTGAACCGGTCACCGGGACACCGCTTGTCGGAACACCACCGGTCGGCGCCGCGCGCCCGGACTCCGGACGCGGGCACGATCGACTCCGCGTTCCACACCGGACATTCCCGGGAAATGATCGATTCGCCGCCGAGACCTCCCATGATCCTTTTGCCCGACCGCGACGACCGGGACGCGAATCGATCATTCACCCGGCTCGGCGAGTTGCGCACAGCGAAACGGGCCGCGATTCGATCAAGCAAATACCGGCGCGGTATCGCCGTGTGGAACTTCCCGACATCGCACGCTGTCGGTGATCCGCTTTCCCCAGCCCGACAAGGGGTCTCGCGCGTGCCTGTCGATCACATCGCCGCAGGTGCGGGTCTTGTGAACCGCTCACGAACCCACCACGCGGTTGCCTGCCGAGTGACCCCGGAAGAGTGCGAAGCACGCCCGCCGGACTACGCAAACCATTAGTCCATTTGGCAATTTGATCTGAAAGTGTGATCGATTCCGGCACAGAGAAACCGGTCGGCAACCCATTGTGACCGACTGGGATCGGCCCTAGAGTCTCGCCGGTACGTCGGGGAGCGACCTTGCAAAACATTCACATCGGCCAAAAATCGAGGAGAGGCAATGCCTAGACGCGGCGACATCCGGTCGCGCGTGTGGATTCCGATGATCTCCGCCACCGTCGCCCTGGTGACCGCGCTCAGCGGCTGCGGGGCACTCGACGGCTCGTCCGACAACCCGAGTGGTGGCGGCTCGGGCACGGCGGGTGCGGTCGAGAAACCCAAGCTCAAGGTCGGCCTGCTACCCGTGGTCGATGTCGCTCCGCTGTACCAGGCGGTCGAGAAGGGCTACTTCAAGCAGGAGAACCTCGACGTCGAACCGATCGTCGTGGCCAGCGGCCCGAAAGCCGTGGAGAGCGTGATCTCCGGCGAGATCGACATCGCCTTCACCAGCTACCCCGGCGCCTTCCTCGCCCAGTCCAAGGGCGCGGCCAACCTCAAGATCGTCGCGGACGCGTACGCCGCCCGCCCCGGTCACCTCGTGCTGGTCGCGACGGAGAACTCGCCGATCAAGCGCCCCGAGGACGCTGCGGGCAAGAAGATCGCCGTGACCAGCAAGGGGTCCATCTCCGACCTGGGCACGATGTCCGTGCTGAGCGCGCAGGGGGTGGACATCAGCAAGATCGAGTGGGTGCAGATGCCGTTCCCCGACATGGGTCCGGCGATGAAGAACGGCAACATCAACGGCGCTGTCGTCGCCGAGCCGTGGGTGACCAGGACGGCCAAGGAGAACGGGGCGATGCCGATCGTCGACGTCTCGTCCGGCCCGACCGCGGACATCTCGATGTCCGGCTGGGCCGCGCTGGACAAGCTGACCAGCGCGAACCCGAACACGTTCGCCGCGTTCCAGCGCGGGCTGGCCAAGGGCGTCGCCGACGTGAAGAAGGACCGGACCGCGCTCGAACCGATCCTGACCAAGTTCATCAAGATCGACCAGGTCACCGCGCCGCTGGTGACCATCGCGGACTACCCGGAGCGGGCCGACGCCGTGCGGCTGCAGCGGGTGGCCGACCTGATGAAGGAGTTCAACGTCATCAAGGACCGGCTGGACGTGTCCAAGATGCTGCTGGAGCCCGCCGCGTCGAAGTGAGCCGCACGTGTGTGCTGTCAAGCCCGGGGATCACACGTCCCCGGGCTTCTTCGTCTGCCGACCCGATGATGCGTCACACGCAGCAACCATGCCCGCCTGTTCGGAGCAATCGGATACTCCTGGCCGACTAGGCCGAACGGCCTGATTTCCGTACCGTCACGAGTTGACGGAACGTGAGTCATTTGTCGAAAACCCTCGTCAGTCTTTAGAGTGACCCCCTGGCATCGCCGGGTGACCCGCCTTCCAACCGCTCATGGAGTTCGGTGTGTTCATCTCCGCAGCGTCGCCGCTCGACGCCGCACCCTTGATCTCGCTAGCAGGTGAACCGGGGTGATCCGGTTCCTCCGCGGTCTGGTGGGGATCGTGTTCATCCTCGCCCTGTGGCAGCTCGGCTCGATCACCGGGCTGTTCCCGCAGGACTACATCCCACCGCCGACCACCGTGCTGCCCCGGATGGTCGAACTGTTCGGGCCGGCGTACAACGTCGCCGACGGCAGCAGCACGAGCAGCCACTTCGTCCAGGACCTCGTCGCGACCATGCTGACCTGGCTGCTGGCCCTGCTGATCGCGATCGGCATCGCGGTCCCGGCCGGGCTGATCCTCGGCAGCGTCCCCTCGGTCCGGGTCGCCACCCGGGTGATCGTCGAGTTCCTCCGGCCGATCCCGTCGGTCGCGATCATCCCGCTGATCATCGTGATGCTCGGCTCCGGCGTGGAAACCAAGATCACGCTCGCGGTGTACGCCGCGGTCTGGCCGATCCTGTTCAACACGATCTACGCGCTCGACGAGATCGACCCGCTGCTGCTGGACACCGCGCGGTCGTTCGGCCTCGGCAAGGCGCGCACGATGTTCACCGTCGGCCTGCCGCACGCGGCACCGTTCATCTTCACCGGTGTCCGGCTGGCCAGCGCGGTCATCCTGATCGTGGTGATCAGCGTCGAGTACCTGGCCGGTGGCGTGATCGGGATCGGGAAGTTCACCCTGGACTGGGCCAGCGGCTCCGGCAGGCAGGACGTGATCCTCGCGGTGACGCTGCTCGCGGGCGTGATCGGCTACCTGCTGGACGGCGGCTTCCTCAAACTCCAGCGCGTGCTGTTCAAGTGGAACAGCGTGGAGGCGGGCAAATGACGCACCTGCGGGGATTCGCGCAGCGCTGGATCGTGTTCATCGGTGTCCTGGCGGCCTGGCAGCTGCTGACGATGGCGAGCGGGTCGAAGTTCTTCCCGACCCCGCTGTCGATCGTCGAAGCGGCCGGCAACCTGTGGCTCGGCGGCCCGGCGTCACAGCTCTGGTTGCACGACAACGTCTTCGTCCACGTCCTGCCCAGTCTCGGCAGGCTGCTGACCGGCTGGCTCGGCGCCGCGGTCGTCGGGATCGCACTGGGCATCGCACTCGGCCGCTCCAAGAACGGGATCGACTACTTCGGACCGCTGTTCGCGTTCCTGCGCTCGATCCCGCCGGTGCTGCTGCTGCCGTTCTTCATGGTGATCTTCGGCATCGAGTCGCCGCAGAAGATCGCGCTGATCGCGTTCGGCGCGCTGTGGCCGATCCTGCTCAACTCGGTGGACGGCGCCCGGTCGGTCGACGCGGTGAAGACGGACACCGCGCGGTCGTTCCGCATCCCGAGGACACAGTGGATCACCATGGTCGTGCTGCCCGCCGCTCTGCCGAAGATCTTCGCCGGGCTGCGGGTGTCGCTGTCGCTGTCGTTGGTGCTGATGGTGATCTCCGAACTGGTCGGCGCGGCCACCGGGATGGGCACCCAGCTCACCGACGCCCAGCGGCAGTACGACTACCCGAACATGTGGGCGGTCATCGTCCTGCTCGGCGTGCTCGGCTTCGTGCTGAACAACTTGTTGCTGGCGGTGGAGCGGCGCGTGCTCTCCTGGCAACCCACTCGTAACGCGCAAGTGAGTACTGTCAAGGCCGGAGGCTGAACTGATGACGCCCATGCTGGAAGTCGCCGACCTGCGGCACACGTACGGCTCCGGGCCGGCCGCGCACACCGCGGTGCAGAACCTCACCTTCGAGGTGGCCACCGGGGAGCTGGCGTGCATCGTCGGCCCGTCGGGCTGCGGCAAGTCGACGCTGCTGCGGTGCATCGCAGGTCTGATCAAGCCGTCCGAGGGCACAGTGTCGCTGCACGGCGACAAGATCGACCGCACCCCGGAGGACCTGGCCGTGGTCTTCCAGGACTACAGCCGTTCGCTGTTCCCGTGGCTTTCGGTGCGCGGCAACGTGGAATTCCCCTTGCGTTCACGCGGGGTCTCGCGTGCCGAGCGCCGCAAGCGTTCCGCCGAGGCGCTGGAGTGGGTCGGCCTGTCGGGCGCGGGTGCGAAGTACCCGTGGCAGTTGTCGGGCGGGATGCAGCAGCGCGTGTCGATCGCGCGTGCGCTGGCGTGCCAGCCCTCGTTGCTGCTGATGGACGAGCCCTTCGCGTCAGTGGACGCGCAGACCCGCTTCGAACTGGAAGACCTGTTGCTGCGCGTGCGGCACGAGCACTCGAGCACGGTTCTGCTCGTCACGCACGACATCGACGAGAGCGTGTACCTCGGCGACCGGGTGCTGGTGCTGTCCAAGTCGCCCGCGTCGATCGTGGCGGACCTGCCCGTGGACCTGCCCGCCCAGCGCGACCAGATCACCACGCGCGAGTCGAAGAACTTCGTCGCGTTGCGCGGCGAGGTGGCTCGGCTGCTGCACAACCAGCCCGCCGTCGCGCACGAACCGGTCAAGCGGCCGACGCCGGCCGAGGAGTCGGCCGCGGCCGCGCGGTTCCTCGAGGCCGAGCGCGAGCAGGCGCGGCGCAAGAGCGACGCCAGCACCGGCTGACGCCCTTTCCCGCTGACGAGACCGAAAACCGGTCGACGCACTCGCGTCGGCCGGTTTTCGGCTACCGGGAACAATTTCGGTCAATGCTCCATCCGCCGTCGGCACATGAGGGAAACGGGCGCACCGAGAGTGCCCTGGAATACCTCCCCGCGCACTAATGATCGTATTTATTCACGCCGTTGCCAAAAGATCACCAATGGGTCGAAGATCGGGGTGATCGATCTCCCTGCGAGTCGATCTCGTGGTGTATAAAACACCGCAACAGGGGCGCGCCGGGGCGCCTGATCGCGTATCCAGGGCTCTGCACGGTCGGAACACCGGCGTCTCGTCTGTTCCAGATCCTCACTCCCAGATAAGGCAGCACATGCTTGGAAGAGGCAGTAGGTCTGTTCACAGCCGCAGAGCCGCGCTCAGCATCCTGGGGTCCGCGAGTCTCATCGCGGCGCTGAGTGGTTGTGGTGCTCTCGGCGCGTCCGACGACGGTGGCGGCGGCGGCAACGGTGGCGGCGGCAACGGGCAGCTCGAACGCACCAAGATCCGCGTCGGCGCGATGCCGATCATCGACTCGACCCCGGTGCACCTCGCGCAGCAGAAGGGGTACTTCAAAGAGGTCGGGCTCGAAGTGGAGCTGGAAACGGTGACCGGCGCGGCGACGGCGATCCCGAAGCTGTTGTCCAACGAGCTGCAGTTCACCTACGGCGCGTACGTGCCGGTGTTCCAGGCGCAGGCGAAAGGCACCGGCGACTTCAAGTTCGTCGCGGACAGCTACCAGACCGCCGAGAACATCTTCGTGATCATGGTCGGCCGCGACTCGCAGATCAAGAGCCCGAAAGACCTCGCGGGCAAGACGATCGCGACGAA